>JAIRNG010000120.1 GCA_031258135.1 Mediterranea sp. (in: CFB group bacteria)
GCGAAAGGTGAGGATGGGGAGGAGCTTGAGCCGGTGTCCAGCCGAAAGTCCAGCCGGAAGTCCAGCCTGGCTCTTAAAAAAAAGTCCAGCCGGAGTCCAGCCTATATAATATATATATAATAATACCAATAGGAGTTAAAGGAGTTAGCGCTTTGCGCAGGAGTTAAAGGAGTTATCAGGCGCTTCGCACCTTAGCCCGGATGGTATCTGAGCTTTAACTCCTAACGGGCGAAGCGAGTGCTAACTCCTTTAACTACTGACTACTGATTCGCATGAATAACTACTCAAAAAAAAGAAGAAAAAGAAGGCCATTCGCTCTCGTTAAGAGGGCATACCTGTCTGTGACACATAGTTGCCTGCATTTGCCCAAAAAGCTGCCTGCAGAAATCAGAAAGTTCACCTCTTAATCGCCCTTTCCCTAACATTACCCTACACCATTCATTCAACGATTTCAAATAAGCCATACTTCTTTTTCAGCTTTCCTTTGATAACTTTTGATGCGACAACTGTTTTTCTGATAAATCCTAAATCTACTATGGCTATTTGTCCTATCTTCACAAAATTGCACGCCCTTTCAATTGATACACATAGAAGATTATCACAATTCACAAAACTATTGTGCTTTAAAAACGTATATAAGCGAGGGTAGAGTGGATATTGGCTTTCGGGGTTTCTGTTTTTAATTTCAGAATTGATAACAACTCCGCATATATAATTTCCTTCTGTGTCTTGGCCTAAAACAATTAGCATTTTTTTTCTTGACGGCTCTCCATTTTTAGGTGTTATCCCATCTTCAGGAAAAAACTCGCCGAGTAAAATGTCTCCTATTGAAACCATTAAAAACAATACATGTTATCAATCACATATTCTTTCATCCTTACGTTTTCATCATCTATCATATCAAGTATGTCAATTGACTTTAGACGGGGTTTTTGGGATGCTTTCTCCCACGCGGAATCATGTGATTCTTCTTTTATCTCTCCAAAACTCTTGCCTTTACACTTGTTCAGGCCAAACTCAAGACATTCAATATCGCTTTGGGAAAGTTCGTCCATATCAGGACGTTCTTTTGCTCTGAAAAAGTTATCGGCATCATAACCACAGTGCTCTACGCTTTCCAATATGGGGGAAAATAAAACCCGATCTTTTCGACTTATATCCCCACCCCTCATAGAATCAAATACATTAGCTAATTTTGTAGGAACCGGGCCGTTAGGCAAGGCAAAGAATGTATCGGAAACAATGAGCCTGCCATATTTATTCAGGTGTTCTTTGTTTGCAAAATAAAGAGATTTATAAATACGATATTTATCAAGTGCGCCTCCGGCCTTATTCAAGACATACAGAACAGAGGCTTTTAAGGTAAGTACATCATCATTCGTCATTTTTGCTACTTTAGTAATTCCACCTATGTGCTCTTCTGCAAGTTCACCCTGATGATCTAAATAATATTTGAATCCTATTTTTAACCTAATCTTCCATTTGGAAGTTTCTGCACAAAAATAAGTTTTTTCATTTAGAATAGGCATATTTTTCATTGAAATTTTAATTAAAACGAAGCAATTTTATGAAACAAATACGAAATCAGAGGTATTAAAACCTTCGCTTGCCGTTCACCGGATGCTTGTTTCTACTTCCTGAATATCTTTCATTCCCTTAAATAGTGCAGTACTATTTTCAGGCACTGAATTTTCAATTTAATCTGTGTTTCTGTGTTTAACCCTCAAAACAGATATTCTTTCCGTCAAAACAGACAGGGGGAAATCGGGAATTAATGTATAAATTTGCACCCGTCAGAACAGAAAGGAAACCATGAAACACTGTTATTTTGCCGTAGACCTCGGCGCTACCAGCGGACGGACGATTCTCGGCTCATTCACCGGGAACGGGATCGAACTGGAAGAGGTCAATCGCTTTCCCAACCGGTTGATCGAAGCGCAAGGCCACTACTACTGGGATATTTACGAGCTTTACCGTCAGGTGGTGGAGGGGTTGAGAACGGCCGCTTCACGCGGCGCGGCAATCACCTCCATCGGCATCGACACCTGGGGAGTGGACTTCGTCTTCGTAGGCAAAGACGGTCATTTCCTCCGTCAGCCATACGCCTACCGCGACCCGCATACCACGGGCGCTCCACAAGAGTTCTTCAGGCGCATGTCCCGCAACCGCGTGTATGAACTGACCGGCTTGCAGGTGATGAACTTCAATTCGCTCTTCCAGCTCGATACGTTGCGCCGCAACCATGACAGCGCTTTCGCCGCGGCAGACAAGATACTCTTCATGCCGGACGCCCTCTCTTACCTGCTGACCGGCGAAATGGTCACCGAATATACCATTGCAAGCACTTCGCAACTCGTGAACGCACATACCCGCAAGCCCGACCCCGAAATGCTGGGCGCCATCGGCCTGACGGAAGAGCGCTTCGGCCGTTTCGTCTATCCGGGCGAAAAGATAGGCGTACTGAGCAAAGAGATACAGCGTCAGACAGGCCTCGGGGAGATACCGGTCATCGCCGTTGCCGGACATGACACAGCCTCTGCCGTGGCCGCCGTTCCCGCGTCTGACAAGAACTTCGCCTACCTGAGCAGCGGCACCTGGTCGCTGATGGGGATAGAGACCTCCGAACCGGTGATCACCGAAGAGGCCCGGGCACTTAACTTCACCAACGAAGGCGGCGTGGAAGGTACCATCCGCGTGCTGAAAAACATTTGCGGCATGTGGCTGTTAGAGCGTTGCCGGAGCGAATGGGGCGAATGTTCATATCCCGAACTGATTGCCGGGGCGCAGGCCGCAGAGCCTTTCCGCAGCATCATCAACCCGGATGCGGAAGCGTTTGCCAACCCTGCGAACATGGAAGAAGCTATCCGCCGGTATTGCAGAGAGAGCGCCCAGCCTGTACCCGATACGCGTGCACAGGTGGTGAGATGCATCTTTGAGAGTCTGGCGCTACGCTATCGCGAGACGCTCGACAACCTTCGCAAACTGACCTCACATCCCATTTCCGCCCTGCACGTAATCGGCGGCGGAAGCCGGAACGACCTGCTGAACCGGTTTACGGCCAACGCTACCGGAGTGACCGTCTATGCCGGGCCGTCTGAAGCGACCGCTATCGGCAACGTCATGGTACAGGCTATGGCCGCCGGAGCTGCGGACATGGCCGGGATGCGCAGGATCATCCGGCAGTCCATGCCTCCGGCCGTCTTTGAACCGGAAGATACAGAACGGTGGGATAAAGCCTATGATATTTACGATTTATGAATTGGACACGGATTTCACGGATGAACACGGATTTATTTAACTCCGTATCCCTGTGTTCAAAATCCGTGTCATCCGTGTAATCCGTGTCTTAATTTTCAATTCTCAATTTTCAATTTAAAAACTTTTATCATGAAAGAAGAATTAATCAGGAAAGCCTATGACATAGCGGCAGAACGCTATGCGGCAATAGGCGTAGACGCAGACAAGGCTATGGAAGCACTGCAAAAGGTCTCCATCTCCCTTCACTGCTGGCAGGCGGATGACGTCGCCGGATTCGAATCCGCCGGAACATTGACCGGCGGCATTCAGGCTACGGGTAATTATCCGGGGAAAGCGCGCAACATCGACGAGTTGCGGCAAGACGTGCTGAAAGCGGCCTCTTACATTCCGGGAACGCACCGCCTGAATCTGCACGAGATATACGGCGACTTCGGCGGCAAGTTCGTAGACCGCGACCAGGTTGAACCCGCGCACTTTGAAAGCTGGATGCAATGGTCGGAAGCGCACAACATGAAGCTGGACTTCAACTCTACCTCCTTCTCCCATCCCAAATCGGGCGATCTGTCCCTGTCCCACCCGGACAAAGGCATCCGCGACTTCTGGATTGAACATACCAGCCGTTGCCGCCGGATAGCCGAAGAGATGGGTAAACGCCAGGGCGACCCGTGCATCATGAACCTGTGGGTGCACGACGGGAGCAAGGATACGACCGTAAACCGCATGACATACCGGGCGTTGCTGAAGGATTCCTTAGACAGGATATTCGCCACGGAATACAGGAACATGAAAGACTGCATCGAATCGAAAGTATTCGGTATCGGTCTGGAAAGCTACACGGTGGGGTCGAACGACTTCTATATCGGGTACGGTACGAGCCGCAACAAGATCGTAACGCTGGACACCGGACACTTCCACCCCACGGAAAGCGTTGCGGACAAGATTTCGTCCCTGCTGCTTTATATCCCTGAAATCATGTTGCACGTGAGCCGTCCGGTGCGCTGGGACAGCGACCACGTAACCACCATGAACGACGACACGCTGGAACTCTGCAAAGAGATTGTCCGTTGCGATGCATTGGATAAAGTGCATATCGGCTTAGACTACTTCGACGCAAGCATAAACCGCATCGGGGCTTATGTGGTGGGCAGCCGCGCCACGCAGAAATGCCTGATGCAGGCCCTGCTGGAGCCGCTCGCCACGTTGCGCGAATACGAAGCCGACGGGCGGGGATTCGAGCGTCTGGCGCTGCTCGAAGAGTCCAAGTCGCTCCCTTGGAACGCCGTATGGGATATGTTCTGTCTGAAGAACGGCGTACCTGTGGGCGAGGAATTTATTCCTGAAATCCGGACGTACGAAAGAGAGGTAACCCTGAAACGATAAACCGACCACTCAAAGCCATGAATACGCTGACAGGTTTACTGATCATAGCCATCGGGAGTTTCGGACAAAGCAGTTCGTACGTGCCCATCAATAAAGTGAAAGAGTGGAGCTGGGAAAGTTTCTGGCTCATCCAGGGCGTTTTCGCCTGGCTGGTCTTCCCGCTGTCGGGAGCTTTGCTGGGTACGCCCGAAGGGAGTTCGCTCCCTGAGCTCTGGAGCGCCGGCGGCGCCGCTAAAGCCATCATATACGGAGTGTTGTGGGGCGTCGGAGGTCTGACTTTCGGTCTGAGCATGCGCTATCTGGGCGTAGCCCTGGGGCAGAGCCTCTCCCTGGGAACCTGTGCGGCCTTCGGCACGCTCTTTCCGGCCATCCTTGCCGGTGAAGACCTGTTCACGGGTACGGGACTGCTGCTGCTTACCGGCGTGGGCATTACGCTGGCGGGTATAGCCATCATCGGTTATGCCGGAAGTCTCCGCTCCGGAAATATGACCGAAGAAGAGAAAAGAGCCGCGGTGAAAGAGTTTGCGCTGACCAAAGGATTGCTCGTGGCTTTGCTGGCAGGGGTGATGAGCGCCTGTTTCGCTCTCGGGCTGGAGGCCGGCGCACCGGTAAAGGAAGCCGCCTCCGCCGGCGGCGTGAAAAGCCTGTATGCCGGTTTGCCGGTCATCTTCTTAGTGACTTCCGGCGGTTTCCTGACCAATGCGGCCTACTGCATCCTGCAGAACATAAGGAACAGAACCGGGAAAGAATACTTCTCCGTGAAGAGAAACGTACTGGCGAACAACCTGTCGTTCTGCGCCCTGGCCGGCGCGCTTTGGTATTCACAATTCTTCGGACTGGAAATGGGCAAGAGTTTCCTGGCGGGCAGTCCTGTGTTGCTGGCCTTTTCCTGGAGCATCCTGATGTCGTTGAACGTTACGTTCAGCAACGTCTGGGGCATCCTGCTGAAAGAGTGGAAGGGCGTCGGCGGCCTGACGATAGCCGTATTGACCGCCGGTTTGCTGGCGCTGATCTCGTCCGTCATCGTAGTAGCTATGGCACAACAGGCATAAAGTTCACCGGTCCCGGATGAGATACGGATTATTTCGTAATTTTGCATTTCTTATTGTCAATATCGTAACTATAAAACTTAAAACTCAAAGATGAAATCAATTTTAGACAATCGTCCCGGACTGGCGCAGGAGGTGAACAGGGTGGCCGAAGTGGCCGGATACCTCTGGCAAAAAGGCTGGGCGGAACGCAACGGCGGTAACATCACGGTCAACGTGACCGGATTCGTCGACGACGCTATCCGCCGGATGCCCCCTATCAGCGAGGCGAGAGCCATAGGGGCGACGCTGCCTCACCTGAAAGGTTGCTACTTCTATTGCAAGGGAACCAACAAACGTATGCGCGACCTGGCGCGCCGGCCGATGGAGAACGGTTCGGTCATCCGTATCCTGGACGACTGCGCCGGCTATGTGATTATAGCCGACAACCCCGTCGCTCCCACCTCCGAGCTTCCTTCCCACCTCGGCGTGCACAATTATCTGATCGGCTCCGGCTCCCCTTTCAAAGCCGCCGTGCATACCCATCCCATTGAACTGATAGCCATGACGCACAGCCCGAAGTTCCTCGAAAAAGATGTGGCTACGCGGGTATTATGGAGCATGATTCCCGAAACCAAGGCGTTCTGCCCGCGCGGGCTGGGCATCATTCCCTATGAACTGCCGGGCTCCGTGCAGCTGGGCAACGCCACCATCAGGGAACTGGAAGAGTACGACGTCGTGATGTGGGAAAAGCACGGCGTGTTTGCCGTTGACTGTGACGCCATGCAGGCTTTCGACCAGATCGACGTGCTGAACAAATCGGCTCTGATCTATATCGCGGCCAAGTCTATGGGCTTCGAGCCGGACGGAATGTCGGACGAACAGATGCAAGAAATGACCGCCGCTTTCAATCTCCCGAAATAATTTCTATCTTTGCCATACGGAGTACCCCGGAAAGACACGTATGGCAAAGAACTATAATGATTTGGGCGTAGCATTCAAGTACCTCATCGTCAACGATACGGACCGTAAGTTCGGTCTGTGGGTCAATACGGTGGGCTTTCAGTCCATCGGGCCCGGCTCTCCCTATCCGTTGAGAGACCACCCGTCGGGCTATTACTTCGACGCGCAGAAAGGCAGAGTGCTCCATGAGTACCAGATCGTCTATATCACCAAAGGCCGCGGGCTGTTCCGTTCCGACTCCGTTCCCGAAAAACAGATATGTAAGGGCCGCCTGATGATGCTCTTCCCCGGGCAATGGCACACCTACCGTCCGTTGCAGGAGACGGGATGGAACGAATACTATATCGGTTTCGAGGGGGTTATAGCAGACAATCTGGTTAAAAACGCCTTCCTCATCAGGGAGAACCAGATACTGGAAGTCGGACTTAACGAAGAGCTGGTAAGCCTGTTCTCACGGGCTATCGAGATTGCGGAGAAAGACAGGATATCCGCCCAGCAGTATCTCTCAGGAATCGTGCTCCACATGATCGGCATGATCCTTTCCATCTCTAAAAACAAGATATTTGAAATCGGCGATATCGACCAGAAGATTGAGCAGGCCAGGATTATCATGAACGAGAACGTGTTTAAGAACGTCGACCCCGAAGAACTGGCCATGAAACTCAACATCAGTTACTCCTGGTTCCGCAAGGTGTTCAAGGATTATACCGGTTACGCTCCGGCCAAGTACTTCCATGAATTAAAGATACGTAAGGCCAAACAGTTGCTGGTAGAAACGTCCCGTTCCGTAAAGGAGATTTCCTTTATGCTGGATTATAAATCGACGGAACACTTCTTTTCGCTATTTAAAAAGCAAACAGGATTTACTCCCCTGGAATACCGCGCCTACGGAAGGGGCGCCGAATAAGCAGAGGGAATGATTCCCTTACGGCCGTCAGGGAGAGGGATCACCCCATGCCTTTCGATATATGCTTCCTGAAGGAGCTGTAGTTGAAGCATTTCCTGTACGCTTCGTGGTATACTTCCGCTTCCCTTTTCAGCGGATGGTTGTTGCGGAACTCTTCAAAGCGTTCCGGTTCCTTTTTCAGTTTCTTCGTATCTCTTCTCGGGTCGTAAGTGATCAGGGCGATATCTCCATAGTTATTGTAGAGCTTCTTCGTCGTAATCCTCAGACGCGGCAGTTCAATGTTGATCTCGGCATCCGTTATGTTAAAGTGTTTGCACAATCCTTCCAACGCCATCCGGGTGGCGTTTCCCTTTGCGTCTGCCGAGTATCCGGCAATATGAGGAGTGGCCACATACGCCCGCTTCAGTAATGCGCGGCTGATATCCGGTTCGTTCTCCCACACGTCGATGATCACATCCGATATCCTCTTTCTTTTCATCGTGACCAACATGGCCGCGGTGTCTATCACTTCACCCCGCGCCGTATTGATAATGAACGGTTTCTTTTTGAGCAAGTGGAAGAACTCTTTGTCCGCCAGATGGTAAGTTTTGTATTCGCCCTCCATAATCAGCGGGGTGTGAAAGGAGATGATATCACACTCTCGCGCAATCTGTTCCAGCGTAACGAAATGTCCGCTTCCTTCCCGCGCCGCACGCGGGGGGTCATTTTCCAGTATGGACAGGCCATGGGCGTTGGCCTTCTCGCTAACTTTCGCTCCGACGTTACCGACTCCGACAATACCTATCTTCATCCGGTTAAGAGGTATCCCCCTATCCTTCTGCAACAGGAGCAGGGCCGCTTCGACATACTCGGCCACAGCGTTAGCGTTCGCCCCCGGAGTACTTATCCAGGATATGCCCGCTTCACGGCAATACCGGGTGTCGATATGGTCATAGCCTGCCGTGGCCGTGGCAATGAACTGCACGTTGCTCCCTTCGAGCAGTTCACGGTTACATACCGTGCGGGTACGGACAATCAGAGCGTCCGCGTCCTTTATCAATTCCGGCGTAAAGCTATCGCCGGACGCATACGCCACGTCACCGGTTATGGTTCCGATGGCCTCTTTTACATACGGGATCCCTTCATCTACAACTACTTTCATAACGTATGATTTTTGAAGACCGGATGTCATTACTTATAGACAAGCATAGACATCCGGTCGAAATTAAACATCTCATCGGCAACCTCCTGCAACCGTTCCGCCGTCAACCCTTCTATCCGCTTGATCACCGATTCGGGCGACTCCCATTTATCGTAATGCAGGAATATCTTTGCCATTCCCAACGCGTTATTCTCACTGCTGTCCGAAGCCACACCGATCTGTCCGACCAACTGTTTCCTGGCAGCCGACAACTGGCTTCCGGTTAACTTTTTAGTACGCAAGGCTTTCATTTCGCGCTCTATGAGCCGAAGACAACATTCGGTGCGGTCGGGGTCGGTTCCGAAATAGACGGAGAAAACGCCCGTATCCGTGTAGGACGTAAGGTTAGACTCTACGGTATAGACCAGACCGCGCCGCTCGCGCAGGCTCATATTCAATTTGCTGTTCATGCCCGGACCACCCAACATGTTGTTCAGGAGGTAAAGGGCGGTACGTTTCTCATTGCCGGCATCGTACGCCCGGCAACCTAACATGATATGCGCCTGGCTCGTTCCTTTACGCAACGTTTCACTCCGGCATACGTAAGCCGGAGGGGGAGTGCGCTCATTCTCAACCCGTATGTCCGGCAAATCTCCGATCGCTTTCTCCAGCTGGTAAATAATCCGTTTAAAGCCGATGTCGCCCTGTATGAAAAAGACGGCGTTGGACGGGTGATAGTAGCGTGAAGTGAAATCGAGCGCATGCTGCTTCGTAAATCCTTTCAGAAGCGCGGGAACTCCCAGGATGTGATGCCCCAACGGATGGCCGCGGAAGATCATATCTTCGAAATCATCGAAAATCAACTCCGACGGACTATCCTCATACGAACGGATCTCATCCATAACGACCTCCGCCTCTTTGCGGATCCCCTCTTCGGGGAACGTGGAATGGAACACAATATCGCTCAACAACCTGACCGCCCGGCTGTAATGTTCAACAAGATAAGCCGAATAGACCACCGTCTCTTCCTTATTGGTATATGCATTAAGCTCTCCGCCGACAGACTCCATCCTGTTCAGGATACTCCGGGCGCTTTGCGACTTGGTACCTTTGAACATCATGTGTTCGACGAAATGGGCCATGCCATGCTCATGAACAAGCTCGTCGCGCGTACCCGCATTGATGGCAAAACCACAGTAGGCCACTTTCGACGGGACCGGCCGGTGTATAACGCGCAACCCGTTGCTCAGCGTATATCGATTATAATCCATCAAAGCTCGATTATCTATGTGAAGTTGCAAAAATACAACAAAAATTATTGCCGTTTATGGGAAAATATGGATATTTGCGTCTCATTAACACAAATCATTTCCTTTTGTTTTAAGCATAACAGATGATAAATTCTATTCAAAACCTTTTGCAACAAGAGGCGCAAGCCGTCCTGAACATACCTGTGACCGGCGTTTATGAAAAAGCCGTGGAGCTTATCGTGGAGCAAATCCATATAAAAAAAGGCAAGCTGGTAACCTCCGGAATGGGGAAAGCCGGGCAAATCGCCATGAACATCGCCACAACATTCTGTTCTACCGGAATACCCGCCGTGTTTTTGCATCCCAGCGAAGCGCAACATGGCGATTTGGGCGTACTGCAGGAAAACGACCTGCTCCTGTTGATATCCAATTCCGGTAAAACCCGTGAAATTGTGGAGCTGACCCAATTGGCGCACAACCTGAACCCGGAACTGAGATTTATCGTAATCACCGGAAACCCCGAAAGTCCGCTTGCCCGGGAATCGGATGTATGCCTCTGTACCGGACGGCCCGACGAGGTCTGTCTGATCGGAATGACTCCGACAACGTCGACCACCGTAATGACGGTTATCGGCGACATATTGGTGGTACAGACAATGAAAAAGACAGGATTCACTGTGGCCGATTATTCAAAACGCCACCACGGCGGCTATCTGGGAGAAAAATCAAGGAGTTTATGCGGGAAATAACAGGGATTTGAAACGCAGATTATAATTATAGAATTAAAAATCCGTGTAATCCGTGAAATCCGTGTCTAAAAGAATCTCTGACACGGATTACACGGATTACACGGATTTTAATTTTCAATTTTCAATTTACTAAGCGTTCGGGTCGATGTACGTTCCGCCGTTGTAGTCGTCTTCGTCTTCGGGGCCTTCCGCTACCGAACCCATGCCGCGGGCGGCAAGAAGCACAGCCTCACCCCAACTTTCCCAACTACT
>JAIRNG010000136.1 GCA_031258135.1 Mediterranea sp. (in: CFB group bacteria)
TTGCCGGTGATGCTTTGCCTGCCGGGGTTTTCTTCCTTGTAGTAGGGAGTGAAACGTATGCCGTCAAGTTTGTTTAATCCTTCTTCCGTAGCAAACCATAAAGCTCCCTTTTTGTCTTGAGCTATACTTACGACATGATTATCGGAAAGCCCTTCTTTCACGCCCAATTGCCTGACAGTATAAGATTGTGCGGACAGTACAGACGGGAGACAGATTAAAAGGAAGGGCAATAAACGTTTCATGACAGGTTGTTTTTCATTGGATTGGGTCAAAAGTACAAATAAAATCGTGCATTTAACAGCTACAAATCGTGCATTGACCGATTTGTATATCTTTTCTGCACGGTTTATATAGCTTCCGGAACGGAAAATCAGATTAAATTCGTGCTGAAAGCTATTATTATCCTCTTTGTTCACTTTTAAAAAACAAATGTTATGAAGAATTATTTATCGAATGTCGCCCTGCTCTGGGCATTTCTATCATTGGCTTTATGGACTGCCGGATGTGACAGGGATGAGGGTTATCCTGACGTGGACGGACAAAACCCGACAATGACTTTGACGACAGACCATATCCAGTCTGGAGCCGGCCACCGGTTTACTATCGAAGGGATTCTGGCGGACAAAGACGGTATTGCAACCGTCCGGTTGCAATGCACCGATCTCAATCTGGACAAAACTATTGATCTGATCGGAATTTACGGCAAACCTCAGGAGTCGTATAACCTGAGTTATTCTTATGACCTCAGCAGAAATGAGATTGGGGAACGCTTCACGGTGAAAGTTACCGTAACCGATGTTGGCGGCCGTAACGTTTCGCAAGATGTGCTGATTACGATGGACGGAGACTTTGCAGCTCCTGCTTTCACTGCAACTCCTGATGCGGCTGTTACTGTATTGATGAAGCCGGAAACGAAGTTTACCCTTCGCTTTTCAATATCCGATGATCGTGAACTGGATTATGTTACGGTCAACATACCGGGTATTGACGGTTTTGACAACCGTCGCATTGAGGCTTCCGGCAACACATTGAACTTCTCCGAAAAGATTGTTCTTCCCAACGAAGCAAAGAGTTACAATGTGACCATTACGGCTGTCGACAAAAAGATGAACGAGACAGTTGCCATAAGCGTGATCACTGTTTCCGAAATGCCCGACTTCCCGAAGATGTATCTGGCGGACGTGGAAACGACGGAAGAACTCAACAGTGATGTGTTCGGCGTACCGATGGTGATTGAACATACCGGCGCTTATCAGTACAAGGCCAATTATTATTGTCAGAAAGCAGGCGCTAAGATCTTCTTCCTACCGCAGAAGAGCGATTTTGCTCCGATTTGTTTCGGACTCGATCCGGAAGATGACAGCAAACTGACGGACGATCCTGAAACTGCGGAACCTATTGTGCTTGAACAGGCCAATATCTATTATGAGATCACGCTTGACGTAAAGAACAGCACATACAGCGTGAAGACTTATCCTATCGCCGAGGCCATTGATCCCGTTCCTCATGCGTATGGTTCGACAAGTCTTGATACCTGGGGTGATGGCGGCTCATGGCTGCAAGAGTTTTATTTCGGATATATGACCGGCGGGCCTTCTGATGTGAAGCGTTTCACACAAGATGGGACCAATCCGCATCTCTATTATCTGGAAGAATCTTTGTTCTTTGACGCCGGAACCCAAATGAACTTTCTGATCCATAACTGGCACAGCAACGACTGGTGGAACTATTGCACATGGCGTGTGGATAATTCAAATGAACCCGAAATCTTCGGATATTACGGAGGATACGTCAACCCTGCGTGGACTGTGCCGAACTGGGTTCCTGATAACTGGGCGAAGCCGACCGTCAACATCACCGGAAACTATAAACTTATATTCGACGCCCATCTGGGCAGAGGTAAATTAGTTCCCGCTAATTAATTTAATAATTACAGAATTAATATGAAAAAGAAAATATTACTATTGTGTCTTGCGCTGACAAGCCTGTGCGGCTATGCGCAAATCACCGTGAAAGGCGTAGTGACTTCAACAACGGATAATGAGCCGCTGATCGGAGTAACCGTACAAGTTAAAGGTTCGAACAATGGCGCCATAACCGGACTGAACGGTGATTATTCACTGACAAATGTCGCCGGAGACGCGACGCTTGTATTCTCTTCAATCGGTTTTGAAAAACAGGAGATACGTGTAAACGGACAAAGCACGATTATGGTAGCGCTGAAAGAATCGAGCGAATTGGTGGATGAAATAGTGGTGATTGGTTACGGCTTTGTGAAAAAGAGCGACCTGACCAGCTCTATCTCTACCGTAAAAGGCAGTCAAATCACCGAGGTTGTTACCGGTAACGCCATGGACGCCCTTCAGGGTAAAGTCAACGGCGTACAGGTAGCCAGCGGCGGTGGTCCGGGCGCTCAGCCGAAAGTATTGATTCGCGGCGTAACCACCGTCAACGGCAGTAGTCCGCTCTATGTAGTGGATGGCATGCCGGTGGGCACAAGCATCAATTTTCTGAATAACAACGACATCGAATCGATGGAGGTTCTGAAGGATGCTTCCGCAGCTGCTATTTACGGAACCCGCGGTTCTAACGGCGTAATCCTGATCACGACAAAGAAAGGAGTTGCCGGACAAACCCGTTTCAACTTCTCCGTTTCGACGGGTTTTCAGGCGCTTTCCAAACCGGGCATAGCCGGAGCTTCCGAATACGAACAGGTCTTTAACGCCCGTTATACCAATGACGGTCGCACTCCGATATGGAATGATACCGGCAAAACAACTAATCCCGGCGGTACGGACTGGTGGAATGAAGTGATCAATCCGACGGCTTTGGTACAGAACTATTCTTTCGGCTTCTCCGGCGGCAACGACAAACTGGTATATAATTTCAGCGTTGGCTATTTCCGTAACAACTCGCAGTATGATTATGGTTATTGGGACAAGATCAATGCCCGCCTGAATACGGAGTACACCTTTAATAAATATGTAAAGCTGGGCTTCGATATGGCTCCGCGCGTGGAATCCTGGGATGATACGCCGAACCTGTTCTCGGCTGCGATGTCTATGGATCCGACAACTCCGGTCTTCCGTCCGCAACCGGAATGGGGCGATAACGGGTATAATAACTACCAGCGTTCTTACAACAATCAGGAATGGAATCCTGCTGCTTCCATTTCCCGCATGAACAGCCATTCCCGCGAATATGGCATGTTGCTGAATCCTTATGTGCAGCTCAATCCGTTGAAAGGCCTGACGCTACGTACCCAATTGGGTATAAATGCACATATCCGGCGTTCAGACTCGTTTACTCCCGAATTTTATATAGACGCTCTGGAAAAAACCGATCTCAGCAGCATATCCCGTGAAATGCAGGAATGGCTTGACTGGAACTGGACAAACACGGTAAACTATACGAAAACCATCGCTCAGAAGCATAATCTCAATGCTATGGCCGCCTTCACAGCCGAACGCTATGCGGCATATCAGGTGAAAGGCTCCCGCGAGGATATCCCCAATAATTCAGGCAACTTGCAGGAAGTGAATGCCGGTACTCAAAACCAGAAAAGCGAAGGCTCGACAAGTTTCAATACGCTTGTGTCTTACTTAGGCCGTATCATGTATAACTACGATAACCGTTACTACCTGACCGCCTCCCTCCGCGCCGACGGGTCTTCCAAATTCCCTGCGGGAAACAAATACGCGATATTCCCGTCCGTATCCGTGGCGTGGCGTGTTATAAGTGAAGGATTCATGCAGGATCAGAAGCTCTTCAGCAACCTCAAGGTACGTGCAGGCTGGGGGCGCGTCGGTAACCAGAGTATCGACAATTCCGCTTACCTGACCACGCTTACGCAGTCCGACTATGTTTTTGGTTCTACTCCCGACCGGGTTACGGGCACAACTATAGGCTCGGTAGGCAACAGCCTGTTGAAATGGGAGACGGTGGAGGATTATAATCTTGGCTTGGACATCTCTTTCCTTGATTCCCGCCTGGATGTAACTTTCGATATCTATCAGAAGAAGTCTATGGATATGCTTTATAAGAAGCAAAATATCTTTGCCGTCGGCTATCCCGACTGGAACAGCCAGATATGGATGAACATCGGCAGCATGAAAGCCACCGGATGGGAACTCGGCGTCAACTGGCGCGACAAGGCTGGCGGCGTCTCATACAATGTCGGCGTCAACCTGTCTTCCGTTAGGAACGAAGCCATCAGATTCTCCGGCGACGGCCCTATTAATACGGGCGGATTCAATAGCGACAATATTATACGTAATGAAGACGGCGGATTGATTTCCCGTTTCTATGGTTTTGTGGCGGACGGTATCTTCCAGAATTGGACGGATGTTTACGCTCATACCAACGAGCACGGGAATATGATTCAGTCTTCCGCCCAGCCGGGTGACATCCGTTTCAAAGACCTCAACTATGACGGTACGCTGGATGAAAACGACAAGACATGGATCGGCAATCCCTATCCTGATCTGATGCTTGGCTTCAACCTGGGATTCAAGTATGGGAACTTCGACTTTACAACGAATTTTTACGGCACCATCGGTAACGACATCTTCAATAAAACGAAAGGTCTCTATTCCGGGTCCAACGGACAGAATGTCTATGCCGGCGCTTATGCAAAAGCATGGAACGGCGAAGGCAGCAGCAACGACATCCCCCGTCTGTCTGCAAACGACCTTAACCTGAACTATTCCCGCGTTTCCAGCTTCTTTGTGGAAGATGGTTCTTACTTACGCTGCAAGTTGCTGCAACTTGGTTACACCTTGCCGAAGAGCGTGATCCGCGGCGCTGAACTCAGACTTTCGCTGTCTGCACAAAACCCGTTCACCATCACCGCCTATTCCGGTATGGATCCGGAACGCCCGCAGATGGACGGCAGCGTAATTGAAACGGGTATCGACGGCATTGCCTATCCTAACCCAAGAACATTCTTATTTGGTATAGACTTCAAATTTTAAATTTCCCTATTATGAAACAGATACATATAATCATAGCATTGATACTCTCTTTCACATTCGTCGCCTGCGATGATTTCCTGACGGAAGATGCGAGAGGGCAGGAAAACCTGGATACTTATTTCCAGAACGAAGCCGAGGCCGAATCATTCATAAACGGATGTTACAATGCGCTGACCTTTAACGGATGGTGGCAGGTGAATACCGTCTGGCTGCTGTCGGAAATGTGCAGCGACGATGCATGGATGGGCAATACCTCACAATCGCAAAGCGACTACATCTCTCTGGCGCACTATCAGGGCACAGGACAAAGTAACGGTGCAATCTCCAATTTCTGGCAGTATCGTTACAAAGGCATCCTCCGGTGCAATATCGCCATTGAACGCATCGGGCAGGCTACTTTTAAGGATGAGGAAAAACAGGCGCAGATGATCGCCGAAGCCCGTTTCCTTCGCGGCCTCTTCTACTTCGAGCTGGTGAAGAACTTTGGCGATGTGCCTCTGGTGACAGGCTTCGTAATGCCGGAAGAGATAGAAGGCATTGAACGCAGTTCCGCCGGAGATGTATATAAATTCATAGAAGAAGACTTCAAAGCAGCCGCCGGCGTATTGCCGCAACGTGATCAGTATGCCGCCGCCGACGTGGGGCGCGCCACCCGTGGAGCGGCGCTCGGCTTTTTAGGCAAGATCTATTTATATCAGGAAAAATGGCAGGAAGCCCGGAGCGTACTGAAGACTGTGATCGACGAAGGCAAATACAGGCTGATGGACAACTTCGGCGACGTATGGTCGGTTGAGCATAATAATAATGAAGAGTCCCTCTTCGAGGTACAGTTCAAGTACGACGGCACGTATGCCCTTGGCGGTTCGCTGACCGTAGTGACGGGAGCGCGCAATGGCCCCGGCGACGGATGGTCGTGGTGTCAGCCTACAAGCGATCTTGAGAACGCCTATCTTGCCGCCGGTGACACCGAACGCCTGCGCTGGACGATTATCAAAACAGGATGTACGGAGATCGCCGGCGAGGACAACTTCGGCGTTTTCGTGGAGAACAGCAAGAAGATGGCTTCTTACAGCGATTATATCGAGAAATACGGATGGGATGAGAATTGCTACATCATCGACCCGAAAGATCACAAGCCCGCCCGCATCATTCGTAAGTACTTCGTACCTGTGAAGGATCGACCGGAGGTTTATAACACCGACAAGATACCTCTGGATCACCGTTTGTTGCGTTATGCCGATGTATTATTAATGTATGCCGAAGCCAGCAATGAGTTGGGAGCGGATGCGGAAGCTCAGGAAGCCCTGAACGAAGTGCGCAACCGCGTGCATCTGGGCGATGTGACGTCAACGGGCAAGAATCTGCAGAAGGCCATTCGCGCCGAACGCCGCCTGGAGCTGGCTTTCGAGCAGAACCGCCTGTATGACATTCGCCGGTGGACGGATGATAACGGCAAGAAAGTGATCAGCAATCTTATGGGGCCGAACGGCTCATTCGTTCTTTATAATACGAATGAGGCTACGGCGGATATCTATGAATGGGAGAATCAGAAAGAATCGAGCGATAAAGGCATATCGTTCAATGAAAACCGTGACCTGGTGTTCCCCATTCCGTTGTATGAGATCACCATGTCCAACGGTTCGATCGTTCAGAATCCGGGCTGGAACTAAAATACGGAACAGGATGAAATTTACCGGTTTCTTCTTATCCCTGTTGTTCGTAGCTTTGTCATGCAGTGATAAAGTTCCTGATACCGTAACCGTTGATCCGGACAATACGGCCGGCGTGGAGAAAGCTGTTACGATAAACGCAGGGCA
Source organism: Mediterranea sp. (in: CFB group bacteria) (assembly GCA_031258135.1). Lineage (GTDB taxonomy): Bacteria > Bacteroidota > Bacteroidia > Bacteroidales > Bacteroidaceae > Bacteroides. Next base: position 6,791 of record JAIRNG010000136.1, read on the forward strand.
GACTTTTCAGACGATGGCGGGATTCGGAGCTTCCGATTGCTGGTCGCCGGCATTTGTTGGCCGCTACTGGACTTCGGGCCGCAACAGGATAAGCGAACTGCTCTTTTCCTCTGAAACAGAGAACGGAAAGCCCAAAGGTATCGGGCTTTCCCTCTGGCGCGTGAATCTTGGCGGAGGAAGCGCCGGACAGGGAGATGCGAGCGGCATCGAAGACAAGTCCCGCCGGGCGGAATCTTATCTGACGGATGAGCTGACGCCCGACTGGACGCGTTGCGAAGGGCAGCGCTACTTCCTGAGCCGCGCCGTGGAATTGGGTTGCCAAAGTATCGTCCTCTTCAGCAATACGCCGCCGGTGCAGTACACCTACAACGGCAAAGGGTATTCCAACAAGGGGGGAGTATCCAATCTGAAGAGCGATCGTTACGACGACTTTGCGGCTTATATGGCCGGCGTAGCTCAACATTACATGAACGAAGGCTATCCGGTGACGCATATTTCGCCGGTCAATGAACCCCAGTATAATTGGGAAAGCGGCCAGGAAGGCAGCGGATGGACCAATGACGAGATAGCCAACCTGACCCGCGAGCTTGACAAGGCTCTGACTGCACGCGCCCTGTCTGTCGATATACTGCTTGCCGAAGCCGGTGATTGGGAATATCTGTATAAGATGAAAGGCGACGCCAACCGCAGCAATGTGCTCCCGGCGTTCTTCAGAGCCGGTTCGCCGGCTTACGTGGGCGATTTAAGTCATGTGAAGAATCTGATCTGCGCCCACAGTTATTGGACGGATGGCTCCTGGGACGGGATGCGCAGCGTACGCAAACAAGTGGCCCAGGCCGCACAGCAATATGGCGTGGATGTATGGCAAAGCGAGTGGAGCATGCTTGGCGACGGATACAGTTCGTCGGAGTTTGTGGGCTATGATCCGGCTTCCGAAATGGACATAGCGCTTTATATGTCGAAAGTGATACACAACGACCTCACTGTGGCAGGCGTATCTTCCTGGAGTTTCTGGACCTCTATGGATGTATCCCGCTGGGGACATAAGAACCGCTTCCTGCTGATCTCGCTTATTCCTGCCGGAGGCGTTGACGGCGATATACAACACGAAGGTTCTTTCCAAGCCACCGCCACGCTTTGGGCGCTTGGCAATTACAGCCGTTTCATCCGTCCGGGCTATCGCCGCATCTCTCTCGGCATGAACGAATCGCACAGCTTTTTCGGTTCGGCATGGATAGCCCCCGAAGGCGATAAGATTGTGGCGGTATATACCAATCTTTCGGATAAAGGCGTTCGTTTAAACGAAACGCACGAGGGATGGAGCGGCAAAGCCAAGTCAATCGAAACCTATACCACTGCGGGCGGCAAGGAACTTGCGGGTGAAGTTGTTGCAGTTGACAGGCAGGTCGTTTTGGATGCCAAGAGTGTGACAACGGTGGTATATAATCTCAGATAATAAAAGATGAAAAGGTTTGAAACGCAGATTAACGCAGATTCCCGCGGATTATTACAGATTAAAATTAAGAATCTGCGGAAATCTGCGGGAATCTGCGTTTCAGATTTCGTCGAAGCGCCGTTCCAATTATGAAATGTAATAAAAACGGCGTCGAAACGCCGTCCGCCGAAAAAATTTTACACGATATGCGTCGAAACGTCGTTTCAACTGTGAAATGCAATAAAAACGCCGTCGAAACGATTTTCCGTTAACTAAAAACAATAAAAACGCTGTCGAAACGATTTTCCATTAACTAAAAACGATAAATACGCCGTCGAAACGATTTTCCGTTAACTAAAAACAATAAAAACGCCGTCAAAACGATTTTCCGTTAACTAAAAACGATAAAAACGCCGTCGAAATGATTTTCACCAATTTAAATGTAATAAAAACGGCGTCGAAGCGTTTTCCGCTGCGAGGATGGCGCAAATACGCCGTCGAAAGCATCATTTTTCTTGTAAATAACGCTTTCTTCATCCGATAAATGCGATAATCACTGAAGAAAAACACAGGATAAAAAACTATTTCCCAACATTCTCTTTCAGCTTCTTCAGATATTCGGACGGGATAGCGCCAAATTCTTCCTTGAAGCATTGGCGGAAGTAGGAGAGGTTGTTGACGCCTACCTTGAAAGCTATCTCGGAGATGCTGTATTTGCCTTCCAGCAGAAGCCGTTCGGCATGTTTTAACTTCAC
>JAIRNG010000155.1 GCA_031258135.1 Mediterranea sp. (in: CFB group bacteria)
GTCAGGAAAGCGGGCGTGAAAACCGTTTTCAATGAAGGACGGCCGCTACCGTCAAACCTGAACACCTGGTTAAGCACTGAACGATAAATATCGCACTTCCGGTAACGTCCGGCGGAAAAAGCGTCGCCGGAAAGAACATTGACAAAATCTTTAATTTGCATAGGTAGTAAATTTTTAATGAATAATGAAAGTTAATTATGGTACTCAAATGTACAATTTAAAATCCACTAAAAGCGAAGCCTCTGTGTACTTTTGGTCTTCTTCATTAAAATTAAAACCTGTGTCTCTGTGTTTAAATCTGTATTCAGGGACACGGATGACGCGGATGAACACGGATTTCCATGCGGCATCGTAATTCTCAATTCTCAATTTAAGGACGATAGAATTAAATAAATCCGTGCGATCCGTGAAATCCGTGTCTCTGAATATATAAAGACACGGACTACGCGGATGAACACGGATTCCATTAAGGCATGCCCCTATAGGGGCTGCTTAGATAGATGCGCGCCCCTTAGAGCTTACCGATTTCATCCAGATTCTTCCGGATATCATCGTCCGTCAACGTATAGTTAACCAAATCTCCGGATAGATAGTTGTCGTAGGAAACCATATCCAGAAGCCCGTGGCCGGACAGATTGAAGAGGATCACCTTCTCCTCGCCCGTTTCAATACATTTTTTCGCTTCGCCAATAGTTGCGGCGATGGCGTGGCAGGATTCGGGAGCAGGAATGATGCCTTCCGACTGCGCAAACAGCAATCCCGCTTCAAAAGAATCAAGTTGCCTGATATCAACGGCTTCCATATATCCGTCTTTCAACAGTTGGGATACAATCACCCCGGCGCCATGATAGCGTAATCCTCCTGCGTGGATATTGGCAGGCGCAAAGTTGTGCCCCAGCGTATACATAGGCAACAGTGGGGTATATCCGACTTCGTCTCCGAAGTCATACTGGAATTTACCACGGGTCAGCTTCGGGCAGGATGCCGGCTCCGCCGCAATATAACGGGTTTTCTTACCGTCCAATATCGTATGGCGCATGAATGGGAACGAGATACCTGCGAAGTTAGACCCTCCGCCGAAGCAACCGATCACAATGTCAGGATATTCGCCGGCCATTTCCATCTGCTTCTCGGCTTCCAGGCCGATAATGGTCTGGTGCAATGCTACGTGGCTCAATACAGACCCCAGCGTGTACTTGCAATTGGGAGTGGCCTGCGCCAGTTCAATCGCTTCGGAAATGGCCGTACCCAATGATCCCTGATAGTTGGGATGCGCCGTCAGGATATCTTTTCCGGCGCGCGTCGACATCGAAGGGGAAGGGGTAACCTGTGCGCCGAAAACCTGCATGATGCTGCGGCGGTAAGGTTTCTGCTCATAACTGATCTTCACCTGATATACGGCAGCTTCCAATCCAAAGGCCCTGGCTGCATAAGAGAGGGCGGCGCCCCATTGTCCGGCGCCGGTCTCGGTCGTAACGTTCGTAACGCCCTGCTTTTTGCAGTAATATGCCTGCGCCAATGCGGAATTCAGTTTATGGGAACCGACCGGACTGACGCTTTCGTTCTTGAAATAAATATGCGCCGGCGTACCGAGCGCTTTTTCCAATCCATAGGCGCGTACCAACGGAGTGCTGCGATAACTCTTGTACATTTCGCGTACTTCTTCAGGTATTTCTATCCAGGTATTTTCCTGATCCAATTCCTGACGGCTAAGCTCTTCCGCAAAGACAGGGAAGAGGTCTTCTGCTTTCAACGGTTGTCTGGTGCCCGGATGCAGCGGCGGCAACGGCTTGTTTTTCATCTCAGCCTGTATGTTATACCAATAACGCGGAATCCCGTCTTCCGGAAGCATAAATCTTTTTGTTTTGTTACTCATGATATTCTGTTTTTTAAATGAATGAATTACAACTGAACGACGGGGTCAGCCATCCCCTTTAAGTTTCCTGTTCATGGCCGCCGCCGCCTTTCTTCCGTCGCCCATAGCAAGGATCACGGTCGCTCCGCCGCGCACGATATCGCCTCCGGCATAAATGTCCGGAATGGATGATTCCATGTTTCCGTCTACTTTGATGGTTCCCCATCCGCTCATCTCCAGGCCTTCAACAGAACCCGGAACGATAGGGTTGGGAGATACGCCGACGCTGACTATAGCCAGGTCGATGTCGATCGTTTCCGTAGCTCCCGGAATGGCAACGGGCCTGCGGCGCCCCGAATCATCAGGCTCGCCCAACTCCATTTTTTGCAGGATCACCTGTTTTACTTTCCCCTCTTCATCAGCGATATATTCTACCGGATTGTGTAACGTCAGAAATTCAACCCCTTCTTCCCTGGCGTGTTTAACCTCTTCGATACGTGCAGGCATTTCCTCTTCCGAACGACGGTAGACGATCATCGCCCTTTCCGCGCCAAGGCGTACAGCCGTACGGACAGAGTCCATCGCCGTATTCCCCCCGCCGATGACGGCTACGTTTCTACCGAAAGTCACCGGAGTATCTGATTCCGGACTGGCGGCATCCATCAGGTTAACACGTGTCAGGTACTCATTCGATGACATGACGTTGATGGAATTTTCACCCGGGATATTCATAAAGTTAGGCAGCCCGGCGCCGGACGCCACGAAGAATCCCCGGAAGCCTTCTTCTTTCAGCTCCTCTATACTGATGGTTTTACCGACAATGCAGTCTTTTTCGAATTTAACCCCCATTCTGCCGAGACCCTCAATCTCTGCATCTACGATCCTGTTCGGCAGGCGGAACTCAGGAATACCATATTTCAATACGCCTCCGATTTCATGCAGCGCTTCGAATACGGTAACGTCATATCCGTATTTCGCCATGTCTCCGGCGAATGAAAGTCCGGCCGGCCCGGAACCGATGACGGCGACTTTCATGCCGTTCCTGTCTTTGATCTCAGGTATGAAGATTTGGCCGCTTTCACGCTCACAGTCGGCCGCGAAGCGTTCCAGATGACCGATAGCAACAGCTTCCTTGCCCATTTTGAGGTGGATACATTTTGCTTCACATTGCTTTTCCTGTGGGCAGACACGGCCGCAAACGGCAGGTAATGCGCTTGTTTCCTTTAATGTTCCGGCCGCTTCAAGGATTTCGCCGCGTTCTATGTTCTTAATAAAACGGGGAATATCGATTCCAACCGGACAACCTTGTATGCACCCCGGATTCGCACAGTCCAAACAACGTCTGGCCTCTACCATGGCCTGTTCTTTAGTCAACCCTTTGTTTACTTCTTCCAGACGGTGGCCGACACGATACTCCGGAGTGAGTTCATCCATGCGGACGCGGCTTATGCTACTGCGTTCTCTGGCCTTCATCTTTTTGCGCAGCTCTTCACGCCATGGCGCATCGCGGTCTTTCCCGCCGGATTCTCTTGCCGCTTCGCCGGCAGTTCCACCCAGCTTATTCATTTCCTCACGTTCGATGGCTCTATATGCGCCCATACGTTTCAGCATTTCGTCGAAATCCACCTGATGGCCGTCAAACTCGGGGCCATCCACACAGACAAAACGCGTCTTTCCACCTACGGTGACACGGCAGGCGCCACACATACCGGTACCGTCGACCATGATGGTATTCAGCGACACATCGGTCGGAATAGCATATTTTTTAGTGAGCAGACATACGAACTTCATCATGACGGCAGGGCCGATGGCAAAGCATTTGTCTACTTTCTCACGTCTGATCACCCCTTCTACGCCCTCCGTTACAAGTCCCTTCTCCCCATAAGAACCGTCGTCGGTCATGATGATCACTTCATCGGAACTTTCGCGCATCTCTTTCTCAAGGATGATAAGCTCCCTGTTGCGCCCGGCCAGTACGGTAACCACTCTGTTGCCGGCGGCTTTCAGCGCCCGGACGATAGGCAGCATCGGCGCGACGCCTACACCTCCTCCGGCGCATACGACAGTACCGAAGTTCCCGATATGTGTGGCTTGTCCCAACGGGCCGACCACATCGGTGATATAGTCGCCCGCCCTTAACCCGCTGAGACGTCCGGATGAAAGGCCGACCTCCTGTATGACTAATGTGATCGTTCCTTTCTGCGTATCGGCGTCTGCAATGGTAAGCGGTATGCGTTCGCCCTTTTCGCCGACGCGCACGATGACGAAATGTCCGGCTTTACGCGATCCGGCAATAAGCGGCGCTTCGATTTCAAGTTTGAAAACTTTATCGGAAAATTGTTCTTTGCGAATGATTTTGTTCATGATCTATTGTAAGTTCAAGCAACTGAAAGTTATTCTTCTCCCGAAAACTCCATCAACCAGGCTTTAATGAACCCATCCAGCCTGCCATCCATCACTCCGTTGACATCCGAAGTCTGGAAGTTTGTACGATGGTCTTTTACCCGGCGGTCATCAAACACGTAACTGCGTATCTGGGAACCCCACTCGATCTTCTTCTTCCCGGCTTCAATCCTGCGTTGCTCGGCCAGACGCTTCTGCAACTCCATATCGTATAGTTGCGAGCGCAACAAACGCATCGCATTTTCACGGTTATCCAATTGTGAACGGGTTTCGGTATTCTCGATCAGTATCTCTCTTTCCTCGCCGGTATCGGGGTCTTTATATTTATAGCGCAAACGGACGCCGGTCTCCACCTTGTTCACGTTCTGGCCGCCGGCGCCCCCCGAACGGAACAGATCCCAGGTAATCGCCGCCGGATTGATCTGTACTTCAATGGTATCATCCACCAATGGCGAAACAAATACGGAAGCGAAAGAAGTCATCCGCTTGCCCTGGGCATTGTAAGGCGATACACGAACCAGACGGTGAACGCCATTTTCCCCTTTCAGGTAGCCATAAGCGTAATCGCCTTCTATCCGGATCGTACAGGTTTTTATTCCGGCTTCATCTCCTTCCTGCAAGTTAGAGACCGCGCCTTTATATCCGTGATCTTCGACCCAACGCAGATACATGCGCATCAACATGGAAGCCCAGTCCTGGCTTTCGGTGCCACCGGCGCCCGAATTGATCTTCAACACGCAACTCATCTGGTCGGCCTCTTCGCGGAGCATATTTTTCAACTCCAGACTCTCGACGGCTTCCAACACATTCTTATATGCATCGTCTACCTCTTCTTCCGTAACGAGTTCATCTTTATAAAAATCGAACGCCAGTTCCAGCTCATCAGTCAGGATTTTCACCTCATTGTACCCATCGATCCATTTCTGAAGTCCTTTTACCAACCTCATCTGCGCCTCGGCTTTCTTCTGGTCATCCCAGAAGCCCGGAGCCTGAGTCCTTAACTGCTCTTCTTCGACCTGAATTTTCTTCCCGTCGACGTCAAAGATACCTCCTCAGCGCATCAGTGCGCTCTTTCACGTCTTTTAGCTGTTCAATAGTAATCATATCTTTCCTTTAAAAATTAAGTGTCAGGCGACAAAAATACAAAAAACAAAGAGTTCTTTCAATCCTTTTCATATCTTTGCTTTACTTAACCCTTAAAATGTTATTCAATATGATGAGATCATCCGTTAAATCAGGAACATTGTTCCTGCTCATGATTGCAGCAAGTATGGCCTGCAATGCCGCTCAAAGCAAACTTTCTTATGAAACCGTACCCAACGACCCGCTTAAAGCGCGTATATATACGTTGGACAACGGCCTGAAAGTGTACATGACAGTCAACAAAGAGACCCCGCGTATCCAGACGTACATTGCCGTACGGGTGGGCGGAAAGAACGATCCGGCAGAGAACACCGGACTGGCGCACTACTTTGAACACCTGATGTTCAAGGGAACAGAACAGTTCGGAACACAGGACTACGCTGCTGAAAAGGTTCTTCTCGACCGGATTGAAGCACAATTCGAGATCTATCGCAAGACCACCGGCGACGAAGAAAGAAAGGCGGTTTACCATATCATCGACAGCCTGTCGTACGAAGCATCCAAACTGGCTATTCCCAACGAATACGACAAGCTCATGGCTGCCATCGGAGCGAACGGGACAAACGCCTATACGGCCTTCGACATGACCGTGTACACGGAGGATATCCCGTCGAACCAGATCGACAACTGGGCGAAGATACAGGCCGACCGGGTGAAGAACAGCGTGATCCGCGGGTTCCACACCGAACTCGAAACGGTATACGAGGAAAAGAACATGTCACTCACCCGCGACCCGCGCAAGGTGTATGAAGCGCTTCTGGCCTCTCTTTTCCCGCATCATCCTTATGGAAAACAAACAGTGCTGGGAACGCAGGAACACCTGAAGAACCCGTCGATCACCCGCATCAAGGAGTACCACCGGACGTGGTATGCGCCCAACAATATGGCTATCTGTCTGTCGGGCGACTTTGACCCGGACGAGATGATCTCTGTGATTGAGAAGTATTTCGGAGATATGAAATCAAAGCCGCTGCCGAAACTGCCGGTGACGACGGAACAGCCCATTACGGCGCCCATCACGCGCGAAGTATTGGGCACTGATGCCGAGAGCGTGGCGATCGGCTGGCGATTCCCGGGCGTGGCAAGCAAGGAATACGAAACGCTGACCATTCTGTCGAGAATATTGTATAACGGGAAAGCAGGACTCATCGACCTGAACCTGAACCAGCAACAGAAGGTGCTTGGAGCCGGGTCCTATGCCAGTGGAATGACGGACTATTCTTTCCTTATGTTACAGGCACGTCCGAAAGAGGGACAGACACTGGAACAGGTGAAAGACCTGCTCCTGGAACAGATTGAAGCGCTAAAGGCCGGAAACTTCGACGAAAATATGCTCGAAGCGACGATCAACAACTTCAAACTATCGCAGATGCGGCAGTTGGAAAGCAACAATGCGCGCGCCGACATGTTTGTGGAGTCGTTCATCCACGGCACGAAATGGGAAGATGAGGTGACGGCGCTGGAACGCCTGTCAAAGATCACCAAGCAGGACATTCTTGCTTTTGCCAACACGTTCCTGAAAGACAATTACGTCGTGATCTACAAGAAGCAGGGCAAGGACCCGAACGAGAAGAAGATCGACAAACCTTCGATCACTCCGATTGTCATGAACCGTGACGTTTCCAGTCCGTTCCTTCTGGAGATACAGCAGACGCCTGTCCATCCGATAGAGCCGGTGTTCCTTGATTTCAGCAAAGACCTGGCTCAACTGAAAACTGCAACATCGAAGATACCCGTGCTATACAAGCAGAATGAGGTCAATGACGTCTTCCAGCTGATCTACCTCTTCGACATGGGAAACGCGAACGACAAGGCGCTGGGCGTCGCCTTCCAGTACATGAAGTATCTGGGCACATCGGATATGACCCCGGAACAACTGAACAGCCGGTTCTACAAGCTGGCCTGTTCGTTCGGCGTATCGCCGGGCAACGAACGCACGTATGTCACACTGACCGGACTGAATGAGAATATGCCCGAAGCGCTCGAACTCTTCGAGAAACTGCTGGCTGATGCGCAGGTGAACAGGCAGGCGTACGCCAACATGGTTGAGGATATCATCAAAGCCCGCAATGACGCGAAACTGAACCAATCACGAAACTTCGGCCAGCTGGTGAACTATGCCATCTGGGGAGAGAAGAGTCCCGTGAAAAACATCCCGTCGGCCGAGGAACTGAGGAACATGGATCCCCAACAGTTGGTAGACCGTATCCATGGGCAAACCGGCTACAAGCACCGCATACTGTATTACGGCCCAAGCAGCCGGAAGGATTTTCTTGCCGTGATAGAGAAATACCATAAGACGCCGAAAACGCTGAAGGATATTCCGGCAGGAGAAGAATTTACGAAGCAGTTGACGAACAAGACAAAAGTATTCATATCGCCTTATGACGCCAAGCAAATCTACATGGCGCAGGTTTCCAACCGGGGCGAACGGTTCGATCCGGCCATTGAACCGGCAAGAAACATGTACAACGAGTATTTCGGGGGAAGCATGAACTCCATCGTATTCCAGGAAATGCGCGAAAGCCGGGGATTGGCCTACTCGGCCTGGGCGGGAATGATAGCGCCTTCCTACCTGAAGTATCCGTACGAGGTTCGCACGCAGATTGCCACGCAGAATGATAAAATGATGGATGCCATTACCACATTCAATGACATTATCAACAACATGCCTGAATCCGAAGCCGCGTTCAAGCTGGCCAAAGATGCAACAATAGCCCGTTTGCGCACGGAACGCATCGTGAAGAGCGACATTCTCTGGTCGTATATCGGCGAACAGGACCTGGGACAATCCGTGGATAGCCGCATCAAGCTATACGACGATGTGCGGGCGATGCAACTGAAAGACGTCACCGGCTTCCAAAAGAAATGGATTAAAGACCGCACCTATACATATTGTATATTGGGAGACGAAAAGGAATTGGATATGGAAGGCCTGGGGAAAATAGCTCCTGTTCAAAGGCTGACGCAGGAAGACATCTTCGGATACTAAATAAAAACATGCCGCATGGGGCTTCCCATGCGGCATGTTTTTTCGTGGTGAATGGCTTACCGCAGTTTGTTCTTATGGAAATGCGGCGTTACTTTTGCGCTGAACAGAACGGCGGAGGCCACCGTGAGGCAGGCGCCGGATAAGTAGGTTACGTCGAATGAGGTGTGTTGCGCCAGATAGCCTCCGGCGGTCAGGCCGATCCCGATTCCTACGTCCCATGCGGTGAGGTAGGTAGAGGTTGCCGTTCCCCGTTTGTTGTGTGGGGCGAGATTTATAAACAGCGAGTTGAACGCGGGGAACATCGTGCCGAAGCCTACTCCCAGCAACAGGGCGATGATGAAGAACAGCCCGGTGGCGAGCGCCGGATTATAGCCGATCAACGTGCCACAGGCCGCAAGCAGAAAAAAGCACAGGCAGACCAGGTACATACCCAGCCTGATGACTTCGGTGATGCGTCCCTTGTCTACCTGTTTGCCGGAGAACATACGCGACACGGCCATCCCAAGGGCCATAAAGGTGAAGAACAATCCGCTGCTGAGGGTGATGCCGATCTCTTTGGCGTACATGGCGACGTATGTCGTGGTCATTCCGTAAGGAATGGACAGCAGCAGGAGCGATGCGCCGGCAGGTACGCCTTTCAGCAGGATGAACCGGTCGAGCGAGACCGGCTCGCGGGGCGCCGGCGCTTTCCGGGGCGTTCTTATCAGGCACGCCATGACGAATCCGATGGTTCCCGACAGAAGCGAACAGAGGAAGATAGTCCCGAACGTGTAGTAATCGTGCATGAACAGCCCGACCATCGGCCCGAAGCTCATGGCCATGTTGTTCATCAGGCCGTAATAGGCGACGGCTTCGCCGCGGCGGGAAGAGGGGGTAATGTCGATCACAAGGGTATTTCCCGCAACGGTCACCATGCCGAAAGCCAGGCCATGTCCCACACGGAACATGATAAACAGGGACAGTATGCCGGCCAGCATGTATCCGGCAAAGATCGACGTGAAGAGGAAGTACGCCACCAGATATAACGGTTTACGTGCAAACGTGTCGAGCAGGAAGCCGGAGAACGGGCGGATACATAATGCGGCCACCGTGTACGAGGATAGAATGACACCCACGGCGGCATGTCCCGTATGAAACACTTCCGTCAGGTAGAACGGCAGGACGGGGAGTATCAGGTAAAAAGCAAAGAACAAGAGGAAGTTGGCTGCCAGTATAAAGCAGTAATCCGGGGTAATGAGTTTGTTGAATGGCTTCTCCTGTTGCGCGTTCATCTGTCCGGGGGTTCTCAGTTCAATAGGCCGCTTTGAACTCCTCCAGGAAGCGGACGTCGTTTTCGGAGAACAGGCGGAGGTCGCTTACCTGATATTTCAGGTTCGTAATGCGCTCGATACCCATTCCGAGCGCATAGCCGGTGTAGGCCTTGCTGTCGATGCCGGA
>JAIRNG010000165.1 GCA_031258135.1 Mediterranea sp. (in: CFB group bacteria)
TTAACAAGTAAACCCCAGTTAAAAAAAGACTGAGGAAGGGGAAAGTATGCCATAGCAAAACTATGAAGCCGTTTTCTCTGTGGCTTGTCGCAGAGAAAACAGAAGATTATAGAGGAAAGGTAGTGATTTTTTAGGAATGTAGTATAATTCAGGAGATTTCGCTAAAGTATACATAGAAAAAGCTCCTTCCCCTGCGAGGATGACGCAAAATACATAGAAAAAGCTCTTTTCCTCTGCGGGGATGACATAAAATACATAGAAAAAGCTCCGTCCTCTGCGAGGATGACACAAAATACATAGAAAAAGCTCCTTCCTCTGCAGGGATGACACAAAATACATAGAAAAAGCTCCTTCCTCTGTGGGGATGACGCAAAGTATATATAAAAAGCTCCGTCCTCGCAGAGGACGGAGCTTGATAAATTGAAAATTGAAAGGCTAAATGCAGATAAGAGCTGCCTTTTACTTCTTCCGGAAAACACGAACATAATCTATTTCCATTTCACATGGAAAGATGCTATCATCAACTCCCCTCATACCTCCCCAATCGCCACCTACGGCAATGTTAAGAATCAGATATAATTCTTTGTCAAACGGCCACACACGCGGACTGGATTTATCTTCGGGTTGGTAATGAAGATAGATATTGTCGGGTGTATCAAGGTAAAATTCTATTTTTTCGCCAGTCCAGTTCATTCCATATACATGGAAGTTCTCTTCTACGCCTTTTACGGTTTTTGAAGCAGATATCTTCTGTGCGCCTTCCAATGACTGGGTAGTATGTATAGCTCCGTAAATAATATCTTTATCACAACCCACATATTCCATGATATCCAATTCGGAGTAATAGGGAGAAGCCTTGGTGCCGAACAGCCAGATCGCAGGCCAGATACCAACACCACCCGGAAGTTTCGCGCGAACTTCTACCCGTCCGCGCGAAATCTCTTTTTTTCCTTTGGTAGTGACACGGGCGGAAGTATAATCGCCCACTTTTTGTCCGACACCCGGTTTAATAGCTTTGAGCACGAGTTTACCGTCACGGATGAAGGCGTTTTCCGATTTATTTGTATAGGTTTGCCATTCATTGTTCCCCCAGACGCCGGTTCCCTGGTCAAAGTTCCAATATTGGTAATTCAGGCCGGAATTGCCGAACTCGTCATTCCACCACAAACCTTCATTCTGCAGGAAATAGTATGAATCGTCGCTGATGGTGACGGTTTGTGTAGTAATGGCTTGCGTCTTTCCGTTCAAAAGATAGTGTAAGGCGACTGTATATGTTCCTTTTTTCTCAAAGTAACAGAAAAACTCAGGTGAATTTGTTTTCTGTTTCGAATCGTCCTGAATGATCCAGTCGTATAGCGCATCGGGATTGATTTCCGATGCCTCGAACCGGACAAAATTGGGGGTAGTTGCATCCCTGTAAATTGCAAAATCGATCTTCCTGCTATCGCCTCCATTGTCGCTTTTACTGCATGAGTAGCTACAAAAAGTTGCAATACACGATAGCAAGAGAAATAATATGTTTTTTCTCATCGTTTTTCTGTTTAGTGAGGGAAGGAGTTGCGATGACCGCAACTCCCGGGTTCATCCCACCGTGAATCATATAAGGTTATGGGTTCATAGCCTGATAAACAGCTTTGGTTAGTGATTTGCCTGCTTCCTGCGAGTCATAGTCAAGCGTCCAGATAAACATGCCCTTTGCACCTGCGGCTTTTGCCTCGCCGGCTTTGGAAGACACGTTTGTTCCATATTCTGTTCCAAGGCCTGTATAGAAAATCCAGGCATTGCCTGTCTGTAAGTATTCCTTTTGGGCGGCACCGGCATCCATAGCCAGGATCTCTTTGTATGTCGGATAACTCAGATAATTATCTATGGTTCCCCATGTCGGATCCGTTCCGGGAGGAATATCATATTTAACACCGAAAGCCCCGATTCCGACAAGCGCTTTTGACGCCGGAATACCTTTGCCTGCAAACTTGGCAATGTTATCGGCTATTTGCCAGTTAGGCGCATGTTGAACAGGCGACAGGTCAGTACCTCCGAAGAGCATCAGATTCACCCAGTCCAGACGGTCTACTTCACCCAGATAAGCATACTGATCGCCATTATTCCAGGCCATTGGTATGGAGGCCGTTACAAGATATATACCCCGTTCACCTTCATGTTGAGCAGGGAATGCTTCGCCCAGTTCTTTCATAAACTCACCGATCTGCGCATGATCCGTTAACCCTCCGGCATCGTTGTTTGCACTGTTCATGGAGATATTTACCCCATCCAGATCGTACTCTTCAACGAAGCTCTTTATGTTGGCGATCAGTTCGGCGCGCAACGTCGGATTGATCGCAATCTGATTCAATGCGGTTTGGTTGTAACCACCTACACCTGACGTTACGTTCATTGGTCCGGCAATGTCTATAATCACATATACACCCTCGTTGTGCGCCAAAGATACGACAGTCTTCAGGCGGGCCAAAGCTGTGGCGTCAGGAAGTTTGAGAACAGGTGATACTTCTTCAACTTGTAAAGAGGTATACATCAGATGAGTGATGTTGTCCCACTGGATATAGTCGGAAGTACCTTCTGTTGTAAGTACACCCATTACGATATTGTCGTAGGTCTTAGGCTCGAAAGGCTTGGTTACGGTTACCTGCGCAGTACGATAGCTCGATAAACCGTTACGTTCTACTTCAAACCTGAGGGTAAATGGTTCGGAAGAGGTTATCCGGTATTCAACCGAAAGGCCGTTGCTTACCACTTCACCGTCAACCAACCAGCGGCAACTTATATTGTCGTCGGGAGAGACGATGGCCGTATATTTCACTACATCGTCGATTGCATATACATAAGTCGAGGCCCATTCCATGTATATTTTAGGTAATTCATCATCGTCAAAAGCCGGATTACCGGCGTCATCATCGCTGCATCCGGCAAGGATTGATCCTATGAGCAGGGCATATATAAAATGTATGTATTTCATAAATGTTTTTTTTGAGTTATGGTTTCTTATTGCACATCCCACCAAACGCCAATTGTCCAGTCGTATCCCGGTACACGGCCAATGGCTTCGTAATAATTCTCACCGTTTTTCACCTGTTCTTCTACCGGATACAGTATGCGCCGCGGGGTCTTTCCACCCGACTGGTTACGTCCCGGATCAAAATTAGTGAATACGATTTCAGGAATATCCGTACGTCTCCAGTTTGCGAATACCTCAAACGGATTAAGTATATTTCCTACCCATAACTGCATGTTAATTTGTTCCATTTCACTTCCGGAAACCAATGCATTCTTTTGAATGAACCGGTCGATCGCAGCTTCGGATACGGCGGGCGCTCCATAAACAGTCATGTGCTCAACAGATGCGCGGAGCGCTTTCTCATAACGGTCGGCTACTGTGCCTGATACGTCCCAATTGCGCAATTTTGCTTCGGCAGCTAATAATTCAACCTCTGCATAACTCATGTTAATATAAGGAGCATCGTAAGCCATAAACCATTTGGATGGTTGCAACAACAGATACTTACCGGCAACTTCAATATCTTCTCCGTTTACTTTCAAGACTCTTGTCTCAGGACTTTCTTCCCAGTCAAAACGATCGGTCGGACGAGCCATGTCGGTGTAGTTACCTGTCGCCGCATAAACAATGCCGGTGATATCCGTATCTTTTCCGTCGTCCAGGTAGCAACCGCCATAGATCGTAATTCGCGGATCTGATGTCGACTCCATATATTCAATCAGTCTTTTAGCATAGCGGAAGTTCCTTGGTTCCTGCCGGAAACGGTTTGCAAGTCCGTTACCACGTCCCGGGCCGGCCGATGGATTTGCCAGATTTTCGAAATGAATCAGACAGATATCATTATTGCTTGTCATTACTCCATTTTTGATGGCAGTCTCTGCTTCCTTTTTCGCTTTCTCAGGGTTTACCTTAACAAGCCTCATGGCCAGCCGGAGGCGGAGAGAGTTACAGAATTTCTTCCATTTGTTGATATCGCCGTCGTAATAATGATCGTATAAAACCGGATCGCCATTCGGGTCAAATTGATTATTAGCTATCTCGAGCTGTTCGAAGAAATCATTATAGATATCTTCCTGCTTATCGTATTTGGGCTTCAACGTACCGGAATAATATCCGGCGCCACCATCAAAGTAAGGAATATCTCCATACATATCGGTCAGTTGGTTGAACACATATACTCTCATGATCCGTCCAATAGCATTGATATTAGCTGTTCTCGGACTCTCTTTTGTACGTTCTACAATGTCGATCAGATTTTTAGACAGACGCGTATAGCGACGCAACCACAATTCCGCCATGTATGGATCACTCTTAATGGCCAGACAGCCATACTCAACGGTTCCCCAGTCACCGCACCACTGTTGAACGAAACCGCCGGGATACATGAAATGGCGGTGCCATTCCTGATAATCGTTGGTAAGATACATTTGTATAGTGGGTAAGAGCAGGTTCGGATCCATATTGGTCGATTTGGTCGGATCTTCATTCAAATCTTCAAAGTTACTGCAAGAGGTCACAAACGCCATTGAGAAAAGAATGGCCAATGTTCTTACGATGATATTATATTTTTTCATGCTCGTTCTCATTTTGGGTTACAAACTAAACTTGAGGTTAAAACCGAATGATCGCCTTGAGGGTAATGAACCGTACTCAAATCCCTGTCCGTTACTGTTATTATAACTTGATTCGGGGTCGATATTTGGAATATCAGAGTATATAGTCCATAGATTACGTCCGTAGATGGTAAATGATACGTCGGTAAACGGTGTTTTCTTCAGCCATTCTTTCTTCAGGCTATAACTTAACGTCATTTCTCTCAGCTTGATAAATGAAGCATCATAGATGAACGGTTCGGGAGTTCCGGAACTAAGGAAGTTGGTCCAGTATTTTTGTGGATCTACCGCTTTAGTATTCGCCTCATATGTTGGATTTTCGGCTGTTCCTGTATTAACAACTCCTTTGCCGATAAGCCCTCCTGTTGGCGTCCAACTACTGATTTCTATATTTTCCTGCTTACGTTGCTCTTCGGAATTGTACCATTCTTTACGACCCTCGAGGGTTGCTTTGGCTGTACCGTTCGAGTGAGCCATCATGCTACTCATGGAGTACACATCTGCGCCCCATTTCACATCGAATAACGCATTTAATGAGAATCCTTTATAGCTTAGCGAGGTTCCTAAACCACCCGTCCACTCGTAAACGCCATTGCCGAGTACTTCGAGTTTATCGCCTACCAACGGGTAACCGTTTTCGCCATAGATAACTTCACCTTTCTCTGTACGGAGCAGCTTTTTACCGATAATTACACCATACGCGTCTCCCTGCCGGGCCTGGATCATAGCTCCGGCCCAGCGTGCTTCCGCCAACAGATATTCGGTGATCTCATCGTGAAGTCTTACGACTTCGTTTACGTTGCGGGCAAAGTTCAGTGTAATATCCCAATATAAATCTTTGGTCGAAACAGGAGCGACATTCAGGCTCAGTTCAATACCATGATTAAGGATCTCGCCGCTGTTTACCGTTGAGCTTTCAAAGCCGCTGGTCTGCGAAACCGGCAGATTCATGATCTGGTCTTTGGTCCGTTGCGAATAGTAACCAATGTCCAGTCGCATCCGGTTGTTGAGGAAACGCAAATCGGCACCGACTTCATAGGAGTATGTGCGGGTTGGCTTCAGGTTAGCCGGTGGTATACTTATCGAAGATATTTCTCCGGCTGGTTTTCCATTGAAGGTCGATGATAATAAACCATAATTTAAGTTCAACATATATGGATTCGTATCACCACCCACTTGCGCCCAGGATGCTCTTAACTTACCAAAAGATAAGAATGGAGTCTTCCATACATTAGTAAATATAAAGCTTCCGGAAACAGACGGATACATATATGAATTATTCCCTTTAGGCAGGGTAGACGTCCAGTCGTTTCTTATGGTAGCGTCTACATAAAGAAAATCTTTATACCCAAGGTTTACGGCTCCGTATACGGAGTTGATCCGCTTGCGGGGTTTGTAGTAGTTAACTGTGGTTTCAGAATAATTAGTGATGGAATACATGTCCGGAACGACCTGGTTCTCGCCTGTATTCACAAACATCTCCTGCTTGTAGAACATCATATTTCCACCAACGAATGCCGATAAGTCGAAATCCTTACCAATCCTTTTGGTATAGTGCAAGATACTTTCGGCATTGGTTTCGGTAACGTCGATCGAGTTTTCCGACATAGCGCCCTGTTTGGCTGTGGGCGTACTGATTGTCTGAAACTCGGTGATGCGGAACTTATAAGAGTCTGTACCTCCACGGAGTTGTAATGTCAACCCCGGAACAAACTCGTAACCGGCCTGCATATATCCCATGATACGGTTCTTACTCGAACGGTTGAACATTTCATTCAGCGACCAGTAAGGGTTAATGCGATAAATATTACCTCCATTCCAGTCCACATAATCTCCATATTCATTCTTATACCCATCGGCCAACCACTTCTGGTCGATATTCGGGGCAAGACCGATCAAAGCCAGGCCGACATTGTTGGGCGAGTCAGAGAGAGCGGGGCGGTTCTTCACCTTTTCTGTAATGTAGTTTACACGCGATTCAATCCTGAATTTGCTTGTAATATTTGCGTCTGCTTTTATCATGAACGAGTTTCTGTTCATGTTCGATTGCGGAACAATGTCGTTATTGCGCATATCCGAAACAGACGCGCGTACACTGGCTTTATCAGAGGCTGAAGTAACAGAGACTGAGTTGTTGAATGTGGCGCCGGTATGGAAGAAACTGGAAATATTATTGTTTACATTTCCGTAAGGTTTTTGCTGTCCGTTGAATATATACGTATTCATGTTCGGATTCAGTTTTGCTCCCCACGATGCCTGTGAAGCTCCACGTCCGGTTTCGTAAGTGATAGGTATTTCACCGTTGCGCCCCATGCCATATTCTCTTTGGTAATCGTCGAATTTGGATAGCTGGGTCACAAAGTCCACACTGTTGGTAACATCTATACCGAACCCTTTCTTGGTAGCCGACTTTGTTGTGATCAATACAACACCATGTGTTGCCCTTGACCCGTATAGTGCAGCGGCCGAAGCGCCTTTCAGAACTGAAAGCGTTTCGATATCCTCAGGGTTGATGCCGGATATACCGTCGCCCATGTCGTATCCTCCCCACATACCGGCTTCGCCGAGTTGTGAGTTATCCATCGGTACGCCATCGATTATATAAAGTGGCTGGTTGTATCCCGATAGTTCGGCATTACCACGGATAACGATGCGAGTAGAACCCGATGGCCCGGCAGTGGTGGTTGAAATGTCTACTCCGGCCACTTTTCCCGAAAGCGCACTCATGGCATTAATAGGCTGACTGGCTGTGATAGCGCTTCCACTTACTTCAGAAACGGCATAACCTAACGCTTTGGCTTCACGTTTGATACCCAGCGCGGTTACGACTACTTCGGTCAATGCTGTGGCATC
>JAIRNG010000154.1 GCA_031258135.1 Mediterranea sp. (in: CFB group bacteria)
CTTCCGTCGCCCTTCATCAGATTCTCGACTTCAGCAACGGTAACCAGGTTGAAGTCACCGTAGATCGTATGTTTCAGACAAGAAGCGGCGACAGCAAATTCAAGCGCTTTCTGATCGTCCGTTGGATAAGTGATCAAACCATAGATCAAACCACCCATGAAAGAGTCGCCGCCGCCTACACGGTCAACGATGTGGGTAATATCATATCTCTTAGACATTTTCAATGAGCCGTCCGAGTAAAGAACGCCACCCCATGTGTTGTGATTGGCATTGATAGCGCCACGCAATGTTACGATCATTTTCCTGCAGCGCGGGAATCTCTTCATCATCTGGGTACATACGGATTCAAACTCGGCGGCATTCACTTCACCGCCTGTGGCCGTGACGTCGAAACCTTCGGGCTTGATTCCGAAAACCTTTTCGCAATCTTCTTCGTTACCCAGGATAACATCGCAACCTTCTGCCAAGGCAGGCATTACCCGATCGGCCGACTTACCGTATTTCCAGAGATTTTTGCGGTAGTTCAAGTCACAGGAAACGGTTACCCCCATCTCATTAGCCACCCTGATTGCTTCCAGACAAGCATCGGCAGCGCCTTGTGACAAAGCCGGAGTAATACCGGTCCAGTGAAACCATCCGGCATCTTTCAGCGCCTCTTTCCAGTTCACCATTCCCGGTTCAATCGTGGAGATAGAAGAGTGGGCGCGGTCGTAAATCACTTTGGAAGCACGAGCCACGGCGCCTGTTTCAAGAAAATAGATACCTACACGCTCACCGCCGAAAATGATTTCGTTCGTACCTACCCCATGCGAACGAAGATCCATAATGCACGACTGTGCAATATCATTTTTAGGGAGACGGGTTACAAATTCAGTCTCCAAACCATAGTTTGCCAATGATACGGCAACATTAGCTTCACCACCGCCAAAGGTTGCGGTAAACGCTTTAGCCTGCGAAAATCTCAAATAATCCGGAGTAGCCAGACGAAGCATAATTTCTCCAAAAGTAACGACCTTATTCATTTACGATTTACCATTTATGATTTACCATTTAATACTTCTGTTTACCATTTTGCATTTTCCAATTGGATATCAATTGTGTACGGGCACAAAGATACAATAATTTTCATAATAGCAAAAATTGCCCTATATTTGCCAAAATTGTAAATCCGCAAATGAACCGGGTGTTTGAAAGAATCAGAATCAAGGATATTGCACGGTTGGCAGGCGTGTCTGTCGGAACGGTGGATCGTGTGATCCATGGCCGTAGCGGAGTGTCCGAAGCCAGTCGTTTGAGAGTGGAGAAGATACTAAAGCAGTTGGATTACCATCCGAATATGTATGCGAGCGCCCTTGCGTCGAACAAAAAGTATGCTTTTGCCTGTTTGCTGCCTGTGCACCTGAAAGGTGAGTATTGGACGGCTATTGAAAAGGGAATCAACGAAGCGTTGGAAAACTATTCGGATTTCAATGTCTCGGCCGGTATCATCTATTATGATCCGTACGATTACGATTCGTTTGCAGCAACAAGCCGGAACGTCCTGGATGAAGCGCCGGATGGAGTGCTTCTTGCTCCCACCATTACCAACTATACGCGTGAATTTACGGACGGGCTGAAAGCTAAAGATATACCTTTTATATATATAGACTCAAACATCAAAGACATCCCTGCCCTCGCTTTCTTCGGACAACATTCCGGACAAAGCGGATATTTCGCGGCGCGTATGTTGATGTTGCTTCCCGGAAATCCTGACGAGATCATGCTCTTCCGCAAGATCAACGAAGGGATTGTAGGCTCGAACCAGCAGGAAAACCGGGAAATCGGATTCCGTAAATACATGAAGGAGCATCATCCCGGTTGCAAGATACTTGAGCTTAACCTGCACGCCAAACATCCTGCTGATGACAACGAAATGCTGGATGAGTTCTTCAGGGCGCATCCCGGCGTCACGAACGGCATCACATTCAACTCGAAAGTGTACACCGTTGGGGAATACCTGTTGGAAAGAAACAAAAAGCCATTCAACCTTATGGGGTATGACCTGCTGGAGAGGAATGTGGCATGCCTTAAACAGGGCAGCGTCTCTTTCCTTATCGCCCAACAACCCGAACTACAAGGATTTAACGGCATAAAAACATTATGTGACCACCTTATCTTCAAGAAAGAAGTGACAGCCATGAACTATATGCCGATAGATCTATTGAATGTGGATAATATCGATTTCTACTTAAAAATACACTCATCCAATTAGATCATGAAGACTAAGTTCTTACAGATAAATCCTTCGGATAACGTCGCCGTAGCTATCGCAGACCTTCCGGCAGGGGAACAAGTGACAATCAACGGAATAACCATTACATTAAACGGGAATATACCGGCCGGACATAAGTTTGCATTGAAAGACTTTGCCGAAGGAGAAGACGTCATCAAATACGGCTACCCCATCGGCCATGCCACCGTGGCAAGGAAACAGGGCGACCGGATGGACGAGCATACGATCAAAACCAATCTTGCCGGATTACTGGAGTACACGTACGATCCGGTTTCCGTTTCTCCGGATATTCCCCGGGAAGACCTGACGTTCAAAGGCTATCGCCGCAGGAATGGCGATGCAGGCATCCGCAATGAAGTATGGATCATCCCGACGGTGGGTTGTGTAAACGGTGTCGTCAACCAATTGGCTGAGGGGCTTCGCCGCGAAACCGGAGGCGAAGGAGTAGATGCTATCGTGGCATATCCTCACAATTACGGTTGCTCGCAGTTGGGCGACGATCACGAAAACACCAAAAAGATTCTGCGCGATATGGCGCTTCACCCCAATGCAGGCGCTGTGCTTGTTGTAGGTTTAGGTTGCGAGAACAACCAACCGGACGTTTTCCGCGAATTTCTCGGCGATTATGACCGGGACCGCGTATTGTTCATGGTCACCCAGAACGTAAGCGACGAATACGAAGAGGGCATGAAGTTACTTCGTGAGCTATACGCCAAAGCAAGCAGGGATGTACGTACCGATATTCCGTTGAGCGAGTTGCGTGTTGGCTTGAAGTGTGGCGGTTCGGATGGTTTTTCCGGTATTACGGCAAATCCGTTGTTGGGAATGTTCTCCGATTTCCTGATTGCACAGGGAGGTACCAGCGTGTTGACCGAAGTGCCTGAAATGTTCGGAGCGGAAACGATCCTGATGAACCGTTGCAGGAATGAAAGGCTGTTTGAGCAAACCGTACGCCTGATTAACGACTTCAAAGCATACTTCCTTTCCCATGGAGAGCCGGTAGGTGAGAATCCTTCGCCGGGCAACAAAGCCGGAGGTATCTCCACGCTGGAAGAAAAAGCATTGGGATGTACACAGAAATGCGGTAAGAGCTATGTATCGGGAGTACTTCCCTACGGAGAACGCATACGGACCCAAGGATTGAACCTGCTGTCCGCTCCGGGCAACGACCTCGTAGCTTCGACTGCGCTGGCTGCCGCCGGATGTCACATCGTGCTGTTTACTACCGGACGCGGAACACCGTTCGGAACAATCGTACCCACCATGAAAATATCGACCAACACGGCTTTGTTCAACAACAAGCCAACCTGGATCGACTTCAACGCCGGAGTCATTGTAGATGGCGAACCCATGGAAGAAACCTGCAAACGTTTCATCAGCTATATCATCCGGGTGGCCGGCGGCGAACCTGTGAACAATGAAAAGAAGGGCTATCGCGAAATAGCGATCTTCAAGACGGGAGTAACACTTTAAATCCATAGACTTAACAATGAATGAAATAAAAACAGGGAAGCCGTCAGGCTGGCGGGCGTTAAGTCCGTTAGTTGTTTTTCTATGCCTCTATCTGGTCACATCTATCCTCGTCAACGATTTCTATAAAGTACCCATAACGGTGGCTTTTCTGGTATCCTCCTGCTATGCCGTAGCGATTACCCGCGGTTTACCGTTAGATAAACGGATATATCAGTTCTCTGTTGGAGCATCCGACAGGAACATCATGCTCATGGTGTGGATATTCGTCCTTGCCGGAGCCTTTGCACAAAGCGCGAAAGAAATGGGCGCCATCGACGCAACGGTAAACCTGACGCTGCTGCTCCTGCCCGACAACCTGCTGATTGCCGGTATATTCATTGCCTCCTGTTTCATTTCATTAGCCATCGGAACCAGTGTGGGAACAATTGTAGCCCTTACCCCGGTAGCTGTCGGGCTGGCGGTGAAAACCGGCGTTGACCTTCCCTTTATGGTAGCGGTTGTTGTGGGAGGATCGTTTTTCGGGGATAATCTCTCTTTTATTTCGGATACGACCATTGCTTCCACGAAAACGCAGGATTGCGCCATGAGCGATAAATTCCGGGTAAACTCCATGATCGTTGTCCCGGCGGCCATACTCGTATTGTGTATCTATGTATTCCAGGGGCTTTCCGTATCCGCGCCGCCACAGACCGAAAGCATAGAATGGCTGAAGATCATGCCCTATATCGTTGTACTCGGAACAGCCATAGCCGGCGTAAATGTAATGATCATCCTGACACTGGGTATCCTGCTTTCGGGCGCTGTGGGTATCGCCACAGGAAGTTTCGGGGTATTTGATTGGTTTGGGGTCATGGGAAACGGCATCACCGGAATGGGTGAACTCATCATCATCACCCTTCTGGCCGGAGGAATGCTCGAAACCATCCGCTATAACGGAGGTATTGATTTCATCATTGCCCGGCTCACGAAACACGTCAACAGTAAACGGGGAGCGGAACTAAGCATCGCCGCTCTTGTCAGCATCGCCAACCTTTGTACGGCGAACAACACCATTGCCATCATCACAACGGGGCCTATAGCCAAAGATATAGCCGTCAGATTCCATCTGGATCGCAGGAAAGCGGCCAGTACGCTCGATACATTCTCCTGTTTCATACAAGGCGTTATCCCTTACGGAGCGCAACTGCTGATGGCGGCGGGGCTGGCGCACATCTCCACTATCAGCGTTATCGGCAATTTATACTACCCATTTACGATGGGAGCCTTCGCATTGATGGCTATTTTGTTCCGGTATCCACGAAGATACAGCTAACCGGCGCACGTCCGGAAAAATGCAGGCAGCTTTTTGATTTTTGCAGGCAGCTTTTTGATTTTTGCAGGCAGCTTTTTGAATTCTGCAGGCAGCAAAAAAAGGCGACGGTTACCGTCGCCTTTTTAAACACGGGAAGAGGGGAAAACCTTAGATATCTTTCGCAACATCGTCGATAATCGTATGGAAACAGGCTTCTATGGTTCCCTTGCCTTGGCGATACATATAGTTGGGATGATGGGTCCGATACGCCGGGGCCGCACCGGGTATTTTGAACTTTGCGAGTTCTCTCTCCGGATAGGAGGGTGAAAGCGGTTCGAACGTGAGTTCCCCCAGTTTATCCTTGATCCGCCGGTCATAGCCGTGCCCGGTCAGGAACAGCAGCAAATGAGGTTTCAGTATCTCTATCTCTTCCCGGACAACGGAGAAATGTTTTTGCTCGATAGCATAAACAGAATCAGACGGTGCACCCTTGTCGTGGGCTTTGCCCATTTTGATGATATTATTCCATATATAGCGGATCTTTTTATCGGGAAATCTGCTGTCAAGCATTTGCCTGAATAGCTTGGAACCGTTCCAGAACGAACCACCTTTTTTTACAGGGTAGTAAAACCTGTCGTATTCATTTAATATCTCCTCTATTTCGACACCCGGATCGGCAGCCGGATCGAATTCATCTATCCAGCCGCGGGTCTCTTTCCCGACAATCATGACGCGAATATCCGCATTTTCGTATTCATCGTCTTTACCCGGCCAAAGCAAGAGGGGCTTTGCCGGTTTGGTTTCGTGACTCTCGTTTTCCACAACCGGTTTCATGGCTGCACACAAATCGCTCCATTTTGAAGCGTACAATTCGCGTAATTGATCTTTTACATTCATAATCATTTGTTTTTATAGTTAGTATTCAAAAAACATTCATAACTGCAAACTCCATGTATTCTTTTACCGCGGGACTTTTTACCGCCCCGCGGAAGGGCTGCGCCGTGAAACACGGCCCTGCGGGCCTATTCCTGGACGCACCGCACAGA
>JAIRNG010000162.1 GCA_031258135.1 Mediterranea sp. (in: CFB group bacteria)
GGTGAGGCCCAGCGTAGCGATGTGGGCGGGATAGGGCTTCACCGACATATCGTCCACAAACTTGCCCATGTCGGCCGTATTGTCTATATATCCCTTCACCGGATCCAGCCGGTAGGGTCTCAACACGAAATTCACAGCGGCGGCAGCGGTTTTTTTCGCATTGTCGCCTGTATTCAGGTAGTATTTTACGCTATTCTTGATGTAATTGAACGTTTTATCGCGAAACAGGTCAAGGCGGGCCAGCTCCTTCGTCTGCCGATAGGCCTGGTTGATGCGATAGACCTCAGCCTCCCTGTCGTGCAACTGCCGGAGCTGCCCCCGTTGCGCCGTCAGGTTCAGATGACCGGCCAACGAGGGCGTCAGGGTTCCGAGAACGGCTTCTTCAAACCCAAAATGCTCTCCGTTATGAAGACGCGACAGTCTTGCGGATAATATGTTCTTCATTTTTCTTATTGTTTTAGTTCACAGGGTTAAATTCCAATGGTTTTGATATGTCGTATACCTACGATAGCTGCAAATATACTTTTTTATTTCGTCGTAGCCATACGATAATCTAAAATTTTTTTATTTATCTTGTCGTAGCCCTACGACGATTACAAAAAAAATATTTTATCATATCGTAGCCCTACGACAACTATAAAAAAAGTATTTCATTCTGTCGTAGCCCTACGACAACTATAAAAAAAAGTATTTTATCCTATCGTATCCCTACGATGCCTATAAAAAAAGTATTTTATCCTATCGTAGCCCTACGATAACTATAAAAAAAATATTTTATCTTATCGTAGCCATACGACAACTATAAAAAAAGTATTTTATCCTGTCGTAGCCCTACGATAACCCTGACTCTTCTGTTTTTATCCCTGCTATAGCCCTAAGGCATCCCGATATAAATAAGTCGACCCCGTCGTAAGCCTTACGACGGGGTCAACTTTATTTTCCTTTAGCCATCACTACCTTTATTACCCGCACCGGTGTTTTGGGCTGCCTCTACCGCCGATAGCTGCCATTATCCCAGGAGCTCTTTTACTTTGGCTGAGATGGCGCGTCCTTCGGCCAGTCCGGCAAGCTTTTTGGACGCTATGCCCATAACCTTACCCATTTCTTTGCCGTCTTTTGCACCTGTTTCGGCGATGATTTCTTTCAGGGCGGCTTCGAGTTCTTCTGCGCTTAGTTGTTTCGGAAGATAAGTTTCCATGACGGCAACTTGCGCCAGTTCGGCATCGGCAAGTTCCCCGCGTCCCTGTTCCGCATAAATCCGGGCGGAGTCTTTGCCTTGTTTCACTAATTTTTGGATGATCTTCGCCGCCGTTTCGTCGCTCAGTTCATCGTTCGCTCCCGGCGCGGTTTTTGCTTCGATGAAGTACTTCTTTACGTTTCTCAGGGTTTCGAGGGCTACTTTGTCCTTAGCCTTCATGGCGTTTTTAATGTCTTCGCTGACTTTATCATACAGATTCATCTGGGTTTATGTTTTTGAGTTTATAGTTTTAAGTTACTGTGCGGAGGGGAGGGTAGCCTCTCCGTCGCTTTCCGTGGAATTGGCAGCTTTGGCTTGTATTCCTTTGAGCGTGGTTCTATCACGGCGACAGGTCGGTGAGTTTTCCACCAGGGTAATGATCTCGTCGTTATCCAGGTCTCCGGGTGTAAAGAGATAGATATGACGGCGTTTCTTTGGCCTGTTGACCGGCTTTCCGTAATATTTCTCCCGGCGATCCTCATTTTTAGCTTTTTCCTCTTCCAGCTTCGCAATGCGTTCCTGCTCTTCGACAGTGCGTTGTGTGATGCGATCGTCCATCTCTTTCATGTGGATATCCTGAATGCCGAAACCGGTGGCAAGCAGGGTGATCTTTACCTTTTGTTCCAGCTTGTCGTCGGTAGCTATGCCGAATTTAGTTTCAAAGTCACGGCTGAACCGGGTCATAAATTCTTTTATCTCCTCCATTTCGCTCATCATCAGCTTGTGTTGTGAGCTGGAGGAGATGTTGAGCAATACTTTCCTGGAGTTGAAGATGTTGTTGTTGTTCAGTAACGGCGAATGTTGGGCGTTCCGGATCGCCAGGCTGACGCGGTTTTCTCCTTCGCCGTATCCGGTGCTCATAATAGCTACGCCGCCATCTTTCAATACGGTTTTCACATCGTTGAAGTCGAGATTTATCTTTCCCGGCAGCGTAATGATCTCGGCAATGCTTTTTGCCGCTATCGAAAGCGTGTCGTCTGCTTTGTCGAAAGCGTCGTCGACGGAGAGTTCGCTGTAGATCTCGCTTAGCTTCTCGTTGT
The DNA here is from genome assembly GCA_031258135.1 of Mediterranea sp. (in: CFB group bacteria). Lineage (GTDB taxonomy): Bacteria > Bacteroidota > Bacteroidia > Bacteroidales > Bacteroidaceae > Bacteroides. The sequence continues at coordinate 2,278 of JAIRNG010000162.1, forward strand.
TGATGACCAACAGGGCGTCTACGTATTTGCTGACCTCTTCCACGCCATCCAGCGCCTGGTCGATCTTCTTGTCACCCTCCCAACGGAACGGGATGGTGACAATGCCAATCGTCAGAATATCCATCTCCTTAGCCGTTTTTGCAATGATGGGCGCAGCCCCTGTGCCTGTGCCACCACCCATGCCGGCAGTGATAAACACCATTTTAGTGCCGTCGTTCAACATCTTGCGGATGTCTTCAATACTTTCTTCAGCGGCCTTCCGGGCGCGTGCGGGACGGTTTCCTGAGCCCAAACCTTCCTTGCCGAGTTGCAGTTTTACGGGTACGGGAGAACCTTTCAGGGCTTGGCTATCCGTGTTACACAATACAAACGTTACGTTGTGTATGCCTTCACGGTACATGTGGGTGACGGCATTGCCTCCGCCTCCTCCGACACCGATGACTTTGATGATCTTCGGGGAATCCGTCGGGAATTCAAATGGTACTATTGCGTCTGTCATACTGTTTGGGTTTTGCGTTTTGGATTTTAAATAAACCGTATAATCGTATATCACTTCATTTCTTCGTCGGCAAAGAGGCCGTCCGAGAGTTTGCCGATAGTAGTTTTGACCTGTTTGAAGAAGTCCTTCTTATTCCGTCTTTTCTCTTCTTCCCTTCTGCGTTTCTCTTCTTCTTCCTTTTTCTTCTTTTCCTCACGGGCTGCTTCCTCCTGTGTGCGCAGTTCCGGGTCGTTGCCAAACAGATCGTCCGACGGTTCGTTCGGCTCTCCGGCTTTCGGCAGGCAACAGTTTTCCGTTCCGCAGGCAAGCAGTCCGAAGAGCGTGTTTTGCGTTCCGTCTTTCAGGTCGGTATATTCCTGTGATCTCACGTCATAATGCGGCGCACTTGCTATCCTGACCTTTTCCGTCTCACTCTTTCTGCGGACCAGTTTATCCATATTCCTCAGGTTTGCCCCCCCGCCTGTGATCACGATGCCCGAAAGTAACTTATCAGCATAGCCTGAACGTTCGATCTGGTTCCATACGTTTGCTGCGATCTCTTCCGCACGGGCTTCGATCACATCGTTCAGCACATGAAGTTCTACTGTAGTCTGACTGCCTTCCGATTGTACGGTTTCCGGCCCTTCCGCTTCTGTTTCATGGTCGGATATGGCGTTCCCATACGTGAGTTTCAACTTTTCGGCCTCTTGCTCTTCCATGTGCAGCGATGTAATGTCGCGGGTGATCGCGTTCCCTCCCAATGGGATCACGGACAGGAAGCGCAGAATGTTGCTCTTGTAAACGGATACTGTTGTGGTGTCCGCCCCGAAGTCGACCAGCGCACATCCGGCGCGCATCTCGTTTTCCGTAAGCACGGCCTTTGCCGTAACGAGCGGAGAGGGGAACATGCCGGCTATTTCAATCTTTGCCTGGGAAAAACAGTGTTCCAGATTCTTTCTGATGGAAGTCCGCGCCACGATGTTCATGAAGCGTCCTTCGATATGGTTCGCAAGCATCCCGACAGGTTCCGCCTGCAGGATGTTCCCTGCTTTATATTCTTGCGGCGCAACGTCCAGTATCTCCATCTCTTCCGGGGTCACACTCAGGTTCTCATCGCAGATCGCGTCGATCAGTTCCTGGGAGATGACCGTTTCATCTTTCAGGTCGCGCGCCACAGTATGTTCTACGGTGTGCAGCGACTGTCCGCCGATACCTGCATACACCTTGCCGATGGGAGCGTTCAGCGAACGTTCCAACGTGTCGATGATGGATGTCAGGCTCTGTATTGTTTTATCCAGATTGGATATCCTGCCTTTACGGATAAAGGAAGAAGAATCTTCTTTCGCCCGGGCCAGGATCAGGATGCTGCCATCACTGTTTTTCCTTCCTGCTATTCCTGCTATCTTTGAAGAGCCAAGCTCGATAGCAGCGATAAAATCTGTAGTCGACGCCATATATTTAAGTTTATAAGTTATGAGGTTTCGGATTTCCGGGAAATCCCGCCCTGTTTTTTCTTTGTACAGATGATCTGGTTGCCAAATTCTACGCTGATCCGTTCGTACTTGTTCCATCCCACTTTGTTCAATCCCTTTTGATAGAACTCCTTCAGGCGGCTTAGCTTATGTTCGTAGTTATCCATTTTCCCGAGGAATATGATATGGTCGCCGACCCGTGGAACCAACTCGATCTCTCTTCCTTTCAGGACGTTGATCTGCTCGATTTGGGCATTCCAGAAGTTATTCTTCTGCAAAAATAAAGCAAACCCGTATAAATCCGTCAGCACAAACGATTTTTCTGCATTTCCGGTCACGACAGGCAGGTGGGCGATGCATTTCGCTTCGGGTGGCATAATGGTTCCTTTGTTATCGACAAAGTAATTCTCGCCGTTCTTGCCGAATACCCGTAGAACAGGTACCCGCTGAGTGATTTCCACGCAGACCTTGCCTCCGGGAGTTTTATAACATTCCACCTGGTCGATCAGCGGGTGTTTGATCAGTATCTCTTCCAGTACTTTCAAATCTACTTCTTCCGCCTTTCTGCCGATGGGGTGGACGTTATGCTTTGTCAGGATGGAGGCCACTTCATTTCCGGTGATGAAGCCGGCGTTGACCGAATCCCTGATCACCAGACCGATGTCCTGACAAACCACGGCCGGTTTGGTATTGAATGTCGTGACGGCCGCAACAAGGTAGGCCAGAATCACCAACACCATTATTGATAGAAGTATTCTCTTTATCATCTGTTCTCCAGCATTTGATGTATGCAGGGCACGTAATCTTCAATATCGCCTGCGCCAAGTGTGACCAATATATCTAATGATTTGTTTTTCAGTTTGTCTTCCAACGCTTCTTTGGCACACATGCTTTTCTCTATACCCGGTTTCAGGTTTTGATAGATCAGCCCGGCGGTTACTCCCGGAATCGGTTTTTCCCTGGCGGGGTAAATGTCCAGCAGGATCACTTCATCGGCCAGCGACAGGCTATCGGCAAATTCCCTGTAAAAGTCGTTGGTACGGCTATAAAGGTGCGGCTGGAAAACCGCCGTGATCTTCCTTCCCGCATACAATTCGCGAAGAGACAGGATGCATTGCCTTATCTCGGAAGGATGATGGGCGTAATCGCTCAGGAACACCAGCTTGTCTGTTTCGATTTTGAAGTCGAAACGGCGGTCCACTCCGCGGAAACTTTCCATTCCCTGCCTGATCTCTTCGTTTGTAACTCCATTCAGGTGCGCCAGGGCCATGGCCGCTACTCCGTTCTCAATGTTGACGTTCACAGGGACGCCCAGTTTAATATCGCTGATGCGGGTGTCCGGAGCGACGAAATCAATAACGATCTCACCCTTTCCGATACGGATATTCTCTGCGTGAAAATCTCCTTCATCCCTGGAATAGGTGTACAGTTTCACACCCTCCCGCAACTTCGGTTGTAGTGCGATGCCTTTACGCATAATGAGGCAGCCACCCGGCCGGATCAGTGAGGTATATTGTTCGAAACCTTCCCTGTAGGCCGCTTCCGTACCGTAAATATCCAGATGGTCCGGGTCGGTCGATGTGATGACCGACATGTATGGCGATAACCAATGGAATGAGCGGTCGAACTCATCAGCCTCGATCACGGTATAAGGACTGTTTTGGGAAAGCAACAGGTTGGTTTTATAGTTCTTGGAAATACCGCCCAGGAATGCCGTGCAACCGACATGCGACTGATATAACAGGTGCGCCGTCATGGTGGAGGTGGTCGTTTTACCATGCGTGCCGGCCACACACAAACCTTTACCCGAGCGGGTGATCGCGCCCAATAGCTGTGCGCGTTTTTGTATGTCGAAACCGGCCTCACGGAAGAAAACCAATTCGGAATGATCTCCGGGGACGGCAGGAGTGAGCACCACCAACGTGTTTTCCTTATTCCGGCAGTTTTCCGGAATCAGAGCGACGTTATCCTCGTAATGTATCCGGGTTCCTTCTTTATTCAGTTCTTCCGTCAGTTCACTCGGGGTGCGGTCATAACCGGCCACCACCTTCCCTTTGGAAAGGAAATAGCGGGCGAGAGCGCTCATCCCGATGCCTCCGGCGCCGATAAAATAGACAGCTTTTATGGTTTATATGTTCAGCATGTTATTTACTATCTTACGATTTACGATTGAAATACGGATCAACTAATTGTATGACCTCTTTCGCGATGATATTAGCCGAATCGGGCAGGGCGAGTCCGGCGATATTGCCGCTTAGCTCTTTCAGCAACGCCTCGTTATGAATGGTTTCCAATGCTGCCGGGATCAACTTCTCTATCGCTTCGGCATCCTTAATGTACAGGGCGGCTCGTTTATTGATCAAAGCCAGTGCGTTTTGTGTCTGATGATCTTCCGCAACATTGGGAGAGGGAACCAGAATCACCGGTTTGTGCAACAGGCAGAACTCTGAGATCGATCCTGCGCCGGCACGGGATATGACAAGGTCGGCGCCGGCGTATGCGTCGGCCATATCCCTGATGAAACCGGTGGTATGGAGATTGGGTGTCTTTCCTGCTGTTTTCACCGTTTCCATTGCCTGTTCATAGTAGAACTTGCCGGTTTGCCAGATGAATTGTACGCCGGACCGCCCGATAACCTCCAGGTTTGCCATGATACACCGGTTAATGGTGCGTGCGCCAAGGCTTCCCCCCAGGATCAGAATGGTTTTCTTTGCCGGGTCGAGATTGAACGTACGCAGTGCGTCCTCCCGTGTAATCCGGCTGTTTACCAAATCCTGACGGACAGGATTTCCCGTCAGGATGATCTTGTCACCGGGAAAGAATTTCTCCATATTGTCATAAGCCACACATATCTTTTTGGCGTGTCCGGCCAATAACTTATTGGTAATTCCTGCATAAGAGTTCTGTTCCTGGATCAGGGTCGGGATTCCCATCATTCCGGCGGTCTTCAGCAACGGGCCGCTGGCATATCCGCCTACGCCTACGGCCACATCCGGCCGGAATTGTCTGATGATCCGGCGCGCTTTGAGCTGGCTTCTGAACAGCTTCACCAGGACGGAGACGTTCTTCAGCAGGTTCCTGCGGTCAAACCCTGCAACCGGAAGGCCAATGATCCCGTATCCGGCATCGGGTACGCGTTGCATCTCCATTTTTCCTTCAGCGCCTACAAAGAGGAGTTGCGCATCAGGCTGTAATTCTTTTATGGCATTCGCAATGGATATAGCCGGAAAGATATGTCCTCCGGTGCCTCCGCCACTAATGATTATCCGTATCGGCCGTTCCATATTCATTATTAATTATTCGTTTCTTCAAATTCGCTGTCGCTGTTCAGCATTTCGGCTGTAGGCTCAGTTGCCTGTAACGCCTCTTCGGCAGCTTTGGCGGCGTCTTCTTTTCCGAGAAGGATCGTATAGTGGCTTACGCTCAGGATCATGCCGATATATGCGCAATTGACCAGCGTGCTTGTTCCTCCTTTACTGATCAGCGGCAGGGGTTGTCCCGTGACGGGACATAATCCTACGGCTACCATCATGTTCAGTATGGCTTGTGAGACCAGCATCAGGGCTATGCCCATCACAAGAAAGGCGGGAAAAGTCCGGTTGCATTTCTTTGCGATACGCCCCGTCCGGATAAGCAACCAAATGTAGAGGATCACGACAAAGCCTCCTCCCATAAGCCCCAGCTCTTCAATGATAATGGCAAAGATAAAGTCGGAGAACGCCTGACTTAAGAAGTCACGCTGAACGGAGTTGCCCGGAGCTTTGCCTACCAGGTTACTGGTTGCAATGGCAATATGTGCATGGGCGATCTGGGCATTCCTGTCCAGGTCAAATTCTGCGGCCGATACTTCTTTGTCCTCGACGAAATTGATAATACGGCTCTTCCA
>JAIRNG010000002.1 GCA_031258135.1 Mediterranea sp. (in: CFB group bacteria)
CAAACATCCCCAAAGATAGCACGAGGCACCCATTTTTACAACAAATAAAGAAGAATATATCTCATTATTAGATGGTTATGATTTTAAAATACAGAAAAGCGCACAAAACAGGAAAATGAGGAAAGGAGGAAAAAGAGATGTTACACGGAGATAAAAGGAGAAAAGGAGATAGCGTTTCGCGCACTGATAAAAGCGAAGCCTCTGTGTATCTCTCGTCTTCTTCATAACTTTAAACCCTGTGTCTCTGTGTTTAGCGTAATTTTCAATTTTCAATTTAAGAAGTTTTCAATTGAAAAAAGGCTATCACCCCATGATGTGAATCACGGGTATGGCTCTACTAAGTTGTTTTGTTGCTGTTCCCCCGTTAGTCAGGCGTGGCTGCGAGGGAACCATTTCTTAAATTGAAAATTAGGCTAAACACAGAGACATGGAGTTGAGGAGTTACACGGAGAGAAAAGGAGAATAAGGAGAGAAGGAGTTAAAGGAGTTAGCGCTCCGCGCACCGATAAAAGCGAAGCCTCTGTGCATCTCCGTCTTCTTCCTTAAAATTTAAACCTGTGTCTCTGTGTTTAAATAGTATTTAGGGACACGGATTATGCGGATGAACACGGATTCCCATGCGGCATCGTAATTTTCAATTTTCAATTTAAATCACTCCTCTTTCTTTTCCTTTATGAAAACGGCTTCGTATTTGAACTTCTTAAAACCGGCCTGTAACTGTTCTACATTGGTTTTCTCAGCATCATAAGTGATCGTCACCGTCCTGGCGGTAAGATCAATGGCAAACTTCTTCAGTCCCTTTTCGAACCTGATATTATCCTTGACCTCTTTCTCGCAATGCTCGCACGTCAACTGCTCCACCTTGAACACCACCGTACGAAGGTCTTTAGCCATCATTGCACCTGCACCGAGGAGCAATACGGCAAACAGCATCATTAATTTCCTGTTCATCATTTACGTTTTTAAGTTTATTCGTTATTAAACCCTTAAGATACTCCAATCGCAAATATATTAGTTTCTCGGCAGATTATATCTCAGACCGATATAGTATTTTGCACCATGTATTGGCCCCCAGATCATGGTAGAATCGAAATTCCCGCCCCATGGGCCGGCAGCGCTGATGATCGGGTTCTTCTGCTTAAAGCCGGTCAGGTTCTCCCCTCCCGCATATACCGACCAGCGGCGGAAGTAGCGGGTAACCTGTGCGCTTAACTGTCCGAAAGAACCGTAGCGACGACCCCATGAAAGAGAACCATTACCCGCATCGTAAGGTTTCGGCATACGCCCGCCGCCGTTCATCTGCAGCGTAGCATCGAATTGCCATAAGCCCAACGGCGTCAGGTATGACGCGGTGAGCAAGCCTTTATATTTACCGGTCAGCGGCTTCTCCAGTAATTCACCGTTATATGTTGTCTTCACATCCATGTGCCTGTAGGCGGCGGTCAGCGAAAAACCCTCAAAAAAAGGATAGGACGCTTCTATCTGGAACGCACAGGAATAGGACTTACCATTCAGATTCAGGAAAGAAACGGCATGCGGATCGGTATCCATATCCACGACCACCTGATTCCGGAAGTCCGTATAATAATACTCGGCATTAACGTTCAGCGTCTTACCGGAAACCGGAATATAGGTGGAAACGCTGGCGCCATAGTTCCAGGCCTCTTCCTGCTTCAGCGGCTCCGGAATACGCACTTCCCGGCTACTCGCCAATAAATAGTTGTTCTCCGCCAACACATGGTTCGTACGGTATCCCTTACCGGCAGACAGGCGGAAATGAACGTACCCGTTCGGAATATACTTGATATGCGCCCGCGGGGTTACGAAGAAATCATACGTATTGCTGTAATCACCGCGCAAACCCGCCATAAAGATAAACTGATCCGAGGCGTTGAACGTATATTGCGCATAAGCGCCTGTTACGGATTCCCTGGAAAGGGATTTCACACGGGGATCAGACTCGTTATTCGTCAGGCGATAACGCTGGCCGTACCCGTCGTAGTTGAAGCTCAGACCCGTAGAAAGACTGTGAAGCGGAGACAGTTCGGTTTCGAACAATAACGAAGCGTATACGTTTTTCTGATCCACATCATATAGTTTCCGTCCATATGCCGCATCCTGGTTATGAAGCGTTCCCGAAAGGATCAACGCCACATTCGTGATCTTCTCTTTATTGAAAATATAGGCGTTCTTGGTGAAAAACTCATAACGGCCGGTTTTCATGCGGATGACGTACGGGTCCATGTCCGCCATACGGCCGCCATGAGAAACCTGCCCGCTGTTACGCTCCTCCGTCATCGCCTTGAGACCTGCCTGAAAAACATAATTATCACCCATATAGGCCCAACGGTTCCAGACATTGTACTGTTCCACCTTGGGAATATCGGCAAAGCCATCGTTATCGGAGTCGTGCGACTTCGTTTCATTTTCATAATGAGTCAACAACAGGGTCGTCCAGCGGGGTGACAACCGGATGGAGGCATCCGCATTAGCTTCAAACCTGCCGGTCGAAGAGATAAAAAGGTTAGCCGAAGCAATATCCGCTATCTGCGGCTTTTTCAACTCGATATTGATCTGTCCGGCCAAAGCCTCATAGCCGTTCTTCACGGATGATGTACCTTTGGATATCTGAATGTTCTGCATCCAGGGCCCCGGCACATACCCAAGCCCGTAAGGCGCGGCGGCCCCCCGATAATTGGGCATATTCTCGGTAAGCATCTGTACGTATGCGCCCGACAGCCCCAACAACCGGATTTGTTTGGCCCCTGTGGCCGCATCCGAGTAACTCACGTCGACCGAAGGGTTGGTAACAAAGCTCTCCCCAAGGTTACAGCACGCCGCACGGCTCAGTTCGGCGCCGGTGATCATGTCTTCATTCATGACGCTCTTACGAAGTTTCATCGTACCGGGCTTACGGCTTACAACCTGTATTTCACTGAGTTCCAGACCTTCACGCAATATTATATTCAATTCGGCCTTCTCATCCGTTACCTGTATGGTATCGTTTTCATATCCCATAAAACGAACAATGAGTTGTTGCGCCCCAGCCGGTTTATCTATAGAGAAACGGCCATCCCCGGCGGTAATGACTCCCACAATTGTATTTTCCCACAACACACCGGCGCCGGATAGAGGAACTCCCTCTTTATCCGTCACCGTACCCCGAACCTGCGCATGCACGCCGGAAGCGGCCAACAATAACAATAAAAGTATATATTTCATTTTATCATTTTCAGTTAAGAACGTAAAGTAATGGCTTTTTGGTTTTTTCGCCTAATTATTTTCGTTAAATTCTTCGCCGTATCCGTTAATTAGTTCTATATTTGCACCAGTGATTTCGAACAAAATGATAAATTAAAAACAAAAAACCTGTTATGAAAAAGCCATTTGTAAATCTTCTCGTGATAATGTTTCTGACATCCGGTATCTGCACATCCTGTACCGACAAGACGAATAGAACCGGCGACTTTAAGTTTGAAAGCGTACAGATCAATAAAACGGCTCACCTGTTCGGTGACACGACAAAACCGAGCACAAACATTATTATCGACTTTACTTACATCAGCAAGTCATCGGATCGTGAACTGAAGGATAGCCTGAACGCCTATATCCTTTCAGCATGCTTCGGAGACAGATATGCGGATGAGAATATCCGTGAAATACCCGAGCTGTATGCACAGAACTATATCAGCGAATATTGCCAGGACCTGGAACCCATGTTCACGGAAGATCAGAAGAATAAAGAGAATAACGAATCCGTCGCATCCTGGTATTCTTATTACAAAGGAGTGGAAAGCCGGGTAACGTTCTACGAAAAAGATCTGCTGGTATATCGTATTGACTTTAATGAATACACCGGAGGAGCGCACGGCATGTACACTTCCCTATTCCTGAACTTCGACCTTAAGAGCGTGCATCAACTTGTACTGGATGACATCTTTACCGGCGATTACCGGGATACACTGTCCGACCTGCTCTGGAACCAGCTCATGGCAGACCAGAAGGTTAAAACACGGACAGAGTTGGAAAACATGGGATATGGTTCCACGGGAGACCTTATTCCTACCGAAAACTTCTACCTGGGTAAGGAGGGCGTCACTTTCTATTATAATGTATATGAATTTACCCCTTATGTCATGGGACCGGTAGAAATTACACTACCCTATGCCGCCATAAAACACCTGATGATAACAAAGTGGATATTATATTAAAGTACTTCCCGTATTTAACGGAAGAACAATGCAGGCAATTCGCCGCATTATACGACCTTTATACGGGCTGGAACACTAAAATAAATGTCATATCAAGAAAGGACATAGAGCATTTATATGAACATCACGTGTTACATTCATTAGGAATAGCCAACGTAATACGGTTCCGTCCGGGAACAGCCGTGATGGATTTGGGAACGGGAGGAGGATTCCCCGGCATTCCGCTTGCGATACTCTTCCCGGAAATAACGGTCCATCTGGTGGACAGCACCGGCAAGAAAGTACATGTAGCCATGGAAGTAGCCGGCGCCATCGGACTAAAGAATGTAACCTTCCGGCACGCCAGGGCGCAAGAGGAAAAACAGCTATTCGACTTTGTCGTGAGCCGCGCCGTTATGCCACTGACCGATCTGCTGAAGATCATCCGGAAAAACATCTCGCCTATTCAGAAGAACGCCCTGCCCAATGGGCTGCTCTGCCTGAAAGGAGGCGAACTGGCAAAAGAAACCATGCCGGTCAGAAACAAAACCATAATACATCACCTGAACGAAGATTTCAAAGAGGAATTCTTTGAAACCAAGAAGGTTGTTTATTCAATGGTCAGCAGATAACTGCCGGACAGAACCCCGCTATTCACTTCTAATCCCTATATTTCCGATGAAGATCAAAAGATTTGAATTTAATATGTTTCCCGTAAACTGCTACGTGATATGGGACGAAACAAAGGAAGCCGCGGTGATCGATCCCGGCTGCTTTTATGATGAAGAGAAACAGAAGCTGAAAGACTTTATCACCACCAATGAATTGACGATCAAACATGTACTGAACACCCACCTGCACCTGGACCATATTTTCGGGAATCCGTTCATGTTACAGGAATTCGGATTACCGGCGGAAGCCCACAAAGCGGATGAGTTCTGGTTGGAGCTGGCGCCCAAGCAATCCCGCTCATTTGGTTTCCAGCTGAAAGACAAGCCCGTACCATTAGGAAAATACTTGTGTGACGGAGACGGCATCACCTTTGGAAACATCAGGCTGGAGGCTATACATGTACCCGGACACTCACCCGGCAGCCTGGTATACTACTGTAAAGAAGAAAACTGTATGTTCTCTGGCGACGTGCTGTTCCAGGGAAGCATCGGAAGGGCAGACCTGGCGGGCGGTAACTTCGACGATCTCAAAGAAAACATCCGTAGCCGCCTGTTCGTCCTGCCTAACGAAACGGTGGTCTATTCCGGCCACGGCGCACCGACAACCATAGGCATAGAGAAAGTCGAGAATCCTTTTTTCAGATAAATAAAAATATAACACCTGCAAAAGAATATGAAGATTGATTTATTGGCCGACCGCCATATCGGCATTACTCCCGAAGATGAAGAGATCATGCTGAAAAAGATCGGCGTGAAGTCATTGGATGAACTGATAGAGAAGACCATCCCCGCCGATATCCGTCTGAAAGAACCCATGAAGTTGCCGGAAGCATTGTCCGAACACAAGTTTGCACAGCACATCGGCGAATTAGCCGCAAAGAACAAGCTATATACTTCTTATATCGGTATGGGTTGGTATAACACCGTCACCCCGGCTCCGATACAACGGAACGTGTTTGAGAATCCGGTATGGTACACCTCATACACCCCTTATCAGGCGGAAGTTTCGCAAGGGCGGCTGGAAGCGCTGATAAACTTCCAGACGGCTGTCAGCGACCTGACCGGGCTTCCTCTGGCCAACTGTTCATTACTTGACGAAGGCACTGCGGCTGCCGAAGCGGTAAGCATGATGTACGCGCTTCGGCAGCGCGACCAGCAAAGAACCGGCGCTAACACGGTCTTTGTGGATGAAAACATATTCCCTCAGACGCTTGCGGTAATGAACACCCGCGCCGTGCCGCAAGGCATCACGCTGCGTACAGGGAAATACCGGGAGTTTGAACTCACCCCCGATGTGTTCGGTTGTGTACTGCAATACCCGAACTCGGACGGAAGCGTAGAAGATTACCGGGAATTTACAGAGAAAGCGCATGCGGCAAATTGCAAGGTTGCCGTAGCGGCGGACATTCTGAGTCTGGCTTTGCTGATACCGCCGGGTGAATGGGGAGCCGACATTACATTCGGAACCACCCAACGGCTGGGAACGCCCCTGTTCTATGGAGGGCCGTCTGCGGCATACTTCGCTACGCGGGACGAGTATAAGCGTAATGTGCCGGGGCGGATCATCGGGCTTTCCAATGACCGCTACGGCAAGTTGTGCTACCGCATGGCTTTACAAACCCGCGAGCAACACATCAAACGGGAAAAGGCAACATCCAACATCTGTACCGCACAGGCATTACTGGCCACAATGGCCGGGTTCTATGCCGTCTATCACGGCCCGGACGGCCTGCGCAACATCGCCACCCGCATCCATTGCACGGCTGTTTTCCTTGAAAAACAGATCACCCGGCTGGGTTACACCCAAACCAATGAACAATATTTCGATACGCTACGTTTCAGCCTGTCCGGTCATCACCTGGTGCAGGATATCCGTACCATCGCATTGAGCAAGGAAGTAAACCTGCGCTATTTTGAGAATGGCGATGTCGGATTAAGCGTGGATGAGACCACCGGCCCGGAAGCGGCAAACGTGCTGGTCTCTATTTTCGCCGCAGCCGCGGGAAAGGATTATACCGGGGTAAACGAACTGCCGGAGACCTGCATGATCACCAAAAAGCTACGGCGCGAAAGCGACTTCCTGACGCATGAGGTATTCCACAAGTACCGCACGGAGACCGAACTGATGCGTTACATCAAACGTCTGGAACGGAAAGATATTTCCCTCGCCCACTCCATGATTTCACTGGGTTCCTGTACGATGAAGCTCAACGCGGCATCCGAGATGCTTCCGTTGAGCAACCCCAATCTGATGGGTCTGCATCCGTTGGTTCCCCAAGATCAGTCGCAAGGCTATCATGAGCTGATCCGCAACCTGAGTGAAGAGCTGAAAGAAATCACAGGCTTTGCGGGAATCAGTCTCCAGCCCAATTCGGGAGCGGCAGGCGAATATGCCGGCCTGAGGGTGATCCGGAGCTACCTGGAAAGCATCGGGCAGGGACATCGCAACAAAGTTCTGATTCCGGCATCGGCGCACGGGACAAACCCGGCATCGGCCATTCAGGCAGGATACGAAACAATCACCTGCGCCTGTGACGAACGGGGTAACGTAGATATGACAGACCTGCGGGAAAAGGCTGAAGCCAGTCGCGACGAACTGGCGGCGCTGATGATCACCTATCCATCCACCCACGGCATCTTTGAAACGGAGATCAAAGCGATCTGTAAGATCATACACGCCTGTGGCGCACAGGTTTACATGGATGGCGCCAATATGAACGCACAGGTAGGCCTGACCAATCCCGGTTCCATCGGAGCGGACGTCTGCCACCTGAACCTGCACAAAACGTTCGCCTCGCCACACGGCGGCGGCGGGCCGGGCGCAGGGCCAATCTGTGTAGCCGGACATCTGGCGCCATTCTTGCCCGGTCACTTCCTTTTCGGAGATTCCCGGAACGAAGTCGCATCCGCCCCTTATGGCAGCGCAGGCATACTGCCGGTTACTTATGGCTATATCCGCATGATGGGAGCCGGAGGATTGACCCGCGCCACCAAAACAGCCATCCTGAGCGCGAACTACCTGGCGGCTTGCCTGAATGATACGTATGGCATTGTTTACCGCGGAGCAAACGGTTTCACAGGCCATGAAATGATTCTGGAATGTCGCAAAATCAATGAAGAAACAGGAATAAACGAAAGCGACATCGCCAAACGCCTGATGGATTACGGCTACCACGCTCCTACTCTCTCATTCCCCGTACACGGAACGCTGATGATCGAGCCTACGGAAAGCGAAAGCCTGTCCGAACTGGACAATTTCGTAGAGGTTATGCTGGCCATTTACAGGGAAATTCAGGAAGTGAAGAACGGAGAGGCGGACAAGTCCGATAATGTGCTGGTTAACGCTCCACACCCGGAATACGAAGTCGTGGCCAATGAATGGAATCATTCATATTCACGGGAAAAGGCCGCCTATCCGATCGCTTCAGTCAGGGAAAATAAGTTCTGGGTAAACGTAGCGCGGGTAGATAATACCTTGGGAGACCGGAAACTGCTTCCTGTGCGCTGATTGGAAGATAGCGGTTATTAATTTTCAGACACGGATTACACGGATTTTCTTGAAACTTCTTTGAAACGCAGATGATGCAGATTATAAAATTAAAAATCCGTGCCATCCGTGTCTAAAAATCGAATTGATTCTAAATAAAACTCCCGGGTCAGTTCGATATACCCGGGACTGTACTGATGTCTTTTTTCTTCCAGCAACAATTCTTTTCTGTCGCACACGATCCCGGAATTGAAAACGAACTCTATCAGCGTCCGCTTCGGCGGTTTCCCCGGACGGGTGACCACAATCAGTTGCCTGGAAGGATAGAGCCCCAGACCTGCCGCCATTTTCTGCAGTGCACCTGAAGCATCCATAGGGACAATCACACAAAAGCGTCCCTCGCCGGATAACAGCCGTACCACCCCTTCAAGCAGTTCATCATATCGCAGGCTGCCATTGTGCCTGGCCATCGCCCGCTGTTCTCCGGGGCAAAGCAATGAACCGGCAAAATATGGAGGATTGGAAACGATCAGGTCAAACTTTCCATCCGGAGAATACGTCCTGAAATCCTGCCGTATCACTTCCACCCTGTCTCTCCAGGGAGAATCCGCAACATTTTCCTTAGCTTGGGAAACGGCATCCGCATCTATTTCCAACGCAGTGACAACCGCCTGGGAACGCTGCGCAATCATCAACGCAACCAATCCCGTACCCGTACCTACATCCAGCGCGTTGCATGCATGGGACACATCGCTCCATGCGCCCAGCAACACGCCATCGGTCCCGACTTTCATCGCACACCTGTCATGCCGTACGCTAAACTGTTTAAATCTGAACATTTAAGTCTATAGTTTTAAGTTTGATGATGCACGGATCGCGGCTCAATCTGCGTTAATCCGCATTTCAATATTGTTCCGGCATCGCGCTCAAAGCTACAAACTTAAAACTGTAAGCTCAATAACAACCCGTCCATTTTTATTTTTTTTATTATTATAGTGTTTTATAATTCATGTAGAATAGATTAACTTTGCACACGTTTTACGCCAAAGTAAAATAAACATATTACGTATGAGAAGAGACAATTACATGTTAGATGACGAAAAAGATGTCGAAGAACAAAACGATAGAGCTTTCTCTCTGGTTGCCGATTTTGAAGGAAGTGAAGAACAACTTTTCGATATAAAAATAGAGTTGGATGGCGACCTCCCTCTCCTGCCTCTCAGAAACCTGATGTTATACCCGGGTGTATTCCTGCCTATCACCGTTGGACGCAGATCCTCCCTGACAGTAGTAAAGGAAGCCGAAAAAGATAAAAGCATCATTGCCGTATTCTGTCAGAAAGAAGTGCAGATGGAACAACCCCTGAAACTACCGGATTTACATCCGGTGGGCGTAATCGCCAAAGTGGTCAAAGTCCTGCAAATGCCGGACCACACCACCACAGCCATTCTCCAGGGGATCAAACGTACCGAACTGTTGGAGGTGACACAATCGCATCCATACCTCAAAGGGGAAGTCAGACTTTTAAATGATGAAATCCCGCCAAAAAGCGACAAAGAATATACGGCGCTTGTTGAATCCTGTAAAGACCTGACTGTACGCTACATCAAAGCATCCGAAAAGATACATCAGGATTCTATTTTTGCCATCAAGAACATCAATAACCCGATGTTCCTGATCAACTTCATCTGCACCAACCTTCCGTTCAGGATCGAAGAGAAAATGGAATTGATCCGTATGGACTCGTTGAGAACGCGTACTTTCCGTTTACTGGAAATCCTGGACCGTGAAGTACAACTCCTGGAGCTAAAGGCGAATATCCAGATGCGCGCACGCGGAGATATAGACCAGCAACAACGCGAATACTTCCTGCAACAACAAATCAAGAACATTCAGGAAGAGCTGGGCGGAAACACCCAGAGAAAAGAAATTGAGGAGTTGCGCGCGAAAGGAAAGAAGATGTTATGGCCTCGCGAGATTGCCAAGGCCTTCGAAAAAGAATTGGCCAGGTTGGACCGCACACACATGCAATCGCCCGACTACAGCACACAACTCAATTACATCCAGACCCTACTCGGATTGCCCTGGGGTGTATATACCGAAGACAATCTTAATCTTACTCAGGCCGAAAAGACCCTGAATAAAGACCACTATGGGTTGGAAAAGGTGAAAGAGCGTATTCTGGAACACCTTGCCGTGTTGAAACTGAAAAACGACATGAAGTCGCCCATCATTTGTTTGCATGGCCCTCCGGGGGTAGGCAAAACATCCCTCGGACGTTCTATCGCTTCGGCGTTGAAACGCAAATACATCCGTATGTCACTGGGGGGCGTACACGACGAAGCGGAAATCCGCGGTCACCGCAAGACCTATATCGGCGCCATGCCGGGACGGATCATCAAGAGCCTAATCAAGGCCGGTTCATCCAACCCCGTATTCATCCTTGACGAAATTGACAAGCTGGGTTCCGATCATAAAGGCGATCCTTCTTCCGCTTTGCTGGAAGTACTTGACCCGGAACAAAACAACACGTTCCACGATAACTTCCTCGATGTGGACTACGACCTGTCGAAAGTGATGTTCATCGCCACGGCGAACAACCTGAACAGGATTCCCGCTCCTTTGCTGGACCGTATGGAAATGATCGAAATCAGCGGTTACATTACCGAAGAAAAGGTAGAGATCGCTCATCACCACCTTGTACCAAAGACATTGGAGGCCAACGGACTGAAAAAGGCGGGAATCAAGATTCCTAAAAACACACTGAGAGCCATCGTTGAGTCTTATACCCGTGAAAGCGGCGTACGCGAAATGGAAAAGAAAATCGGCAAGATTTTGCGTAAATGCGCCCGTCAATATGCTACGGACGGCTTCCTCGAAAAGTCAGACATCAAACCTGCCGATCTGTATAAATTCCTGGGTGCGCCGGAATACTCCCACGACAAATACCAGGGCAATGAATATGCCGGCGTCGTAACCGGACTGGCCTGGACTGCGGTAGGCGGAGAGATTCTTTTTGTAGAGACCAGCCTGAGCCGCGGTAAAGGCGGGAAGCTGACATTAACAGGCAATCTGGGTGACGTGATGAAGGAATCCGCCATGCTGGCTCTTGAGTACATCAAGGCGCATGCGTTTGTTCTGGAACTGGATGAAGAGATCTTTGAGAACTGGAATATTCACGTCCATGTGCCCGAAGGCGCTATTCCGAAAGACGGCCCTTCCGCCGGTATCACCATGGCTACGTCATTGGCTTCCGCACTGACCCAGCGTAAAGTGAAAGCAAACCTGGCTATGACAGGTGAGATCACACTGCGCGGGAAAGTCCTTGCCGTGGGGGGGATAAAGGAAAAGATACTTGCCGCAAAACGCGCCGGCATCAAGGAAATTGTCCTGAGCGCCGAAAACAAAAAGAACATTGACGAAATCGAAGCGATGTACCTGAAAGGGCTGGAATTCCATTACGTCAACAAGATCAAGGAAGTATTCGCTATTGCGCTGACCAAAGAGAAAGTGGCGGACGCCATTGACCTGACCGGGAAAAAGGCCGGGAAAAACAAGGAATGACATTTGAACTGCAATACACGGATCCCGGAAGTAATGCTCGGGCGGGGCTACTGACAACCGGTCATGGCCGGATTCAAACCCCGATCTTCATGCCCGTCGGAACATTGGGCGCTGTTAAGGGAGTGCACCAAACGGAACTGAAAGAAGATATCAAAGCGCAGATCATCCTTGGAAATACATACCATTTATATTTACGCCCCGGATTGGAAGTGATTGAAAAAGCCGGCGGACTGCACAAGTTCAATGGCTTTGACCGTCCCATGCTGACCGACAGCGGCGGCTTCCAGGTGTTTTCACTGGCCGGTATACGTAAGCTGAAGGAAGAAGGAGTCGAGTTCCGTTCACATATTGACGGCAGCAAGCATCTGTTTACTCCCGAGAAGGTGATAGATATTCAACGTACCATCGGCGCCGACATTATAATGGCTTTTGACGAATGTCCTCCGGGGAACTCGGACTACGGGTACGCCAAAAAGTCGATGGAACTCACACACCGTTGGTTAGACAGATGTATCGGGCGTTTCAACGAAACGGAACCGAAATACGGATACGACCAATCGCTGTTTCCTATTGTACAGGGCTGCGTATATCCCGACTTGCGTCAACGCTCGGCGGAATATATCGCTTCCAGGAATGCGGACGGGAATGCGATCGGCGGACTTGCCGTAGGCGAGCCGGTCGAAAAGATGTATGAGATGATTGAGCTTGTGAACACAATTCTGCCTAAAGACAAGCCCCGCTACCTGATGGGGGTAGGAACGCCGGTCAACCTGCTGGAAAGCATTGAACGCGGCGTCGATATGTTCGACTGTGTTATGCCTACCCGTAACGGACGGAATGGAATGCTTTTTACGAAGGAAGGCATTATCAACATGAAAAACAAGAAATGGGAAACGGACTTCTCCCCCATTGAAGCCGATGGCGCTTCCGTGGTAGATACGCTTTACAGCAAGGCTTATCTCCGCCATTTGTTTCATGCGAAAGAATTGCTGGCCATGCAGATCGCCTCTGTCCATAACCTGGCGTTCTACCTCCGGTTGGCAGGAGAAGCCAGGAAACATATCATCGAAGGAGATTTCTCCGCATGGAAGCCTCTGATGGTGAAGAAGCTATCCACAAGACTATAAGAAAAATCATGAGCGAAAGAATTAAGCGACTCGACTGGTATATCATCAGGAAGTTCCTGGGAACATACGTGTTTGCCATCGCACTGATCATATCTATCGCCGTAGTGTTCGACTACAACGAAAAGATGGACAAGTTCGCCAATAATGACGCGCCATGGACGGCCATCGTCTTTGACTATTACCTGAACTTTATTCCTTATTTCGCCAACCTGTTCAGCCCGCTATTCGTATTTATATCCGTCATTTTCTTCACATCCAAACTCGCCGAGAACTCGGAAATCATCGCCATGTTCTCTACCGGAATGAGTTTCAAACGGCTTATGCGGCCTTATATGATCTCGGCGGGAATCATTGCGATAGTGACTCTGTTTCTGGGGTCGTATATCATTCCGCAAGGCAGTGCGACCCGTCTGGCGTTCGAGGATCAATATTATAAGAAAAGAAAAAAAACTTCGGCGCGTAACATACAACTTGAAGTCGATTCGGGGGTGATTGCCTATATCGGCAACTATTATGATTACCGCAAGTCGGGCAACAACTTCTCGCTCGATAAATTCATCGACAAGAAACTCGTATCGCACCTGACGGCGCGCAGCATCACTTACGATACAACCTCTACCCATAAATGGATACTCACAGACTATACCATCCGTGAAATGGGAGGGATGAAAGAGAACATTGCCCGGGGCGACAAGCTGGATACGATCATCAAAATGGAACCGAGCGACTTCCTGATTTCCCATAACCAACAGGAAATGTTGACCAGTCCTCAACTTAGCGAGTATATAGATAAACAAAAAAGGCGGGGATTCGCAAATATCAAAGAATTTGAGATCGAATATCACCGCCGCATCGCGGCATCCTTCGCTTCGTTCATCCTGACCGCCATCGGACTATCCCTTTCCTCCCGGAAAGTAAAAGGCGGAATGGGACTACACCTGGGCATCGGGCTGGCGCTTAGCTTTTCGTTCATCCTGTTCCAGACCGTATCGTCCACCTTTGCGATAAATGACAACATGCCACCTGTGATTGCGGTATGGATACCCAATCTCTTATACGCACTAATTGCCGTATATCTTTATAGGAAAGCCCCTAAATAAAACAAACGAACGACCCATAAATTTTGCAGGCAGCTTTTTTTGCTTTGCAGGCAGCTTTTTTCTTTAATGTCTTTACCTGTGTCTTTACCTGTTAAGCGCAGCGCACAAAAAGAAGCCCCATTATCAATCACGCCTGATTGAATGGGGCTTCGACACAAAACAACACATATAAAGGTTATCGTGATATCACATCATGGACAACCTTAGCTAACACGACTTGCATCGATTTAGACACAAAGCGGTTTCTTGTTACAGCACGTCATCATCTTCGTTCGCAACGCGGCTTTCCTTCTCAGGCGACGGCGTGGCGTTCTTCATGATCACCCGGCTACAATCGGACGGGAGATTGAAGTATTGCAGCACCGGTGAATAAATGAGGCGTTGAAAGACAATCTTATGGCTTTTATACGCCGACAAATATCCAAGATATGAATTCAATACCGACCGTTGTTGAACGAGCCATTGCTTATCCACCTGTTCGTTTCGCTCGTTTTGGCTTTTTATGGTTGCCGATATGCGGTCTACGGCCTTATTGAAACTTTTTATTGAACGGGATGTGGCATAACGCCTGTAAGGTTTGATGATGCCACCCAAAAACGAAGCGCCTTTCCGGCACTCTTGCAGATAAATTTTGTCAGGATGCAGCGTCAAACCCAATTCATTCCACAAGAAGTCGCGTATAACAGGTATCTGGTTCCTGAGAAAGGCTTTGCTCTCATGTACGATAAAGAAATCGTCCACATAACGCCCGTAGTGTTTACAGCCCAACGTCCCTTTGATAAAAATATCCAACTCGTGCATATAGACATTACTAAAGAGTTGCGACGTGAGGTCGCCAATGGGTAGCCCTACCCCCTGAGGAGACCTCAACAGGCTTTTTGATGGGGGAAGATCATCCCAATCTTTCCTGTTGCCCCGCACCTCACAGTTGCCGGCCGGATCCCTGTAAATGATCTGGTGAAGCAGGTACAGGATCGTTTCTTTGTCCACGCACTCTCCCCGCTTGCGGCCATCACCGGAACGCGATTTCCAATATTTCTCCAATGTACTGACAACTAACGTATGCAGTTTATAACGGTCGATACTCATAAAATAGCCTTTGACGTCAAGTTTGAGCACCCAAGCCTGTTTCCGGTAATTATCGGAACAACTGCGTATATGATGCTCGAAGCGGTCAATACCAAAAGACGTTCCTTTTCCTTTCCGGCAGGAATAACAATCGTAGATGAGCCGTAACTCAAAAATGGGCGCCAAGTAGTTGTATAACAGATGGTGCACCACCCTGTCGCGAAACTGCGAAGCGAATATCTCACGCTTCACCGGATAATGCACGATGAAACAAACAGCGCGCGATGGCACGTAAGTACGCTGCCTGATCTCTTCGTACAACTCTAACAGATTGTGTTCACAATCCATTTCAAAAGCCAACTGACTGGCTGTATTACGTTTATGCTTCCGGGCATCGAAATAAGCCTGGAAAACATCTCCTAACAAATCGGTATCTTTCATCTTAATTCTGGGTTTATATTCAGGGTTTATATATTTTCAGAGAAATAACAGTTGTCGTTTAAAGCAGTAACAAATGCCGGACGCAACGGACAGCGAAACCAACATTAATCCCACAAAAGGGTATTGACAGTCTTACAGGTTTTTCTATATAACTAACGGATCCGCAACATCGGATGGAAATCCTGATTACGTCAAATTACACCGTCAGCGGGTTACTGAATTTACTTTGATACACTCACGTAAGCCGTAGCTCACGCAATTCCGATCAGAAAGTCTGCTGTAAACGCTGGACGCAACGGACTGGAAAACCGTACGCGCGGTTGTTGTTGTTCGTCGGGTTCACGTTCGTCGAGTTGAAGTTCAGAAAGTACCCATTGGCGCCTGTGACAGCACAACTCCACGCATAGCCGTTAGAACCCGTGACATTGAACGCACCGGAATTACGCTCACGCAAGCCCGCAGCAGGATAAAAAGTAACCACTGCTTTAACTGTAAGACTGCCTTTCTACCCAAATAAGAGATTTGATTTTTTAAGTAACAGTAAATACTGGACGCAACGGACACTGAAACCGTAAGCACGGTTGCTGCTGCTCGCCGGGCCCACGCCCGCCAAATAGAAGCCCAAATGGCAGCCATTAGCGGCTGCAAACGCAGAGCTCCACCAGTGTGCATCAGAACCCGTGACAATGAACGCACCGGAAGTATGCATACGGACGCCCGAAGCAGGATAAAAAGTAACCGCTTTGTACCATACAAGACCAACATAACCCCACAAAAGGGTATAGACAGTCTTACAGGTTTTTTCTATATAACTAACGGATACGTAATATCGGATGGAAATCCTGATTACGTCAAATTACACCGCCAGTGGGTTACTGAATTTACTTTGATACACTCACGTAAGCCGTAGCTTACGCAATTCCGATCAGATAGTCTGATGTAAATACTGGACGCAACGGACAGACAAACTGTAAGCACGGGTATTGACGAAGAGTGGGTACACGCCTGACAACCAGAAGGCCAAAAAGGCGGCATTGACACCCGAAAGGGCGCAGCTCCAATAATCGCCATGTAAACCCGTGTTGGTAAACGC
Organism: Mediterranea sp. (in: CFB group bacteria); assembly: GCA_031258135.1. GTDB lineage: Bacteria > Bacteroidota > Bacteroidia > Bacteroidales > Bacteroidaceae > Bacteroides. The sequence continues at coordinate 16,742 of JAIRNG010000002.1, forward strand.
ACCGGAAGTGGCGTCACGATTGCCCGAAGCAGGATAGAAAGTAACCGCTTTTTTAACTGTAAGACTGTCTTCTACCCGAATAAGAGATTTGATTTTTTAAGTAACAGTAAATTCTGGACGCAACGGACTGGAAGACCGTAGGCACGGGAACTGACGTGCGACGGGTTCACGACCGCCGAGTAGATGGCCAGAAAATACCCATTGGCGCCAGTGACAACACTACTCCACACAAAGCCGGCAGAACCCGAGTAGCCGAACTCACCGGACTCACGGAAACGGTAGCCCGAAGCAGGATAAAAAGTAACCGCTTTGTACCATACAAGACCAACATTAACCCTACAAAAGGATATCGACAGTCTTATCGGCTTTTTCGAATAACTAACGGATACATAATGTCGGATGGAAATCCTGATTACGCCAAATTACACCGTCAGTGGGTTACTGAATTTACTTTGATACACTCACGTAAGCCGTAGCTCACGCAATTCCGATCAGAAAGTCTGATGTAAATACTGGACGCAACGGACTGGAAAACCG
>JAIRNG010000005.1 GCA_031258135.1 Mediterranea sp. (in: CFB group bacteria)
GGAATTAAGAAGAAAATGACTGACCGGCGTATTTGAAATTCATCTCTTTGGCTTACGCCGACCGCCGGAAATGTTCGACGAATGATTGAAAAACATAAGTCAACGTAATAATTCAATAAGTCAACGTAATAATTCAATAACTCGTTGACTTATTTGAATATTACGTTGAGATATTTAGTTAGATTGCTAATCTTTCCAATTTTGCAGGCAGCTTTTTGATTTTTGCAGGCAGCTTTTTAGATTTTGCAGGCAGCTTTTTTTATTTTGCAGGCAGCTTTTTTGGGGTTCATCCGTCAAAACGTAGTTTTTATCCTGTAACTGCTATTTGATCAATTGAATTTTAAACGTTAAATTTATAACATTAAACCGAATAATAATCAGTTATATGAAGAGTAAATTTATTGTATTTGTAGATGAGCAGATCCGTATGATGTGTTCTCAGGGTAAAATCGGTACTTCGAATACCTATCTGGCTGTTTCCAGGAGTGTAATGGCTTTTTCCGGCAAGTGTTCCCTACCCCTCAGGGCTGTGTTTACCAAAGACTTCCTCCACCGGTATCAGGCGTATTTGCTGGACAGGGAGTGTTGTTACAACACGATTTCCTCGTACATGCGCGTATTGCGCGCCATTCGTAACAAGGCGGAGAAGCTCGGTCTGATATCCGTGGAGGCCGACCTGTTCAACAAGTTGTACACCGGCAGTGAGCCTACGCGCAAGCGCGCTCTTCGGGGTGATGTCATCCTGGACCTGAATGGGGTCGATTTGAGCGACTGCCCGCATTTAGTCATGAGCAGGGAGCTGTTCATGTTGCTGTTCCACCTGCAGGGCATGTCCTTTGTCGATCTGGCCCACCTGCGCAAATCCGATTTGAAAGGAGATTATATCATCTACCGCCGCCGGAAGACCGGCGGCCTGATCTCGGTCAGGATCTGGGCTCCCGCGCGCGAGTTGCTGGATCGTTACCTGAGTACGGACAAACATTCGCCTTACCTGCTTTCCATCCTGGATGGCGATACGCAGTACCGTTCGGTGTTGCACCGGTTCAACCGCCACCTGAAGTCCCTGGCCAAGTTGCTGGATATCAGGGAACCCCTGACCTCCTACGTGGCGCGTCATTCCTGGGCTACGGCCGCCTATCATGCCGGTACGCCCGTCGCGCTCATCAGTGAGGCGATGGGACACAAGACGGAAGAGGTGACCCGCATCTATCTGGATTCGTTCGATACCGAAACGATGGATAATGTCAACAGGATTGCCTGGGAAAGCCTGCTCAGGAACAGGACAACCGGTAAAAAGGCAGGGAAACGAAACAGTAAAGACCCGTGGCGCAGAATAAGGGATGTCTCTTTCTTAGGAAGAGAGAGACATTCCTTGAAAAATGGGTGGACAAGAGGGGGATAGCGCAGAACCTGAGCTCAAAAATCAAGGAAAACAGAGCATAGCTGACCCACAAAGGAGGAGATACGTGTTCATTTACAATGGATACATGGCGGATTCTTGTAAATAAACAAAGTGATGTCCGGGAAAGCATAGTTTTACACGGATATAATCAAAGGAATCACACCTTGTTTCCGGACGGGCGCAGCCATAAATTATATATATTTATAGCTGAAACAGGCCTGTCCGGTATAAATGACCGTTTATCCATCGTTACCTGTCATTTGAAAACAATATATCCTGTATGGAATGGGAAAATATATTCACCCGTTAATCCGATAGAAAACAGCGTTTTAAGTAAAAACAATGGCCTTATTTTCATAAAGAATGTTAAAGTTCATATTCCTACTAAGGCTGATTATCTATAAATTTGTCAATAAAAAAGCCGCCCATATATAGACAATACATATATAAAGGTAAAAGAGAGCAAAAACTGTTTGTACAGATTTTGTTTAATGCGATAAAATAAAACAAATCGCCATTAAAAAAAGCAGGACACTTGCGGATTCAAAAAGTTCTTTTTACGTTTGCATACGTATCGTGTCTCTCTCTTCCTAAGAAAGAGATATCTATGCTAACGGGTTTAAGGAGTAGTGGTTTATTTATGAAGAACAAAAATTTATGCAAAGAAAGGTATTGAATTGTTTTTTTGCGGTGATGACGCTACTGCTGTTGTCGCCGGTATTCCTGTCAACTGTCGTCGCGCAGGATAGAGCAAGCCGCAGGCTGGTCACAGGACATGTCTTCGATGAGGAAGGTGAACCGCTGGTAGGCGTTTCCGTCACGTTAAAATCAAACCGTTCGGTAGGTACTGTGACCGATCTGGACGGAAAGTTCATGGTCGAAGTCAGTCAGCCGGCAGAAACGTTGGTGTTTTCATACGTAGGTATGAAAAAGAAGGAAGTATCGTTAAGAAACGTACAGGCCAATTTAAGGGTCGTGATGGAAAGCGATGCCGAACAGTTGCAGGAAGTAGTGGTGGAAGCCGGTATCATACAGCGCAACAAGGTTGGATTTACCGGTTCGTATAAACAGGTGAACCGTGATGAATTGCTTCAGGTAGGTAATATTAATGTATTGCAGACATTGAGTACGCTCGATCCGGCTATTAGTATTGCCGAGAATAACCTGCTGGGGTCGGATCCGAACGCGTTGGCAAACATCTCTTTGCGCGGAGGTTCTACCATGAATATCTCGAATGTGTTTGACGACCAGACTTCCAATCCGAATGAGCCTCTGTTCATTCTGGACGGTTTCGAAACCACGCTGCAAGCAGTGAATGACCTCGACGTCAACCGCATTGAATCCATTACGATCCTGAAGGATGCCGGTTCTACGGCCATCTATGGTTCCAAGGGAGGTAACGGTGTGGTCGTTATCGAGACGATCAAACCCAAAACAGGAGAAGTGATGATTAACTATGGGGGCGATTTTAAAGTAGCAACAGCCGATCTGAGCGAATACAACATGATGAATGCCGCCGAGAAGCTGGAGTTTGAATTAAAGTCCGGGCGATACGGAAGCATTACCGACTGGAGCGGAAACGCGGGCGGAATAGCTGATTACACGAACCGCCTGGAGAACGTAAAAAGAGGCGTCGATACCTATTGGCTGAAAGCGCCTATACGGACGGCTCTGACCCATAACCATTCGCTGGATATATCGGGAGGAAACAAAGACCTGCTTTATCAGGTCGGAGTCAATTATAGGAATGTGAACGGTGTAATGAAGGATTCCTGGCGGCAGACCTTTGGCGGAAATATGCGTCTGACATACCGTAAAGGAAGCATCAGCGTCTCCAATAACCTGAGTGTTTCTTTTACTAACGGACACGACGGTTCATGGGGATCATTCTCTGACTTCGTCAATGCGAATCCATATTATGAGATGCGGAATCCGGACGGAACCATCCCGGAAATCCTGGACAAGTTTTGGGACGCGTATTATAGTATAGGGTCCGATTCGTACAATCCACTGTATAATGCGACGCTTGCTTCAAGAAAGGATACGAAGAATCAGACGTTAACCGACAATCTTTCTTTTGACTGGCGTATCACCGAGAAGCTACGTTGGTCGGCAACCGCGCAACTAAGCAGCACTACGTCTGACGGAGTCTCTTTCAAAGACCCCAAAAACACCTCATACATCGGTCTGGATTATACCCGGAAAGGAGAATATACCTCCAACAAGGGACGGAATTGGCGGTACAATGTGAACACCACGATGAATTATGCCCTGTCGTTCGCAGATGCCCATAACCTGACTTTCACCGGAAGAGCATCGGCCCAATCCGATCAAAGAAACTCCGAATCCTACATTGTTACGGGGTTCCCTGTCGGGGTGGAAGGCATACCGTCGTTTGGATACGGCTATAAAGAAGGCACGCGTTCCGGTTATACGGAAACTATTGACCGGAACGTTTCTTTCCTGACGGCGTTCAATTACAATTATAAATACCGTTACCTGTTCGATGTGAACTACAATGCCGACGGCACTACGGCGTTCGGCCGCAACCGGAAATTCCAGAACTTCTGGTCGGTAGGTACAGGTTGGAACATACATAAAGAAGCGTTTGCCGAAGGCTGGAAGTTCTTGCAGGAACTGAAGATACGCGGTTCTTACGGTATCAACGGTAACCAGAATGTAAGCAATTACAGTACGAACGTATACAGCTACTATTCGGGAAGTGATATATTCGGTACGGCCTCTTATCTTTCCGGTTACGCCAACCCCAATCTGAAATGGCAGGTGGTAAACAAAGCATCGGTTGGTATCGATGTCGGCTTGTTAAATAACCGGTTAAGCGCTACGCTGGATGTTTACCGGACGAAGACCGACCCCATGGTAGTGCAAATGGACCAGAAACCCTCTTCGGGTACATCCCAATATCCGGTGAATATGGGATTTATCAAAACTCAGGGATTGGAATTTACGCTGGGATATTATATCCTGCGCGACGTAGCCAAACGGATTTCGTTGAACGTCCGTCTGACCGGAAATACGTTCCGTTCCGAGTACGGCGGTTTCATCGATGCGTTGCAAAACCTCAACGAGGCATTCAAATCGGATGAAAACTATTCCAGTCCCTCTCTCAATCCCAATTCACTTGTCCGCTTCCAGGATGGTAACAGTCCTTCGGCCTTGTGGGCGGTCCGCTCTTTGGGCATCGATCCTGCTACCGGACGTGAGGTATTCCTGACCAAAGACGGCGTCCCGACTTCCACATTCAATATTGACGACCGCGTGAAAGTGGCGGATTCGAATCCCGATATAAAAGGTATATTCGGCGTTGGTTTCCGGTGGAAGAAGATCATAGCTAATTTCAATTTCCGGTACAGCCTGGGGGGATACAAGTTCAATAGCGCATTGTTCGGCAAAGTGGAAAATATTTCGTCTAGCAACATCGTGTACAATCAGGATAGACGGGCTTTGTACGACAGATGGCAGAACCCGGGCGACGTGACGCAATTCAAAGGAATTGCCGAGAACATTACCACCGCCTCATCAACCCAGATGTCTTCGCGCTTTATCCAGCGGGAGAATTATTTCACTGCGGAAAGCGGTAAAATTTCCTGGGATTTCTCCGGTGACAAATGGCTCAAATCTACCGGAGTAAAAGACCTCAAAGTGAGTGTTTCCATGAGCGAACTGTTCCGCCTGAGCACGATCCGTGCAGAAAGAGGTATCGACTATCCCTTTGAACGGTCAGTTTCCATGGGTATAAGCGCCCGCTTCTGAATTATAAACCGACTAAACAAGTTGATCAGATATGAAAAATAAGAAAATCTATATTGTAAGTTTCCTGTTGACGCTGGTATGCAGCGCCTGCAATGACTGGCTGGATGTGGACCCGAAAGATAGAGTACGGGAGGAAAAGCAATACTCCAACGAAGATTACATCAACAGTGCGTTGAATGGCTTGTACCGGCAGATGGCAGGAGAAAACCTGTATGGCGGACAACTGTCGCAGACTTCCATAGAAGCGATGGCGCACTATTATGTTTATTCATCAGCAACTGCAAATATGCCTTCGGATGTGATCCTCCAATTCTCCAATTGGAATTATACAGGCGATAAAGCTAAAAGCAAGCTGCTCAACATCTGGAAGAGCGGTTATGGCACGCTGTTGAATATCAATAACTACATCAAGGGCGTGAACGAATCGCCGGCAGTGCTCTCAAAAGAACACAGGAATCTCCTTCTGGGCGAAGCCTACGGACTGAGGGCTTACCTGCACTTCGACCTTTTCCGTTTGTTCGGGCCATATCCTTACAATGCGAACGCCACGGACAAGGTGCTGCCTTACAACCGGGAAGCCGACATTACACTGAACCATGACGGATATGAGGAGGATGTATATTGCACACAAGGAGAGTATATCGGTTTCCTGCAGAAAGATCTGGAAGAGGCGGAGCGTCTGCTGTTGGACGACCCGATTCTGGACCCCGCTTCGGAAAGCGTCACGAACGCTTTACAGGACGGCTTTTATAAAAACCGGAACCGGCGGATGAATTATTATGCCCTGAAAGGTCTGGAAGCGCGTGTACTGCAATATATCGGCAGAGATGCGGAGGCTGCGGCGGTAGCCAAAGTCATTACCGACCGGATCGAGGAAGACAAGGTTTTTCATTGGGCGGTGAAAGGGAATGTCGTAAATGAGAATAATTATCTTTTCTTTTCCGAGGTCGTGTTCGGCATCAACAACCCTGATTTCAGGACAAGATCGAAAAACTGGTATCTGGGAGAAGTCATTACGAATGAAATCTATGTTGTGAATGAGAATAATCTGAAGAAGAACATCTTTAAAGAATACAGCAGTGACATCAGTGTGGACCAATTGGCGAATCTGGATGTAAGAGCCAAACAATGGGGCTTTTCCAACCTGCTCCCGCTGGGTAACGCCAGTGCCCTACTCTTCCCTTCCGATGCCACTTATGTTTCTTCCAGATACAAAGTGGTGGCCAATGAAGATTTTTCTGCGCTGAATGATTTTCAGCCGTTACTGCGCGTATCCGAAATGTATTACATACAGGCTGAAGAGGCCATGAAGCAGGGAAATACCACCGGCGCTGCCGGATTAGTGAATAAGGTGCTTGAAAAAAGAGTAAGCAGTGATCAGTATTATTTGAGTGCGGACGCGACTGAAACGGAAATACGGGAAATGCTCACGCGGGAATACTATCGCGAATTTTTTGGCGAAGGCCAGGCTTGGTTCTATCACAAACGAATCCAGAGCCCGGCCATGGTAAACGGAAGCAGAGAGGGAACCGTAGGTGTAGCACGCGCCAACTATACGATACCTGTGCCGGATGAAGAAAAAAATATCTAAACGAGAAAAGTATGAAAAAGATAGTATTGACAGTAATGATTGCTGCGGGAATCCTGACATCCTGCGATTATGATGCGTTGCCTACGTATGATGATGTAGACCGTATCTACTTCGATTACGCATCCTGGACTCTTACGGAGCTCAGCAAGCAAAATTATGATACCTCCAATCCCAACAAGCTGAATATTCTTTTCGGGTACGACAAAGTGATCAAGACGGATTCCACCATAGCCGTGAAAGTAAAGACTATGGGTAATCCGGCTGCTGTGGACCGTCCGGTTGCAGTGGAGCTGATTGCCGGCGAATCGTCTGCCGTAGAAGGAGAAGATTTCGAGATACAGCCTTCGGTGATTCCGGCCGGCGAAACTACCGGTACGCTCAGAATCAAACTGAAGAATACGGAAAAGCTCCGGACAACTACGTTGCTTGCCCGGTTCAGGCTGGCGCCTAACGACTACTTTCACGTTGACTATACATACGTCCGCTCAGACTCCTATAACATCATGTCCGGCATTGAATACTACATCTATTTCGATGCCAAAAAGGAGATGCCCAGCCTCTGGCAAGCGATGCTCACCAGATTCCAGACCTTCTTTGGCCCCTACAGCCACACGAAGCTGGATGCGATATGCGCCGCCACCGGCTTCCCACGTGAACATTTCGAGTACGATACGGCAACGGAAAATCCCACAACCGTTTTCAACGCGAGGTTCCCAAACCCTATCACGTTTGGTCTTATTGTACTGCTCAACCATTATCTGGCCGATTGGAAAGACGCCCATGACGGACAACCGTTGCTGGACGAAAACGGTAATGAAGTAAAATCCAACTATCCTACATGGCTTTAACAATTAAGATTGGAATTATGAAACATAGTGTAAATAAGTTATTTGCAACAGCCATTGCCCTTATCCTGATAGGCCTGGCTGCCTGTAACGAAGACAAAGGTAATTATAACTATCAGGATATTAACCGCGTGGACTCCATTCTGGGTATAGCTAATTCATACCCCGTTTATCTGGGCTATCAGCTGAAAATAACTCCCCGCTTGGTGTATGCGCTGGGAACCGATGCGAATGAATTCACTTATAAATGGTACTACTATGATAACGCGTGGAAACTTCTGCAGGAGGGTCTTGATCTGGATCAGGAGATTGCGGGTGACATCGGCAGGAATCGTACCATGGCTTTCGAAGCATACAATGAGAAGACGGATATCCCTTACCGGAAAGTGTTCAGGATCGAATTGCCCGCTCCTGTGGGTTATATGGCCTTGTGCGAAACGGAAGACGGATATGACGTGGATATGGTTTCATACGTGTCTGTGGACACGATATTTGCGTTGTCCAGAAATGTGTTGGAAGGGATACAGTCGACTATTCCCCGTGCCGGCGTGAAACCGATCGACATCGTTACCGCAGGGTCAAACAATAATTTAGCTCCGTTACCGACTGAGACTGACGGGACAAGTTATACGATCTATATCCTGACGGACCAATACACTACCCGTCTTGCCTCTAAAGATCTGTCATGGAAACCCGCCTATAACATTGAAACGACTGTTGAAGCAGGTTCCTATCTTGATGTGAACTACGTGCAGAAAGGCAAGCCGGTTATTGCCGGAAAGATGAGGATAACGGACTATTTAGGTTGTAAGGTATGGTTCTATCACGTGAACGAAGAGGGAGAAGGCAATTGGTTCCTGTACTCGATATACCCTATGGTACGCTATCTGTGCAACCCGATGAATATGGAGGGTGAGAAAGGTAGTGATGGTAGAATATGGCCTAAAGACGGTTCGAGGTTTGAACCGCTGAAGGAAATATGCGCTCATGGTTCCACGGTCGCCACCAGCGCTACATTATGGGATAAGGATAACCGCCGTTTTATGTTTGCATGTCCGCATAATAACGTCTCGGCTTATACTTTCGGCGACGCGTATTATTCCAAACCTATCGATACGGAAACGGGAACCGCGCCGTTTAGCTTTACGGACAGTGATTATGACGACGTAGTGACTATGGGTGAGGTTTTCGGGTCGTCAATTACTTCGATCGATGGTTTTGCTATCATAAAGCTAAAGAGTGGAGGCTACTGTTATATTCGGTTTGCCGGAAAGTCGGCGCCCACAACACCGTGGGCTGCTGCCGACAGAAGGACAAGATCTGATTTTCCGGCATCCAGCGCCATCGGCAGGGCTAAATTTGTGGCTGCGTATCCCCAGGCGGATATTCCGTTTATTTATTATGTAACGGACGACAACAAAGTCTTTAAGGCCGATATATCAGGTATTGTTTCTGTAGAAACGGAGATAACGGATTTGTTTGTAAAAGACGGCTACAGTGAAATAACCGCTTTCAAATTCCTGCTTCCCAATACGAACGGTACGGGTGTTTTCCACGGCAGTGAATTGGAAAAAGGTTTGGCAGTGGCTACGTACAACGCTTCCAAAGGGAAGGCGGAAGGCGGCAAGTTGGAAGTCTTTACCCTGAAAAGCGGTTCGAACAGCGGAGAACTGGAAATGGCCAGATATCCTACGCCTAAAGCTGTCGAGGAGAAACCGTCGTTGGCCGCCAAGCAGGTAGCCATGTCTTTTACAGGCATGGGTAAGATTGTCGGATTGGATTATAAGAAGAAATAATGGCCTTTCATACCATACGATTTATCTAAGTACGTACTTAATCAATCTTTATATATAACAGTAATATTAGTACTAATCACTAAAAAAACAAGAGCAATAATATGAAGAATCTGACAGTAACAGAATATGCTTGCGCATTAACACTGCTTGCCTGTGTTCTGGCGATTGGCGGATGCAACGAAGATATTAACGACTTCCGGAAAACAACGGGTTCCGATGCATCCAACGAAGTCTATATCGATGCAAAAGAACAAACGATAAATTACACCATTGTCCAAAGCGTCAACAATGGATCGCTTCTCTATCATGACGGAACGAAGGTGGCGGATACGTTATGGATCAAATTTCCGGTTCATTCCGTTTTGCCGGTGGCAAGTAATACAAAAGTGAGCTTTCTGAGAGATGAAGCATTAGTGGAACTTTACAATGCGAAAAATGAAACGAGTTATGTACAGTTCCCCGCCGATGAATTTCCCACCCGTACTTCCGTTACGATCCCCGAAGGAGAAACGATTTCCGGAGATTCCGTTTCCTTTGCTTATACGGGTAAACTGTCAGCCATCAGCGGGATATCCGGTGCGGTCGGTGAAAATACGTATCTTATACCTCTCCGGATACTTACTGCTGC
>JAIRNG010000045.1 GCA_031258135.1 Mediterranea sp. (in: CFB group bacteria)
GCCGAATACGGTTCAAGGCACAGTGAGTGTATCATCACGGAGTGTAGAGAGCATGCACGGCTTTTTGCCCGACTGGTGGACGCCGCCTGCGTATATACCAATGCATCGACGGCTTTCACCGATGGAGCGCAGTTCGGCCTGGGGGCGGAAATAGGCGTCAGCACGCAGAAAGTTCATGCGCGCGGCCCCATGGGCCTGGAGGAGATCACCACGTACAAATGGTTGATTGAGGGCGAGGGGCAGGTAAGGAAATGACGGGTCAATACATAAGGACAAAGGAAAATTTTCGATGCAGGTCACGACTTCCGGTTTATTACCGATATTGTGATCACAGCCCAGCAAAAACAGGATGAAGAAGTAAGCGATATTTTTCATACCAAACAGTGTTTAAATACTATAACTACAGTATAAATGAATCAAAAGTCCGAATACTGCATTTATATTTCACTTTGATTTGCAAATACAGCGCTTTATTTCTATCTTGCCGCCCGTTATTAATAACAGGAAAAGATGAAACAATTTACAAATGTACATGATACGGGTAATCTGAGGGCTGCCTTGGATGAAGCGTTTGAGATAAAGCGTGACCGTTTCAAATACGTCGATCTGGGACGGAACAAAACATTGATGATGGTCTTTTTCAACTCGAGCCTGCGCACCCGGCTGAGCACGCAGAAGGCGGCCATGAATCTGGGGATGAATGTCATTGTTCTCGACATCGGCCAGGGAGCCTGGAAGCTGGAAACGGAGCGGGGAGTTATTATGGACGGCAACAAGCCGGAGCATATCCTCGAGGCTATTCCCGTGATGGGTTGCTATTGCGACGTGATTGGCATACGCGCTTTCGCCCGTCTGGAAGACCGCGACCTCGACTATCAGGAAACGATCATCAACCCCTTTATCGAACTTTCCGGCCGGCCGGTATTCTCGATGGAGGCGGCGACACGCCACCCGCTACAAAGTTTTGCCGACCTGATCACGATTGAGGAATACAAACGGACGGCGCGCCCGAAGGTGGTCATGACCTGGGCGCCGCACCCGAACGCCTTGCCGCAGGCGGTGCCCAACTCTTTTGCGGAATGGATGAACGAGACGGACTATGAATTTGTCATCACTCACCCGGAGGGTTATGAACTTGACGCTACATTCGTCGGCAAGGCCAGGGTGGAATACGATCAGATGAAGGCGTTTGAAGGCGCGGACTTCATCTACGCCAAGAACTGGTCGGCATACAGCGGCGACAATTACGGAAAAATACTGAGCAAGGACCGCAACTGGACGGTGAGCGACCGGCAGATGGCGGTAACAAACCAGGCATACTTCATGCACTGCCTGCCCGTCCGCCGCAACATGATCGTCACGGACGAAGTGATCGAAAGCCCGCAATCCATCGTTATACCCGAAGCGGCCAACCGCGAAATATCGGCGACCGTGGTGTTGAAACGCATGCTCATGGGTTAAATTTAAACTCAGAGCATTGGCTTTGACGATTTACCGCACCGTCATGCTCAACGCAGATTCCCGCAGATATACGCAGGCTTTATTTTTATAATCTGCGGAAATCTGCGGGAATCTGCGTTGAAAATTCCGTCTAAACGCCGTTCCAACCCCCCAACTCCCAACTAAACCGCCGGAAGGCTATTCCCTTTAATTTTCCGGTATAAGTCGAGGGCGAAGACATCCGTCATGCCTGAAACATAATCGAGTACCGCCTGGACGCGATCGTAAAGTTCGGGCGCCTTTATGCTATATTGATCCGAAACGCGGCTGATGAGCAGTTGCGAGTACGCTTTTTCCGGAGAGGTTACCGCATCGATCATAAGGTCGAGCAGCGTTTCGATGACGTGAAATCCGGCCAGTTCGATGTCGAGCACATCGCGTGAGCGGTAGATTTTTTTAAAAGAGATGTCCCTGCAGTTCATGTATGCACTCAACGCGCGTCCGGAAATATGTTCGATAAGAGTGCCTTCAAATTCACCCGCCAGAATAGCCTCTTCACTGTTGACGAACAGTTGCGTGCACTCCTTTATTAATAGCCCGATAACGGACGAGCGCAAGTAAGCTATCTGTTCGTTTTTGTCGCTTACGCGGGTGAACGTTTCACGAATCCTGCTCTGTCTGTTTTCATCAAAATAGTCCATGAACAGATTGACGGTCTCTTCCGTGGTCAGGATTTTAAGTTTGTATGCATCTTCAATGTCCATCACCTGATAGCAGATGTCATCTGCCGCCTCCACAAGGTAGACCAGCGGATGGCGTACGTATTTCAACGGGTCGTCGTTCAATCTTTTAAGCCCCAGCGTGTCGGCTATGTGGCGGAAGCTCTCCTCTTCACTGATGAAAAAGCCGAACTTCCCTTTCGTTCCCGCCAGATTCGACGAGAATGGATATTTCACGATGGACGCCAACGTCGTGTACGTCATGGCGAACCCGCCTTTTCTCCGGCCCTCGAACCGGTGGGTGAGGAGACGGAAAGCGTTGGCGTTTCCTTCAAAGTGGATTAGGTCCTGCCATTGCCTGTCTGAGAGTTTATCTTTAAGTTCCAGCCCCTTCCCTTCGGAGAAATAAGTTGAAATGGCGCGTTCGCCCGAATGGCCGAACGGCGGATTGCCCAGATCATGGGCGAGGCATGCCGCCGAAACGATCGAATCGATCTCAGGCAGGAAAGAGTCCCGCAATTCCGGATGTTTTTCGAGGATGGCCCTGGCGCTGTCATTTCCCAAAGAACGGCCGACACTGGATACCTCAAGGCTATGAGTCAACCTGTTGTGAACGAATACGCTGCCGGGCAGCGGGAAAACCTGCGTCTTGTTCTGTAACCGGCGGAAAGGCGCAGAAAAGATCAGCCTGTCATAATCACGTTGGAACTCCGAACGATTTTCCTGCCGGAGACTGTCAACATCTTCCATACCGAAACGTTGAGCCGATATAAGTTTCCTCCAATCCATATTTCTCCCTCAAACCTTAAAAACTTAAAATACTGAGCGTTTAACTCCTGCAAATGTATGAAAAATAGGGGTAAAATATCTATTTTCGCACATGAATAGCGTAAACAAATGAATTATGCAGATACAGGTAATAAACAAATCGAAGCACCCGCTTCCGAAGTATGCGACCAAATTATCGGCAGGAATGGACATCCGCGCCAACATCGACAAACCCATAACATTAGAACCGTTGCAGCGTTGCCTGGTTCCTACAGGCCTGTATATCGCCGTGCCTCCGGGATATGAAGCGCAAATACGCCCGCGTAGCGGACTTGCCCTCAAGCAAGGCGTCACGGTGCTGAATTCCCCGGGAACGATCGATGCGGACTACCGGGGAGAAATTTGCATCATACTGGTTAACCTCTCCTCCGGGACATTCGTCATTGAAGACGGCGAGCGCATAGCACAAATGGTTATCGCCCGTCACGAACAGGGCGAATGGCTATTGACGGACGCGCTGGACGATACGGAACGCGGCGCCGGAGGATTCGGACATACGGGACGGTGATTTCTAACGACCAACCATCAGGAAACAATGAATAAAATCAAAGGCTTGCTCCTTGTTACGGCCATGCTTGCAGGTGTATTTATTTCCTGCACCTCATCCCGCAAGACCCTCAGATCGCAGGAGGCGGCCTTGTCGCCATACCGGCAACTTACCCCCGTACAGCAACGGAAATACGATTACTTCTTTCTGGAAGCAACCCGTATGAAAGCGCAGGACAAGTACGACGTGTCATTCGACCTGTATCGGCATTGTCTGGAAATAGACCCGCATGCACCCTCCGTGTTATACGAAATTTCTCAATACTATCAACATCTGGGACAAAAAGAACTTGGCCTCGGGTATTTAAAGCAAGCTGCGGCTTATGCTCCCGATAACTATTGGTATAGCCAGGCTTTAGCCGCTTTATACCAACAACAGGACAAGACAGAAGAGGCAATCGCCCTCATGGAATCTATGACTACCCGCTTCCCGGAGAAACAGGAACCTCTGTTTGTTCTATCGGATCTGTACGCCAGGCAACAGGATTTTGAGAAAACGATCTCTACACTGAATCGCCTGGAAGACAAAACGGGCAAGAGTGAACAGATCAGCATGGAGAAGTTCCGTATTTATCTGCAAATGAAAGACGATAAGAAAGCCTTTCAGGAAATAGATAACTTAGTAAAAGAGTATCCGCTGGACATGCACTATCTGACGATCCGGGGAGACATCTATTTGCAGAACGGCAAACAGGAAGAGGCTTATGACATCTATAAAAAAGTGCTGGAACGCGAGCCCGGCAATCCGCTGGCGCAAATCTCGATGGCCACCTACTATGACGCCATCGGCGAGAAAGAACTCTATTACCGCCAATTGGATACGATCCTGTTGAATAAAGAAGCCTCTGCCGACCTGAAACTGAACCTGATGCGGCAGTTTATCGTAGGCGACGCCCAATCGCGCAAGGACAGCACGGAAATCATTTCCCTCTTCGATCGTATGATCGAACAGGACACCGAAAATATCGATATCCCTGTGTTGTACGTCCAGTACCTGCTGTCGAAAAAGATGGAAGACCGGACGATCCCCGTGCTGGAACATATCCTGCAACTGGACCCGGCAAACACCGCCGCCCGCATGACCCTCCTCGGAACGGCGATCCGTAAAAAAGATTACGAAAGGGCGATCCGTATCTGTAAACCCGGCATCGAAGTTTCTCCCGACAAGGTCGAATTTTATTTTTATCTGGGCATAGCCTGTTATCAGGAAAAGAGATATGATGAAGCGCTGTCTGCATACGAAGAAGCGTTGAAACATGTAACGGGTCAGACGGACAAGACGATCATCTCCGACTTTTACAGTATGATCGGCGATATCCAGCACACCCGCAAGCAGATGAAGGAAGCCTATTCGGCCTATGACTCCGCGCTGGTCTATAACCCCTCGAATATGGGCGCATTGAACAACTATGCGTATTACCTGTCCATTGAACGCCGCGACCTTGACCGCGCCGAGGAGATGAGTTACAAGACCGTGAAAGCCGAACCCGGAAATTCGACTTATCTGGATACGTATGCCTGGATCCTTTTTGAAAAAGGCGATTTCGTTCAGGCGCGCCTGTTTATTGACGATGCGCTGAAAAACGGAGGAGATGAAAGCGACGTCATTATCGAACATGCCGGAGACATCTATTATATGAATGGCGATGTTGACGGCGCAATGGCGTTTTGGTCAAAGGCTATGGAAATGGGCGGCGAATCAAAAACGCTGGAACAGAAAATAAAAAAGGGAAAGTATATACCCGGAAAACATGATTGATCTGAGAAAATATATGAAAGTCGCACTGACCATACTGCTGTCCGTTGGACTGCTTGTATCGTGCAAGTCCGGCAGGATGGCCGTTCGGAGCGGAAGCGATATGCACCTGACCGGTGAAGAACAACTGGAGGCCGTGATAAAAAACGCTCCGGCTTTTGACTCCTTCTCCTCCCGTATCCGGTTGACCATACCGTTGAAAAAAGGGGAATACACCCTGAGCGGCACGCTTAACATGCAGCGCGACCGGTTGATCCGTATCTCATTGCTCCTGCCCATCATCCGTACGGAAGCCGCCCGTATTGAAATCTCACCGGAAACCATACTCGTCATCGATCGTATGAATAAGCGATATGTTTCAGCGCCGGTTTCCGAACTCCGCGAAGTGTTTCATACGGAAATCGATTTTCCGATACTGCAATCCCTGTTCTCCAACACCATTTTTCTACCGGGTAAAAACAGCCTGGCCCGGAAAGATTACTCTTCTTTTCAGGCTCAGAGGCGGGAGAACGACGGCGTGCAACTGTTCCGCAAATCCCGTGAGTTTGTTTACTCGTTTCTGACCTCATCGCAAACCCACCGTCTGGTAAGCAGTTCGATAGAGCCTCATTCATCCTCCCGTCGTTTGCAATGGGAGTATGATAACTTTGTGCCTGTCGGCGAGACAACATTTCCCACGGAAATGACGGTGCTCATCGGGAAAAAGGACGATCCCGGCCGGGCGACGCTTGAATTATCCCGCTTGTCGGTGGATGAGCAAACGCTGATCCCAACAAATGTTCCCGCCCGTTATGAACAGGTCGGGTTAAGTGATATCTTAAAAATACTGGAGAATTTATGAAACGGTTTTCCGTTGGTCTGACCTTGTATATGTGCCTGGCTATCCCCCTCTTTGCACAAACGAATAGCGCGATCAAAGAGTTGGAGAAAAGGCATGCCGCGTTGCAGAAACAAATCAGGGAATCCGAAACGCTCCTCCGTTCGACAAAGAACGACGTTACCGGACAACTAAACAGTTTAAACACGCTTACCGGACAGGTCGCTGAACGTAAACGATATATTCAACAGATCAACCATGACATGGAAACCATCAACCGGCAACTTAACGCCATGGAGCGTGAACTAAAGCGGTTGGAAGGGAATCTGAACGATAAAAAGAAAAAATACGAGGCTTCCGTGCAGTACCTTTATCAAAACCGCATCGTCGAAAAGAAACTGCTTTTTATTTTCTCGGCCGAAACGCTGGCCCAAACCTACCGGCGACTCCGCTATGTAAAAGAGTATGCCACTTACCAACGCTTGCAAGGTAAAGAGATACTGGAAAAGCAGCATACTGTCAAGAAGAAAAGAGAAGAACTGCAAGCCGCTAAAAAAGTGAAAGAAAGGCTATTGAAAGAGCGGGATGAAGAGCGGGAACGCCTGGAGACGGAAGAACGGGTGAAAAGGAACTTACTCGCCTCGTTACAGAAAAAACAAACCGCCCTTCAAAGCGAGCTGAATAAAAGACGAAGCGAAGCGAATAAACTGAACGCCCGTATCGATAAGCTGATTGCTGAGGAAATAGAGAAATCGCGTAAGGCGGCCGGTTCTGCAACCAAATCTTCTGCCGGAACTTTCTCATTAAATAAAGCCGATCGCAAGCTATCCGGCAGTTTTGTTAATAACCGCGGGAAATTGCCTGTTCCCGTAACCGGTACGTACAGGATTGTGAACCGTTATGGAAAGTATAATGTGCAGGGATTACGTAATGTGAAATTAGACAATACAGGCATCGATATTCAAGGACACCCCGGAGCGCAGGCCCGCGCTATTTTTGATGGCGAAGTAACATCCGTATTCGAGGTAAGCGGTCTATCTAATGTGCTCGTGCGCCACGGCAACTATATATCGGTATATTGTAACCTGTCATCCGCTTCGGTCAAGAGAGGCGATAAAGTCAAGACAGGACAAAGCCTGGGCGCGATCTTCTCAGACAAAACAGATAATAAACGTACAATCCTGCACTTTCAATTGCGCAAAGAACGGGAACAGTTGAACCCCGAACTCTGGTTGAACCAATAGGGTTATTTACGATTTACGATTAGACGATTTACAATTTACAACTTACTAAAGCGAAGTCTCAGTGTAACTCTGTCTTCTTATTATATTAATTAGAAACAAAGCCTGTGTCCCTGTGTTTAATGAATTTTTGGCCTTTATATTGCCACACCAGCAAACACTTAATCGTTTTTTCCGATATATATTCCGGACGAACAATGGACTCAACTGTCAGATAGCCGGTTCAACAGGCTCTTCTTCTGAAAAAACAAAGGATAAACGTTCATGTTTTTTTGACGTATGCACACGCATATACGCTGAGCGTACTGCCTTGAAAAAACGTTGGAGATTTACCGGAGATTAAAACATAAACAAGGGCTTTACCGGTAAACCGATATAAGATTGTTACGTTGAGTTTGGAAACTTAGAACCGAAAATAAATGAAAGGTTGAATTTCGCTGCTTTTCACCTGAATAACCAGATAAATAAGTACGACCATTAGCGCAACTTTGCCGGGTAGAGGCAGCCGGATGATGCGATGGGCAAAGACCGCTTCCCATTTGGCCGGAGCGAAATGCAACAGGAAGCCCAATAACATCAGCGCAAATACGTACCGGTATCCGTCAATCAGTTGCCCCAAAAGCTGGGGTTGGAAGTTGGCGGCTATCTGACGGAGCATCTCCATGGCGCCCTCAAACGTAGCGTTCCTGAAGAATATCCAGCAGAAACAAACGAAATGAAACGTAAGGATCACGCCGAATACCCGCCGGACACCGCTGCTTTCCTCTCCTTTTTTCCGGCCTGTGACGGCCGTCCACGCTTTATGTAAGGCAAGGGCTGCCCCGTGAAACATGCCCCAGATGATAAAGTTCCATGAAGCGCCATGCCACAGTCCGCCGAGAAACATGGTGATCATAAGATTGAAGTACTGGCGAAACTTTCCCTTGCGATTTCCGCCAAGGGAGATATACAGATAATCGCGTAACCAACTGGACAGCGAGATGTGCCAGCGCCGCCAGAATCCGGTAACGGAAGCCGATTTATAGGGAGAATCGAAGTTCCTGTTCACGTGAAAGCCCAACAGCAAGGCAATACCGATGGCCATGTCGCTATAACCCGAAAAGTCGCAATAGATCTGCAACGCATATCCGTAGACCCCCATCAGGTTCTCCACACCCGAATACAAGGCAGGATTGGCAAAGATGCGTTCCACAAAGTTAACGCCGATATAATCCGACAGGATGGCTTTCTTGAATAATCCGCATAAGATATAAAATACACCCTGTCCGAACATCTCCCGGGTAACACACAGCGGCTTACGGATTTGCGGGATAAAGTCGCGGGCGCGGATGATCGGGCCGGCGACCAGCGGGGGGAAGAAGGATACATAAAACGCATAGTCCAACAGGTTGTTTAACGGAATGATCTGCCGGCGGTAGACATCTATCGTGTAGCTCAGGGACTGAAAAGTGAAGAAAGATATTCCCACCGGCAGGAAAATGTCCGAAGCGACAAATGTTCCACCGGTAATGGAGGCGGCGATCCCTGCGAAGAAGTTGGTGTATTTGAAATAACAAAGCAGCCCCAGATTGACGGCCAGACTGGCCGTAACCAAGGCCTTGCGTATCCCTTGCCGGACGGCATGCTCCATGCACCGGGCGATGAGAAAGTCGCTGACCGTCACTACCGCCAACAGGAAGAAACAGGTTCCGCTACTTTTATAATAGAAGTAATAGGAAAACAGCGTAACAAAAAGGATACGGGGGGTGTCTGATCTCTTCAGCAGGGCGTATATGATAATGAATCCGGCAAAGAACCATAGAAACACTCCGCTGCCGAACATCATCGGCGTCTGCGGGTCATACGCAAACAGTCCGCATAGCTTCCCGAAGTCTATATCAATCAGAGACATATCCGTTGTATGTGTTTATGAGTGCTTCAACTAAGAGTCCACCCTGTAAAACATAACCATCCGCCATGTAATGTATGTGGTCGGTGCGCATTAACCCGGACTTCCACCAGTTCGTACAGGCGTGCTCCTTGCCTCCCACTACGTTGTACATGTCCCATACGGCCAGATTCCGGTCTTTCCCGTAATTGCGTATAGCGTTCACGGCTGTTACCGTCCTTGGATTGACGGAATAGGTCCGCCGGCGCCGGCGCCGGCGGAAACTTTCGTATGAGCCTGGGGGAGTGGTTAACAGAACCGGTGTTTCAGGCATACGGGAACGTAGCAACCTGACCAGTTCATCCATCTGGTAATAGTGTACATTGGCGTTATATCG
>JAIRNG010000148.1 GCA_031258135.1 Mediterranea sp. (in: CFB group bacteria)
CTTCCCGTTTCGAAGGTGCAGTACCGGTCGAAGTTCTCCCATCCGGTATCCGCTCCGCGTTCCATGCCTTTCTCGAACAGCAGTCTGAGTTCGGCGCTCACGCTCCCTATCGTGAACACCCCTTCCAGCGGTATTTCCGCGGCTTCCTTCAGGGTTCGCAGCAGGGCCTCCCCGCCGGGTTTGACCAGCACGTCGTTCGCGTCCTTGCATCCTTCCGGGTAGGCCGCTATCCGACAGCGTCCCGCGCCCAGCCGGCGTATCAGTTCCCTGCCCAGTTCCTCTCCTTTGCGGTCGGCGTCCACGGCTACGTAGACCACCCGTTTGTCTTCCAGGTGCGTCTTCACGAACCGGTCCATCCACGCCAGGTTCCTGTTTGCCCCGGTGGGCGCCGAGATCACATCCGTCCGTCCGGCCTCGGCGAACGACAGCGCGTCGATCTCCCCTTCGGTGATGTTTCAATATACTGAAAGCAAAAAACAAATCAATTAAATATGCTTCTGAATATTTTGCTAATAATAATGTCAAAGAACTCTTATACTATCTGATTAGAACTTAACAGCCCTGCCTCCGAAAGGGGAATATGTATTCAGTAAGGAAGAATGATCCCTGAAAATCAGATCCGGATCAAATTCTCTTAAAATAATCCAGTCCGCCCGGTCTACCCAATGTTTGAAGTAAGCATTGGGTTTGTATGTTTCCGACAGCTCAAGCAGGCGGTCGAGTTCGAAACCGGAAGAAACAATACCGGCGCCGGCCTTCGAGGCATCGTACGCATTACATTCCTGCTCGATATGGGCAGGCACCATCAATACCGGTTTGCCTAAATACATGGCTTCGCATACCGACTCGAATCCTGCTGTTGTAGCATAGCCTTTCGCCCCTGCCATGTCATGCAGGAAACGTTCGTCGTTTAACGGATGGAAAGAGAGCCGCCCGTTGACAACAGTCTGTTCCGCCGTCTTTTTATTGTCCCGGAAGAAGCGGATATCTACCTCCGGATTGTTCCGGTGCCATTTGATGACTTCTTCACTGAATCCGCTGTTTATCACATAGCCAAGCAGGTAATCCCCGTTTTCCGGCTGTAGCTTTAATATCTCATCGCGCAGCAGGGGCGGAACAACGACCAGGTGGTCTTTCGTGATCTCGCGCATCGACCGGAAAGATAAAGCCAGCTTTTTGTTGGCTCCTATGGCCGTGAGGCGGGTGAAGAATCTGAGCAGGGCCAACAGGCAGGGATTCGATCCGGGAAACTTGAAGTCGGGGTGCAGAAAGATGTATTGGTGGGCTATACACACCATCTCCGCCTTAGGTCGGCAAAAGGCGTATGTCAGCCCGGATAACAGTTCGTAGAAGTTTACCACAACCTCGGCTTCTGTTTCCCGGATCATCCGGTTGATGTAACGGATGCTTTGCACATATTTATGTGAACGCAACACGTTATATGAAATACTGTTCAACAGGTTTACCTGCTTGTTTTTAGCCGTGGGAAGGAAGTTTGGACTCTCGAATGTATGAACCTCAGTCTCTATCTTTTGATAGAAGAAGTCAGGTAACCAGCGCGCCGGACTCTTGCCCACTAATACACCTGCAATCTGGTGTCCTTCGCGGAGCAATTTTTTGCGTAATGAAATAGCCTGGGTCAGATGCCCTCGTCCTTCGCCTTGGATGATGAACAGTATTTTCATATCTCCCTATAGTATTGTTTTTGATTTATATGCCCGGTAATGTGCTGCAAAGTAAGTATCTTGTTGTTACAGTATCAAGACAACAGGATGAAAAGCCTGTTTAGTTTTTCCTGATAGAACGGCATTTCGACGGCGTATTTGCGTCATCTGTGCGGTGGACGACGCAGCCTCTGTGTACTTCGTCTTCTTAATTAAATTAAAACCCTGTGTCTCTGTATTCTGATTTAAACACAGAGATATAGAGGTACACGGAGGAACACGGAGGCGCTTCCGGTCTATTATGGCGTTGCCTTATCGTAAAATCGTCTGATCCGTCAGGTTTATGGTCCGGAAAGTATTAAAAAAGCCGGATTGGACTTTTTTATACCCTATAACGGACGATATTAACATATAGTTGCTCCTATTAGCACTTATGTTTGTGTCAGTTTGTAATATGTACCATTATGATGAGATAAAAAGATGCTACTGCCGGTGCGCAGCTATCCATTATATAGGAACTATTATTAATCAATTAACATTAACTAAAACTTTGATGAGCATGGAAAGAAACATGATTTCGGAAAGAAGAAAGAGAGTCGTACGGCTTCTCTTTGTGTGCTTAGTCTCTTTGTCATTCGACATCGGCTGTATGTATGCCCAGGATGCGATTACCGCACAGGGGCAAGTTTTGGACAAAGCAACCAATGAGCCTGTCATTGGAGCTTCGGTAGTGGAAAAGGGCACAAAGAACGGCGTCATTACCGACCTGAATGGAAACTTTACGTTGAAGGTAGGACAGGGTGCCGTGATTGCCTTTTCGAGCATCGGCTATCTGACGGTGGAGCAAGCCGTCAGGGCCGGACACATGACGATTTATTTTGAAGAAGACACCAAGACGTTGGACGAGGTGGTCGTTGTGGGCTACGGCGTGCAGAAGAAGGTGAACCTGACGGGGGCGGTTGCCACTGTAAACGCATCCAAACTGGAAAGCAGGGCTACTTCCAACCTGTCTACTTCCCTGGCGGGTTTTGCTTCGGGCGTATCGGTGCGGCAAGGCTCGGGTGACCCTCGTGATGACGGAGCCAACATTCGCATTCGCGGTATCGGTACTTTCTCCGGCGATTACCGGTCGCCCCTGGTTGTGATTGACGGGGCGGTTGCCGACATCAACTCCGTCAATTCCGAAGACGTGGAAAGCGTGTCGTTCCTTAAAGATGCGGCTTCGGCAGCCATCTACGGATCGCGGGCAGCTAATGGGGTTATACTCGTGACCACGAAGAAAGGCGTAAAGGGCAGTGCGCCGAAAGTCACCTATACCGGTATCTTCACGCAGGAGAAAGCCAGTTCTTCTTTTGATCTGATGTCGGATTACGCCGACTATATGGAGTTGTATAACAAAGGGCAGTTGGTGGCCAATCCGAACGCTACGGTCACCTACGCACAAGCCGATATTGATGCGTGGCGGGCCGCCAAGGCAAACCCGAACGGCATTTACACCGATCCCGACACCGGCAATCAGGTGCCCAATTGGCTGGCCTATCCCAACACCGACTGGAGCGCCATATTGTTTGCGCCCAACTACACCCAGAAGCATAACCTGTCGGTTTCGGGCAGTAGCGACAATAGTAATTACCTGCTTTCATTGGGCTATTACGACAATCCCGGAACCTTGGAGAACACGGGCGTAGACCGTTTCAACATGCGGGTGAATGCCGAAACCCGTATTACTCATTTTCTGAAAATAGGTACGCAAACTTACCTGACGCAACAGCGTGCAAAGCCGGGCGATCTTGAGAATGTGAAAACCTACCGGTACCAATCTGTTTCGGGTATGACTCCTTATTATGACGGGAAATACGGAGGCGTCGAAAATCCAGAGGAGAAACCGGATACAAAGAACCTGTTGAAAGACATCAATTCCATCGGTGGTCTGACTACGACTACGCGTCTGAACACAACGTGGTTTGCCGACCTGGATTTATCCGCCCTCGCCAAAGGATTGACTGCCAGGGGAAGCATCAACTACCAGAATTATTTCAAAGATGCGAAAACCTATTCGCGCTCGCTCGACCGGTATAGTTTCCGCACCGGAAAGATTATTGACCAGGGCACTGCGCTTACAAGTGCAACGACCAAACGGGAAGCCGACAGAAACCGGCAATACACGGCGACCGCTACGGCCAACTACACCACTACCATTGCCAAAGACCACGACCTGACGGCATTGGCGGGCTACGAGCAGTTCTACTACAATACGTCGGGCTTCGACGCTACGAAACTGGGCCTGCTGGACTTTAGCGTTACCGACATCACATCGGCCTCGGAGATGTACAGCATCGGTGGCGATAAAGAGCGGGACTATGCCATGGTATCCTACTTCGGACGTATCAACTACGGTTACAGGGGACGGTATCTCTTTGAAGCGAATCTTCGCCGCGACGCCTCTTCGCGTTTCGCACCCGATAACCGTTGGGGTACATTCCCCTCCTTTTCGGCCGGATGGCGCATTTCGGAAGAATCGTTCTTCGAGCCTGCGAGAAAATATGTGGATAACCTCAAGCTGCGCGCTTCGTGGGGACAATTGGGCAATACCACTTCGGGCTACTACGATTGGCAGGCCACTTACGGAAAGGTGAACAACGTTCTGGGAGGAAAGATATACAACGGTCTTGCCACGACAAAGATTGCCAACACGTTGCTGCAATGGGAACAGGTGACTTCAAAAGGTATCGGTCTGGACGCTTCGTTTCTCGGTGCGCGACTGAACGTTGAACTCGATTTGTACGAAAGACTCACCGAGGGCATCCTGACCACCCCCGGCATCTACCTGACAATGGGTTTGGATGAGGTGATCAAGGACATCAAGAAAGCGCCTACAAAAAATACCTCGGATATGCGGAACAGGGGTCTTGAAATCACTATCGGCTGGAACGACAAGATCGGCAACGTACGCTACTCGATAAGTGGTAACTTCGCCTATAATCACAACACCGTTGCCAAATACAAAGGCAGGATGGAAGAAAAATGGGTCACCAATGACGATGGTAGCCGGACTTATGTGAGCAACATCGGCGACGTCAGCGATACCGGAAGCGAAACCGGAACCCTGCGCGTTGAAGGACACCGTTTTGACGAATACTATCTGCGCACTTACTACAAGGGAACGGGTACGTATACAAAAGACGGGGTGGTCGACCCCAACGGCGGTCCGAAAGACGGTATGATCCGTACGGAAGCAGACCTTCAGTGGGTGCGCGACATGCTTGCCTTTGTTGATCCGGCGACAGGGACGAAGCCCTACACCTTCAACGGATTGAGCGTGAACCAAGCCAGTGGCTTGTGGCTTGGCGAATACATTCTGGCCGACCTGAACGGCGATGGAAATTACGGTAACTCGTACGATCGCCGCTTCACCGGTAAATCGGCAGCGCCCAAGTATGGCTACGGGCTGACAGCCTCGGCCGAGTGGAAGGGCATCGACTTCAGCATGACATGGGCCGGACAAGCCGGATTCCACTACTACCTCCACGAGCGTGGCGTGAACCGCAACTATATAACGTCGCAGACCGACGCCCTCCCTGCCGACGCCCGTCAGAAGTTCTGGTCGGAAGAAAATCCCACCGCCGGATATGCACGCCTGCGCGTTGGCGTAGCAGGAGCTTACACGGTTAACGACCAGTTCCTCTACGACGCATCGTTTCTTAAACTCAAAACCGTGCAGATCGGCTACAGTTTCCCCAAAGCCTTGTTGCAAAAGGCAAGCATCGATGGGTTGAGGCTCTTTGTCACGGGTGAGAACCTGCTTACTATCACCAGCTATCCGGGTGTCGACCCCGAATTGGGCGCCGGCGTTAACGTGTACCCCATTGCCCGGTTGCTTTCGGTAGGTGTAAATCTTAGTTTCTAATCACAAAAACAGAACGAACATGAAAAGAATAACATATATATTATTAGCAGGAGCAGCCATGCTCTTTGGCCACAGTTCGTGCACCGGCATATTGGATACGGCGCCATACGATGGCGTAGCCAGCAGCACCATGTGGAAAACAGAGGCGCTCGTTGACCAGGGCGTAGCAGGCGTTTACGCCGCATTGAAAGACTGGGGACAGGGTAACTACACCGGCGATAAAGTTGGAAGCACCTGGGCGTTCGAACCTTGGGGCGTGGCGGGACAGTGCCGTTACGGCGAAACCATCACAAACGGTACGGTTACTCCCGGTAGCGCGTTGTTCAGTAACACATGGAGACGTGTGTATGAAGCTATTCACCGCGCCAACGACGCCATAGCCAACATTCCGGAATCGCCCGTGTCCGACGATAAGAAGGCGCGGTTGCTGGCCGAAGTGAAATTTATCCGCGCCTACTGCTACCTCCGTCTGAACGAACTCTTCGGGCGCGACGGACTGGGCGTACCCCTCTATCTCGAACCGGTAAATGCCGACGAATGTAACAAAGGCCAATCGCCCGAAAGCGAAGTGTGGGCGGCCATCGTTGCAGACCTCACCGACTGCATCAACGAAGCCAACCTGCCCGATGCGACGGCCGACGGGCACGTATCGAAAGGCGCGGCTTACGCTTTGCGCGGAAAGGCATACCTGATACAGGGAGCAAAATATGCCGCCAACGGCGCCGTGACCAAGGACGACGCGTTGCTGACCAAAGCGATTGCCGACTTCGATAAGGTAGACGACTGCGGATATGGTCTCTTCCAGGGCGGATTCAAGGAACTTTTCACCGAAGCGCAGCAAAACTGCAAGGAGATGATATTCAGCATCGAGCACTATTCGCTCGCCGGATACGGAACGCTGGTGCAGAAATACTGCGGCGCACGCTCGGCCATTGGCATCAGCGGCGGAACAAGCTGGGGAGACTACCGCGTGAATGAAGCCGTTAACAGCTTGTTTGAATTTAACGACGGATCGCCTTTCAGTTGGGCGGATGCCGACCCGGACCTGGCCGAATTGGACACTTGGACAAATCCGAACGACCGCGCCGTGTTCTTCCTGCGCGACAAGGAGGATGCTCAAGGAAACCCGCTCACCCAACACGACGGAACCCCCTTGCCGACAACCGTGCTGACCAAATTGGATGCGCTGTTAAACAGCGCTTCGGCTTCGGCAAAGGCCAAATACTTGCCTTACGGAAACGAGGCGCGCATCCGGAAGGCTTACGCGACCCGCGACCCGCGTTTCGAAGCAAGTGTCATCACTCCCTACGGCACGTTCCGCGGAG
Organism: Mediterranea sp. (in: CFB group bacteria); assembly: GCA_031258135.1. Classification (GTDB taxonomy): domain Bacteria; phylum Bacteroidota; class Bacteroidia; order Bacteroidales; family Bacteroidaceae; genus Bacteroides. Next base: position 6,897 of record JAIRNG010000148.1, read on the forward strand.
GACAGAGTTATACCTCCACGATGGAAGCGATGGACGTCGTGTACCGCTGGCCTGTACCAGGATCGAACCTGACGCCCGAAAAGACGCAACGCGATGATTTTGCTCCGGACGATGCTAACAACTTCACCTACTATCACCGCAAATTTATCACCGAAGGAACCGGCCTTGCGCTGCGCGACGACTCTCCCATCTCCGAACCGCTCATCCGTTATGTCGACGTCCTACTGCTGTGGGCCGAAGCGTTGATTGAAAAAGGCGATGCAACAAGCCTGTCGCAAGCAGCCGGCAAGATCAACGAAGTGCGCGGACGCACCAGCGTTGAAATGCCGGGCGTCACCATCAGCAATGTAAACGACGGACGCGCCAAAGTACGCGCCGAACGCCGCCGCGAATTTGTGGGCGAGGGCGTCAACTTCTTCGACGAAATGCGCTGGCGCACATGGAAAGAAACCAAGTTCGACCGCGGAACCAAAGGGATATGGGGAGCGCCAAACGGCAGTGTCACCTACGTCTGGGCAGGCGATTACCTCTATGTATGGCCTGTGCCGTTGACGGAGATTCAGAAAAACTCGAACCTGACCAAGACTCCTGACTGGAGATATTAATCTCTTCATAAATATCACGGCGGGCGTTCATCCGTGTTATCCGTGTCTAAATATAATCTTAAGGACACGGATGACACGGATTTTTTTATTTTATTCCGGAGCGAAAATCGTCGGCGAGCCGTCACATAGATGTTTTTGCTTCCCGACGGCGTCGGCGAGCCGTCACATAGATGTTTTTGCTCCACGACATCGTCGGCGAGCCAACACATAGATGTTTTTGCTCCACGTAGTTGACGGCGATCTACCGCGGACGCCGCGGCTATTTACGATCAGACGATTTACTATTTACAATTTGAAACGCAGATTTCCGCAGATTATAATTACTAAGTAAATGTTCAAAATTAAATGATATGATTATATCAATTAATTTTGTTTTAGTACTTAAGATTAAAAATCTGCGGAAATCTGCGTTTCAACCTTTACGCCGCAGGGAAATTTTCAATTTTCAATTTTCAATTTTCAATTTACTAAGCGTTAATCTGCATTTCAAATCGTCAATACATATGTTTCCAGGAACTTCACGGCGCCATCGGGTATGATCGTTACATCCAGGGTAGTGGCGGGCAGTAGTACGGTTTCGCCGGCCTGCAACGTTATTTCGTTCTTTCCGTTGTCGATCAGCTTGCACGAACCTTCCACACAGATCAGGATGACAAAGGAATCCAGTTCCGAGTAATCGCAGCATATCTTTTCCGTCATGTCATACAATGAAGTGGTAAAGTAAGGACAAGCCACCAGTTCCACCGGCTTATTTTTTACTGCTTCATACGGGGTGCGGTAATCGTCCGGCGCCTCGTAGTCGATGGCTTCACACGCCAGCTCCGTATGCAATTCGCGTGTCTTGCCGTTGGCGTCTTTCCGGTTAAAGTCGTATATACGATAGGTAATGTCGGAAGTCTGTTGTATTTCGGCAATAAAAGCGCCGGCGCCTATGCTGTGTATGCGGCCGGCCGGCAGGAAAAACACATCTCCGGCTTTAATCTCATATTCCTGCAAGACGTCAGTGATGGTATCATTATAAACACGTTCTTTATACTCCTCCGGGGTGATCTGTTCCGAGAACCCGGAACGCAGTTTCGCTCCTTCGCCGGCGCCGATTACGTACCACATCTCGGTTTTACCGAAAGAATCATGGCGTTGCTTAGCCAACCGGTCATTGGGGTGTACCTGAATAGACAAGTCTTGCCGGGCATCGATAAACTTGATCAGCAGCGGAAACTTATCGCCAAAACGAAGGTAATTGGCTTCGCCGACCAGTTTCCCGCGATACCGGCGTACCATCCCGGTCAGATTAACTCCTTTATCCGGTCCGTTGATAACGACAGATTTGTCACCCTCCACGTCAGATATTTCCCAACTTTCTCCCACTCCCGTCAGATCACTATCCAGATGTTTGAACGGAATAATTTTATCTCCTCCCCAAAGCGTCTGCTTCAATACAGGGGCGAATTTCAACGGATACATTATATTATTATAAAATTTAGATTAAAAATAATTGATTCAATAATTCGCCGGCAAACATACGAAAATTATCAAATATTACCTGAAACTATTTGTGAGAAAGGAAGAATTTGTCTTCCTTTGCAAGGAACTAAAATAAAAAAAATATGAATGTACATTCTACAGAAGGCAATCTATCCGGTTTGGATAGAAAAGATTTCCGGAAAACTATTAATGGTAAACAGACAGACCTTTTCATCTTGAAAACCGAAACAGGTGCGGAGGTTGCCGTGACCAACTACGGATGCGCCATTCTTTCGATTATGGTTCCCGACAAAGACGGCAAATATGCCAATGTCGTTTTAGGCCATGACAGTATAGACAACGTGGTGAACAGTCCGGAACCTTTCCTGAACACGGTTATCGGACGTTATGGCAACCGTATCGGCAGAGGTGAGTTTACTTTGGATAATAAAGAATACAAACTGACCATCAATAACGGGAAGAACTCTTTACACGGCGGGCCGACAGGATTCCATACCCGGGTGTGGGACGTGGTGGAACATAGCGACCGGCACATTACGTTTACTTATACTTCACAGGATGGCGAAGAAGGGTTCCCCGGTACATTATCTGTTGAGATGACCTATCAACTGGGTGTGGCTCATGAAGATGCCGTATATCTTCAGATCGAATATGCAGCGAAAACCGATAAAGCCACCCCCGTCAATTTAACGAACCACGCGTTCTTTAACCTGGCAGGAATCAGCAATCCGACCCCTTCTATAGAAAATCATGTACTCATCATAGAAGCAGACCACTATGTTCCCATTGACGAAAATTCCATCCCGACAGGAGAGATCCTGAGCGTGGAAGGCACACCTATGGATTTTCGTGAGCCGCATCTGATCAGTGAAGGCATAAACGATAAATTCCGGCAACTTGTTCACGGCGCCGGCTATGACCACTGTTATGTGCTGAACAAAAAAGAAGCAGGGAAGATGGGACTGGCAGCCGTCTGTGTAGAAAGAAACACCGGACGCATCATGGAGGTGCATACCACCGAACCGGGCTTGCAACTCTATACCGGTAACTGGCTGGGAGGATTCACCGGAGCGCACGGAGCTACCTTTCCCGCGCGAAGCGGTATATGCTTTGAAGCGCAGAGATTTCCGGATACGCCCAACCGGCCCTATTTCCCGAAAGCGACCTTAAAACCCGGTGAAGAGTATAGCCAGACCACGGCATACATTTTTTATGCGAAAGAGGAAATGAGTAATTTCGGAATGAACTACAACTAACCCCTAATTTATAATTACCATTTTAAACATTGTTTATGGAACAAAATCAAAAAAACAGTAACATCGTAGCGATTATTACGATGTTTTTCATCTTTGCGATGATCTCGTTCGTCACAAACCTTGCCGCACCAATCGGCGTAATATGGAAGAACCAACCGGGAATTGAAGGCTCGAATTTCCTGGGCATGATGGGAAATATGATGAATTTCCTTGCCTATTTGTTTATGGGCATTCCTGCCGGAAAACTTCTTACCAGGATTGGATACAAAAAGACGGCTCTTACTGCTATCGCGGTAGGATTGTTAGGAGTGTTTATTCAATATTTATCAGGAGTTGTAGGGGTTGGCGCTTCGATAGGTAGCCTTCCGGTTAATTTCTTTGTATATCTTCTCGGTGCATTCGTAGCCGGATTCTCCGTATGTATGCTTAATACCGTAGTGAATCCGATGTTAAACCTCCTTGGCGGCGGTGGCAACAAAGGCAACCAATACATCCAGATAGGTGGTACTTTCAACTCTCTTGCCGGTACATTAACTCCTATGTTCGTAGGTGCATTGGTCGGTCAGATTACAAAAAACACTGCGATTAGTGATGTTAACCCTGTGCTTTTCATTGCAATGAGCGTATTTGCGGCAGCATTTATTATTCTTCTGTTTATTCCTATCAACGATCCCGATCATGGCAAGAAAACGGTCGCCACTATCTACGAACACAGCCCATGGAATTTCCGTCACTTCGTACTTGGTGCGATAGGAATCTTTATCTATGTAGGTGTGGAGATCGGTATACCGGGAACATTGAACTTTTTCCTGTCCGATACAGGCGACGGAGGAGCCGGACTGGATATTGCAAGCGCAACTTCAATCGGCGGATTCGTAGCCGGAACGTACTGGTTCCTGATGTTAATCGGTCGCTTCCTGGGAAGTATGATTGGGGGTAAAGTCTCAAGTAAAATGATGCTTGTCACTGCATCCGGCTTAGGTATTGTATTTGTAATCATTGCAATTATGTTGCCCAATACTGTTCAGACTTCAATGCCTGTATTCACCGGTTCTTCATTCGGTATGGTTCAGGTGCCGCTTGCTGCTTTATTATTAGTGCTTTGCGGGCTTTGCACCTCCATTATGTGGGGCGGTATATTCAATCTTGCCGTTGAAGGCTTGGGCAAATATACGGCGCAGGCTTCCGGCATCTTTATGATGATGGTAGTTGGTGGCGGTATCCTTCCGTTGGTACAGAATTGGGTGGCCGATATGAGCACTTATATGACAAGTTACTGGGTAATCATTGCATGTCTCGGATACTTGTTATATTATGCATTGATCGGATGCAAAAACGTGAATAAAGATATACCGGTAGATTAATAGCATATAAAATTAAGAAGATTATGGATATCAATCATGTAAGAAGTCGTTTTGCGAAACATTTTGATGGTACGACAGGATCAGTCTATACATCGCCGGGACGTATCAACCTGATCGGCGAGCATACCGACTATAACGGTGGATTTGTTTTCCCCGGCGCAGTGGACAAAGGTATTATCGCTGAGATCAGACCAAACGGAACAAATAGAGTACGTGCGTACTCTATCGACCTGAAAGATAGGATCGAGTTCGGATTGAATGAAGAAGATAAGCCGCGTACAAGCTGGGCGAAATATATTTTCGGTATATGCCGTGAAATGATCAAGCGTGGCGTAGATGTACAGGGTTTTGACACGGCTTTTGCCGGTGACGTGCCTCTTGGAGCCGGTATGTCTTCATCTGCCGCACTGGAAAGCACGTATGCCTTTGCATTGAACGAACTTTTCGGTCAGAACAAAATAGATAAGTTTGAACTGGCAAAAGCAGGACAAGCTACCGAACATAACTATGTAGGCGTGAACTGTGGTATCATGGACCAGTTTGCTTCCATCTTCGGAAAAGCTGGAAGTCTGATACGTCTGGACTGCCGTTCGTTGGAATACCAATATTTCCCTTTCGATCCGGTCGGATACCGTCTGGTACTCATAGATTCGGTAGTGAAACACGAACTGGCTTCTTCCGCTTACAACAAACGCCGTCAATCGTGTGAGAATGTGGTCGCTGTCATGCAGAAAAAACATCCGCATGTACAATTCCTCCGTGACGCGAACCTGTCCATGCTTGGAGAAGTGAAGGATGAAGTAAGCGCTGAAGACTATATGCGCGCCGAATATGTTATCGAAGAGATCCAGCGCGTACTCGATGTTTGCGACGCGCTTGAGATAGCTGACTATGAAACTGTAGGCCGGAAGATGTACGAAACCCACCACGGCATGAGCAAATTGTATGAAGTAAGCTGTGAAGAGCTTGATTTCCTGAATGACCTCGCAAAAGAATGTGGCGTCACAGGCTCACGCGTAATGGGCGGTGGATTCGGTGGATGTACCATCAATCTGGTGAAAGATGAACTGTATGACAGCTTTATCGCTAAAGCCAGGGAAGCGTTTGCCGCTAAGTTCGGCAGAAGCCCTAAAGTATATGATGTAGTCATCTCAGACGGTTCACGAAAGCTGGCATAACAGCGAGGCGCTGCAGTCAAGTAACAAATTATCGTATCATTTTCGCCGGTAGTCCGGTTGACGGCTACCGGCGAAACTAAAAACAAGCTTCATTTAGGATTATTCCGTAAATGCTATATTTCTTTGTAAAAGCTTTAAAAAGATAAGGAGGAATTATGTTTTCAAACTTTAATTTTCAGGAGATGATCAGTGCGTTTATCGTACTTTTTGCGGTAATCGATATTATAGGTTCCATTCCCATTATTATAAATCTTAAAAACCGGGGGCAGTCTGTAAATGCCTTGAAAGCAACGCTTATTTCTTTTGCTTTGATGCTTGGATTCTTTTATGCCGGAGACATGATGCTCAGATTGTTTCATGTAGACATTGAGTCTTTTGCTGTTGCCGGCGCTATCGTGATTTTTTTAATGGCCTTGGAAATGTTGCTTGATGTGGAGATATTTAAGAACCAGGGGCCTATAAAATCCGCTACTTTAGTACCTCTTGTCTTTCCTTTACTGGCTGGAGCCGGTTCGTTCACTACATTGCTTTCATTGCGTGCCGAATATTCGAGTGTTAATATTCTCATAGCCCTAACTCTCAATATGATATGGGTGTATTTTGTTGTGGGTATGACCGACAGGGTGGAGCATTTCCTTGGCCGGGGAGGAATCTATTTGATCCGCAAGTTCTTCGGAATCATCCTTGTAGCTATTTCCGTAAAGCTCTTTATGTCGAATATAACGCTGATGGTCGAGGCTCTTCAGAATCAATGATGAAACGGACGATAACGATATTGATTGTGTTTTGCCTGGTTAGTCTTTAGTCTTCTCCTTCCTCCTCCTCAGCAAAAACCACCGGCCTTTGCGGGCCATATTTCCGGAAGATAATGGCGCATAAAACTCCTGTTATTGTGCCACTGAGGTGTCCTTCCCATGATGTTGTTTCTTTGACAAAGAATGGAAGAATGTTCCAGACCAACCCGCCGTAAATGAATGTAATCAGTAGTGAGATAGCGATCAAAGGAATGTGTCTTCTTAATAATCCGCTGAAGAAAAGAAAGAATGCCAGGCCGTAAATAATTCCACTGGCTCCAATATGCCAACCGGGTTTTCCTATGACAAAAGTTAGTGCGCCGCATCCGATCCAAATGATAAAGAAGATGTAAGGTGCAATATTTCTGTAGAAGTAGAACAGGCACCAGGCCAGGAAGAATAAAGGGATGGTATTGGCCATTAAATGGTGAAAATCGCTGTGTACCAGTGGGTGGGCGAATATGCCGAATACTCCTTTCTGATGTAATGGATATACTCCCAGATGGGTGAAATCCCATTCCGCCCCGATTTCCAGTATCTTTATCATATAGAGAATAAAAATCAGGAACAAAGGGATGACCATTGCCGCTGTAATTCTTCTGATATCCTGTTTCATATTCGCATTATTTATGTATTCCGGCCTTTATTCTACAATGCTACGAATAATAAGGAATAAAAAAGCAAAATAAAGTCTCTTTTTATTTTGCTTTTGTCCTATATTTCGTATTTTTGGGAATTCCAACTACTAAATATTGGGACATACAGCTATAAAATTAACCTTTAATGAAAGCACAATTATGAGTTATTTGCGGTTTGATAAGACGCTCATGATCAATCTGGAGGAGTCCCTTACCAGGGAAATACTCCGTACGAATAAATCAGGGGCTTATCATTGTACGACGGTCGTAGATTGCAACACGCGGAAATATCATGGTCTGCTGGTGATTCCGATGCCTGACCTGGATGATGAGAATCATGTGTTGCTCTCCTCGCTGGACGAAACAGTGATTCAACACGGTGCGGAATTTAATCTGGGGTTGCATAAATATCAGGGAAATAATTTCAGTCCGAAAGGGCATAAATACGTCCGTGAATTTGACTGCGAAAAGATTCCGGCCACCACGTACCGTGTGGGAGGCGTAGTCCTGACGAAGGAGAAGATCTTTGTACATCATGAAAACAGAATCCTTATCCGCTACACCCTGGTAGAGGCACATTCCGCCACCACCTTGCGGCTCCGTCCTTTTCTGGCTTTCCGGAGCGTGAGACAGTACACCAACGAAAATTCCATGGCAAACAGAGAGTATCAGGAAGTGGAGAATGGCATAAAAACGTGCATGTATGCCGGTTATCCGGAATTGTATATGCAGCTCAACAAGAAGAATACATTCCGTTTTATGCCCGACTGGTATCATGGAATCGAGTATACGAAGGAACAGGAACGCGGGTATGATTTCCGTGAAGACCTTTATGTGCCGGGCTATTTTGAAGTAAATATCAGGAAAGGAGAGAGTATTGTGTTCTCTGCGGGAATATCCGCAACTTCGCCGCGCCAACTCAAACGTGTGTTTGATGAGGAAGTGGCCGACCGTACTCCCCGCGACAGTTTTTATCACTGCCTGAAAAATTCGGCCCATCAGTTCCACAACAGGCAAGACGGCGAGCATTATGTTCTGGCGGGTTATCCCTGGTTTAAGTGCCGTGCGCGGGATTTGTTCGTTTCGTTGCCCGGACTTACATTGGCGATAGATGAGCCCGGTGAGTTTGAAAGCGTCATGGAGACGGCCCGGAAAGCCATTTATGACTATATCGGCGACAAGCCGCCGGTGTACAGGATATATGAAATGGATGATCCTGATGTCCTTTTATGGGCGGTCTGGGCATTGCAGCAATATGCAAAAGAGACAAGCCGCGAGAACTGCCGCGCTAAATACGGGCAACTTCTTGAGGACATCATGGATTTCTTCCGCAAGCGTAAGCATGGCAACCTGTTCCTGCATGAGAACGGGTTATTGTATGCCAATGGCGCAGACAGGCCGGTGACCTGGATGAACTCTACCGCCAACGGAAAACCCGTCGTTCCCCGTACCGGTTACATTGTGGAAATCAATGCGCTCTGGTATAATGCCATGCGCTTTGTCGCCGACCTGTTCCGTGAGCAGAACGAACCGTTGGCCCGTTCTTTGGATACGCAGGCCGAAATTACCGGCGTGTCTTTCGTAGAAGTCTTCCGCAATGAGTTTGGATATTTGCTGGATTATGTGGATGGAAATATGATGGATTGGAGTGTGCGTCCGAACATGATCTTTACGGTGGCTTTCGATTATTCGCCGCTTGACCGCGCCCAAAAGAAACAGGTTCTGGATATTGTGACCAAAGAGTTGCTTACCCCTAAGGGAATACGTTCGTTAAGCCCCAAAAGCGGCGGATATAATCCGAACTATGTAGGCCCCCAGACCCAGCGTGACCAGGCCTATCATCAGGGAACTGCGTGGCCCTGGCTGATGGGATTTTACCTGGAAGCCTATCTGCGTATTTATAAGATGAGCGGAATCTCCTTTGTGGAGCGCCAGCTGATAGGGTTTGAGGAAGAGATCACGGCTCACTGTATCGGAACCATCTCCGAACTGTTTGACGGGAATCCGCCTTTCAAGGGGCGTGGCGCCATCTCGTTCGCTATGAATGTGGGCGAGATACTGCGTATCCTGAAGTTATTATCCAGGTTTAACTAATACGGGGGAGGAACAGGAATGAAAGTTTTGATGTTTGGATGGGAGTTCCCTCCGCATATTCTGGGTGGCCTGGGTACGGCCAGCTATGGACTTACAAAAGGAATGTCGCTTCAGGATGACCTGGAGATCACGTTCTGCATACCTAAACCCTGGGGAGATGAAGATCAGAGTTTCCTCAGGATCATAGGGATGAATAACACGCCGGTCGTATGGCGTAATGTCGGTTGGGATTATGTCGCCGGCCGGATAGGTTCGTACATGGATCCTCAGTTATATTATGACCTGAGGGATCATATCTATGCCGATTTTAATTATCTGCAGACCAATGATCTGGGGTGTATAGAGTTTTCGGGCCGTTATCCGGACAATCTGCATGAGGAAATAAATAACTATTCCATCGTTGCGGGGGTAGTGGCCCGCGGGCAGACGTTTGATATCATTCATTCGCATGACTGGTTGACCTATCCTGCGGGAATCCATGCCAGGCAGGTATCGGGTAAACCGCTGGTCATCCATGTGCATGCAACGGATTTTGACCGCAGCAGGGGGAATGTGAACCCGACCGTTTATGCCATTGAGAAGAACGGGATGGATCATGCCGACCATATCATGTGCGTGAGCGAGCTGACGCGGCAGACGGTCATTCATAAGTATCATCAGGATCCCCGCAAGGTCTCTACCGTGCATAACGCCGTATCGCCGCTGCCGCAGGAGATTATGGATATCGTACCGAAAAAGAACCCGAAAGAGAAGATCGTGACTTTCCTTGGGCGTATCACCATGCAGAAAGGGCCGGAGTATTTCGTCGAGGCTGCCGCCCTGGTGCTGAAGCGAACCCGGAATGTCCGTTTCGTCATGGCGGGCAGCGGCGACATGATGGATGAGATGATCCGTCTGGCGGCCGGGCGGGGCATTGCCGACCGTTTCCACTTTCCCGGATTTATGAAGGGAAAACAGGTATATGAGGTGTTGAAAGCCAGCGACGTGTACATTATGCCGTCTGTTTCCGAGCCATTCGGAATCTCTCCGCTGGAGGCCATGCAGGTGAGTGTCCCGACAATCATCTCCAAGCAGTCGGGTTGCGCCGAAATCCTGGAGAAATGTATTAAAACGGACTATTGGGACATTCAGGCGATGGCCGACGCCATATATTCCATTTGCACATATCCCGCTTTATATGAATATCTGCGCGATGAGGGTAAAAAGGAAGTCGACCTGATCAAGTGGGAAGATGTGGGTTATAAAGTGCGCGGCATCTACGACGGGATTTTGAGGAATTAAGTACTAAAACAAATTTAATTTTGAACATTTACTTATGAGAACCATTTGTCTTTATTTTGAGATACATCAGATCATTCATCTGAAACGTTACCGCTTCTTTGAAATCGGTACGGACCACTACTATTATGATGATTATGCCAATGAAACGACCATAAGCGAGGTTGCCGGACGCTCTTACATTCCTGCGCTTACCGCATTGATCGAAATGGCGAGGAACACTGAGAATCCGTTCAAAGTGGCGATATCGATCTCCGGCGTGGCGCTGGAGCAGTTGGAAATATACGCTCCCGATGTGATCGACCTGTTGCATCAGTTGAATGACACGGGATGCTGTGAATTTCTTGCAGAGCCTTACTCCCACGGTCTGTCTTCACTCGGAAATGAGGATTGCTTCAGGGAAGAAGTGTCGAGGCAGAGCGAGAAGATGAGGCAGCTGTTCGGTAAAACGCCTAAGGTATTCCGCAATTCAAGTCTTATCTATTCGGATGAGATAGGCGCATTGGTAGCAAGCCTTGGGTTTAAAGGGATGCTGACCGAAGGCGCGAAGCACATTCTGGGTTGGAAAAGCCCGCACTATCTGTATCATTGCGCCATGGCTCCGAACCTGAAACTCCTGTTGAGGGACTTTAAACTGTCGGATGACATCAGCCTGCGCTTCTCCAACTCGGAATGGAGCGACTATCCGCTGTTCGCCGATAAATATATCGGTTGGATTGACGCCTTGCCTCCGGAAGAACAGGTGATCAATATCTTTATGGAGTTGTCGGCCATCGGTATGGCGCAGCACCTGTCATCGAATATTCTCGAATTTCTGAAAGCGCTGCCCGCATGCGCCAAAGCGAAGGGCATTACGTTCTCTACGCCTGCGGAGGTGGTGACGAAGCTCAAGTCGGTCTATCCGGTCGAGGTTTCCTATCCGATCTCATGGGTGGACGAGGAAAGAGACCTTACGACATGGCTGGGTAACGTCATGCAGCGTGAGGCTTTCAATAAACTGTACAGTGTGGCCGAAAGGGTGCGCCTGAGCAACGACCGCCGTATCAAGCAGGATTGGGATTACCTGCAGGCAAGCAATAACTTCCGCTTCATGACGACGAAAAATTCGGCTATCGCCACATACCGTGGAATATATGACTCTCCTTATGATGCATTCACCAACTACATGAACATCCTGGGCGATTTCATCAAGCGTGTGAACGCGCTTTATCCGGAGGATATGGATAGCGAAGAACTGAACTCCCTTCTGACCACGATCAGAAACCAGGATGAGGAGCTGACGGAACTCCATAAGGAACTGGACCGGTTGAAAGCCAGGAAAAGCCCGAAGGTTACAAAAGCGATTAAATGAGAGAATAACTCCTGATTGATAGAATTAAAATTACTAACTATAAAATTAATAAATTATGGAAC
>JAIRNG010000164.1 GCA_031258135.1 Mediterranea sp. (in: CFB group bacteria)
TTGAGAATATGGATCAGGATACAGGGAATAAGGCTTGCGGTTTTATAATAGATCCATCCCAGAAGCAGGCCTATAAGCGTAGCGGTTATGACTTGCGCCGGATTGATATGGATGATTCCGAAAACAAGGGCGGACAGGACGATCGCCTTCATCGGGCCGTACTTCTTTAATAGCGCAGCCGTTATTGCTCCCCTGAACATCAATTCCTCAAGAACAGGGCCAAACACGGCTATGGAAAGAATGCCCGGCCAACCGGACAGCAACGCATCGAAAGCGTTCTCCATCAGGTCAGGCAGCTTTGGCATCAGCATCTGCAAATATTCGATGATAAGTATGGAAGTCAGACAGGCAAGTACGGTAAACGCCAGATAAACGATTGAAACCGGCGACCAGGTTCTTCTGTCTGTGCTGATATATCCGTTTTTCCACAGATAGGCGCCCATCAGGATAAAGCTCAGGAACAGCGCAAGGGTAACAGGGGTGCCTGCATCACCGGCGACATTCGCCTGAACTGTCGTGAGGGCCTTTACTGCTAAAGCAGAAAGCGCCTGAGCTACAAAATAGACCAATACAAGTTTAATCGCTGTTTTCATACATGTGGTTCAGAGTAATCGTTTGCTTACTGCAAGAGCGTCTTCGGAAAGTTGTTCGGTCAATTGCTCTTTACAGGCGAATTTCATTTCAGAGCGTATCCGTTCGACAAAAGATATACGGACCGGACAATCGTATATATCAGCATGGAAATGAAGAAGATGGACTTCAATGCTGCGATTGCACCCGTTATTAAGGGTGGGCCGGCGCCCTATATTCATCATACCGGCATAAACCGTATCATTCACCGTGACCCGGACGGCATATACGCCATCGGCGGGAACTAATTTATCAGGGTCGGCCGGACGCAGGTTAGCTGTAGGAAAGCCCATCGTACGTCCCACTTTATAACCGTCGATAACGATTCCTTCCAGAAAATATTCATATCCCAGATAAGTCGCGGCTAAGGCCACATCACCGGAATGTAGCAAACGGCGAATGACCGAAGAACTGATCGTAACGCCATTCATCACACGTGCATGCGCACGTACAACCTCAATGCCCAGCTCTTTGCCATACAGGCGGTAATCTTCGAACCCTTCGGTGCGATTATATCCGAACCGGTGGTCATGGCCGATGACAAGTCCGTGTATCGTATAGCGTTCCCTGAGAATGGAACGCATAAAATCATAAGCGGTAAGATGCGATAGCCCGGCGGTAAAATCCAACACAAAGGAATGATCGACGCCCATCGCCCCGAGTAATCCGATCTTCTCGCCGTACGAGGTCAGGAGTTCCGGTTTATATCCGGCGTCCATCACCTTACGGGGATGTACGGGAAAGGTAACCAACGCCGAAGAGAGTCCTTTCGCCGCAGCTTCTTCTTTCACCTGCTCAATCAGATAACGATGCCCCAGATGCACGCCGTCAAAAAAACCAATGGCGGCGATACTGGGTTTTTTCATTTCCCGCTTTCTCATGCCTCTTTTACCTCTTTTCTGTTTATCAAACGCTTTGTCAGACGTACAATCTCGCCTGTCCAAAGCACGACCGAAGAAGCTGCGATGATCATAAGCCATGTTTTCAGGTCGAGGGGCTCCGTGCGGAATACGGCGCCACCGAACTGTACAATCAGAAATTGTCCGCTCAGGATGATCAATGCGACCAGTTCCATGCCATACGATCCGGTTAATCCTTTAAATGCCGAATCCGTCGTACCCAGAACACGGACGTTGAACATGTTCCAGAATTGCAGCATGACAAAGAACGTAAAGAAGATGGTCAGGCGTTGACCGGTCATTCCTCCTCCGGAATGTGTGTAGTAACAGATCAACCCCATCAGTGCGATCAGGAAGATCATGCCTGTCCCGATGATATGGTAAGCCATGGAACGGGTAATAATAAAATCGGTACGCTTGCGGGGCTTGTCTTTCATAACGCTTTCGCTGGGAGGGATAGACGCCAGGGCCAAAGCCGCAAAGGTATCCATAATCAGATTCACCCACAGCATCTGGGTTACGGTAAGCGGCGGTTCCGTACCTGTCAGGGTTCCGAGCAATACGGTCAACAGGGCTACGAAGTTAATCGTCAGCTGGAATACGATAAACCGCTGAATATTCTTATACAGGGAACGCCCCCACATCACAGCCGTACTGATGCTGTTGAACGAATCATCGAGTAAGGTGATGTCGCTGGCTTCTTTCGCTACCGAAGTCCCCGTACCCATTGAAAGCCCGACATGGGCATAGTTCAAGGCCGGCGCATCATTCGTCCCATCTCCCGTTACCGCTACCACAGCTCCTCTTTGCTGAAGCAGCCGCACCAATCGTTGCTTGTCCGCAGGCTTTGCGCGCGACATGATCTTAATATCCGTCACACGTTCCAGCGCCTCTTCGTCGGACAGCGCTTCAAATTCCGATCCGACGATACGGTTCCGGTCTGTATCTTCAGGCGTCCAGAGACCAATCCGGCGGGCGATCTCCGTCGCTGTTTCCGGTGTATCGCCGGTCACAATCTTCACGTCAATACCTGCCGACCGGCATTTTGCCACAGCCGCCGGCGCATCCGGCCGTACAGGGTCGGAAATCGCTACGACGCCCAGGAAAGACAAGTCATTGATTCCTGCTTCTTCAATGCAATCAAACGCTTCTTTCCCGTCCGGGATTTTAAATGCGAAGCCCAGCGTACGCATCGCCATGCCCTGCCAGGCCAGCAGTTGCCTTTCTATCTCCGGTCGACAGGCGGATACCGCCGCTACGCCGTCCTCAAGAACAACCTCTCGACATTTTGCTAACACGATCTCAGGGGCGCCCTTTACATAAAGCGCCTTTTTGCCGATCAGAGGGGAATCTGCAATGGTAGCCATAAATTTCCGTTCCGTCGAGAACGTCAGTTGATCGACAACGGTCACATTCTCACGCAACTTCAGATAATCATATCCTTTGGAGTGCAGCCACAAAAGCAAAGCGGCCTCGGTGGGATTACCTATCCCCTTCGGCGGCGTATCCGGGCTTTCTTTTTCCAGGAATGCGGTAGAATTAACGCTGATGCCTTCTGTAATGAGTTGGCTGGTCATGTCTTCGCCCAGCTCCGATCCGTTCTTCAGCCCATAGAACTTCGGTTCATGAACCTGCATCCGGTTCCGGGTCAGCGTTCCGGTTTTATCGGTACAGATAACGGTGATCGCTCCCATCGTTTCACCGGCGTGCATTTTGCGTATCAGGTTATTCGTTGAAAACATTCTGCGCATATTCAAAGCCAGACTGAGCGTGACGCTCATCGGTAAGCCTTCGGGGACGGCTACTACGATCAGCGTCACCGCTATCATAAAATATTTCAGGACGATCCGGGCGATCTCCAGGACGTTGTCCATCCCCTCCACATCCCTTACGCTGAAATAATGATAAAGGTCTTTGGTTACAAATAGGATAAAGGCGGCAATGGCGACAGTGAACCCGATGCGTCCGATCAGCTTCGCAAGTTTCGTTAACTGGAGATCCAGCGGAGCAGGCTCATGCGTCCCGGCCATGCTTTGTTTCGCCACGTTTCCGATTTCCGTTGCATCCCCTACATGAAGGACTTTCATCCTGCCATGCCCGTCGACAACCGTTGTCCCCCGCATCACCCTGTCGGAAGCGTATGTAGCCTCTTCGTCGAAGAATTCCCGTACCGTAGTCTTGCCCGCCACCGGCTCTCCGGTCAGGTTGGACTCGTTGACTTGCATGGATATGGATTCGATCAGTTCGCCGTCGGCCGGGATTTCCTCTCCGGTTTCAAGCAGTACAATATCTCCTACCACAACCTCTTTGCGGGGTATTTCCCGTATACGGCCGGAACGGAGCGTTTTAACCGGCGTTTCCTCGTTCACGACATTCAGCAGGTCGAATTTCTTCCCTGCATCATATTCAAAATAAAATCCGATTCCGGTAGCCAGCAATATGGCCGCAATGATACCGGCCGTTTCCACGTACCCGTTCTCAATGATTGAAATGATCAGTGAAAACACCGCGGCTACAAGCAGCACCCGTATAACGGGGTCTTCAAATTTCTCCAGATACAACTTCCAGCGTGAAGGACGCTTGGGGGGCGTTAGCAGGTTAACGCCGAATCTCTCCCTGCTTTGCCTGACTTCTTCCTCGCTAAGGCCCGAATGATAATAATTATCATGATCTGGGATCATACTTCACATACAATTTAAAATTCGGCAATAAAAGTACAATATAAAAAGAAACTAAGGGTATACTGCTTGCAAAAACTTCCGGTGTTATATTTCTGAACCCGTTAATGATTATTAAATCTTCATAGGAATACTTGCAAAAACGGATTAAACTTTCGTATTTCGTTCGATTTTATAGCAAAACATGAATATAGTAATGGTGAATAGTATGAAAACTGGT
>JAIRNG010000020.1 GCA_031258135.1 Mediterranea sp. (in: CFB group bacteria)
AGCCGTATGTTTAAAGACTTGTTCGGGTTTCTGGATAGCGACAGGGATGCACCGGCTACAGCTTTTGAACGGACATTCTTCGACCACATCACGCGGTTCGCGTTTTATGAGGAGTTGAATGTAGCTTGCGTTGAAACCGCGGGTAAAGATATTCCGGGATTGGTGGCCGATGGCAATTACAAAGCCGTGGCGTCTGCCTTGTTGGGTAAGGACGGGCTGAACTACGGCTCTTTGCCCAAAGGATTGCTTAAGTTCCACAAATACGGAACCCGTTCACGTACTCCCATGGAGGAACATCTGGTGGAAGGGGCATCGTACGCCACAGGAAAAAGCGGAAAGAGCAATATTCATTTCACCGTTTCAGCCGAACACCGCGACCTGTTCCGTCTGCTGTCGGAACAAGTGGCGCCTGCGCTTGCCGCGGCATACGGCGTGAACTACAACATTACGTTCTCCGAACAGAAACCGAATACGGATACCATCGCCGCCGGCATGAATAACCGGCCGTTCCGCGATAACGGCAGACTGTTGTTCCGTCCGGGAGGGCACGGCGCGCTGATCGAGAATCTGAACGACCTGGATGCCGATATCATCTTTATAAAGAATATAGACAATGTGGTTCCCGACCGGTTGAAAGCCGATACCGTATATTACAAGAAACTGATAGCCGGTGTGCTGGTGACGCTTCAGAAGCAAGTTTTTGACTATCTTGAATTGCTCGACAGCGGTTCATATACCCACGGGCAGGTCATTGAGGTTCTCCAGTTCCTGCAGAAAAAACTCTTTTGCAAGAATCCGGATACCAAGAATCTGGAGGATGCCGAACTGGTGCTTTACCTTAAAGATAAACTTAACCGTCCGATGCGTGTATGCGGCATGGTGAAGAATGTCGGCGAGCCTGGCGGCGGGCCATTCCTGGCTTATAACTCCGACGGCACGATCTCTTTGCAGATACTCGAAAGTTCACAGATCGATATGTCCGACCCTGCCAAAAAGGAAATGTTCGAAAAGGGTACGCACTTTAATCCCGTCGACCTGGTTTGCGCTGTGCGCGACTATAAAGGCCATAAGTTTGACCTTACCCGATACGTGGACAAAGAAACCGGTTTCATCTCCCGTAAATCCAGGAATGGGCAGGAGCTGAAAGCCCTGGAACTTCCGGGATTATGGAACGGAGCCATGAGCGATTGGAACACCGTATTCGTAGAAGTACCCCTCTCTACGTTCAATCCGGTGAAGACAGTGAATGATTTGCTTCGCGAACAACACCAACAGGAGTTATAAGCCTGCCTTTCCCTCCTTCCCACTATTGAATTAAACTGAAAATTGAAAATTACGATGCTGCATGAAAATCCGTGTTCATCCGCGTAATCCGTGTCCCTAAATACAGGTTTAAACACAGAGACACAGGTTTTAATTTCAAGGAAGAAGACGAGAGGTACACAGAGGCCTCGCTTTTATCTTTTGAAACGCAGATTAATGCGGATTTACGCAGATTAAATGCAGATTAAATGCAGAAATCCTCCCCCTGCCCCCTCCAAAGGCAGATACCCTGTATTCATGTTTCCTCCGTGTCTCCGTGTTCATCAATTTATTATCCCTGTTCATCCGTGGAATTTGTAAAATCCGTGTAATCCGTGTCTACTTTCTCTTTTCCTCCTTTTCTCTTTTCATCTCCGTGTAACTCCGTAACTCCATGTCTTTGTGTTTAGCGTAATTTTCAATTTTCAATTCAATATGCATACAACTTCCGGCTTTTTTCGTACTTTTACAATCCGTTGGGAAGAATGACTCTCTCCAACCCCTGAAAGCGGAAAAAGAAAAAAAACAATATATTAATGAATAACAGATGGAATTACCAACCCATTACACGAGAACAGGAAGAGATAAGCCGGGGGCTGGCGCAAGCGATGGGAATTAGTCCTATCCTTGGAAAACTATTGGTGCAAAGGGGAATAACGACTCCCGCAGCAGCCAAACGGTTTTTTCGTCCGCAACTCCCCGACCTGCACGACCCATTTCTGATGAAAGATATGGATACGGCAGTAGAACGCCTGAACAGGGCAATGGGTAAGAAAGAGCGCATACTGATCTATGGAGATTATGACGTAGACGGCACCACATCGGTGACATTGGTCTACAAGTTTCTGCAACAGTACTATTCAAACATCGACTACTATATTCCCGACCGGTATGAAGATGGTCACGGAGTATCCTTCAGAGGGGTGGACTATGCGGCGGAAACCGGGGCCGGACTTATCATCGTACTGGATTGCGGCATTAAAGCCGCGGAAGAGATCAGATACGCCAAAGAAAAAGGAGTCGATTTTATCATTTGCGATCACCACGTACCCGACGAAGTCATGCCGCCGGCCGTAGCGATCCTGAATCCTAAACGGCCGGACAACACCTATCCGTACGTACACCTGTCGGGGTGCGGAGTGGGCTTTAAGTTCATGCAGGCCTTCGCCATCAGCAATGGCATCGGGTTTCACAACCTGATCCCGCTGTTGGACCTAGTCGCCGTAAGCGTAGCGTCGGACATCGTTCCCATCATGGGCGAGAACCGCATACTGACATACCACGGGCTGAAGCAACTGAACAGCAATCCGAGCGTGGGACTGAAAGCCATTATCGACATTTGCGGACTGACGGGAAAGGACATCACCGTAAACGATATCGTATTTAAGATCGGGCCGAGGATCAATGCGTCAGGGCGTATACAAAACGGGAAAGAAGCGGTGGACCTGCTTACGGAAAAAGATTTCTCACTGGCTCTGGAGAAAGCAGGCCAGATCAACCAGTATAACGAAACCCGCAAGGACCTGGACAAGCAGATGACCGAAGAGGCCAACCAAGTCGTATCCGCGTTGCAAGGCCTTTCCGAACGCCGTTCCATCGTACTGTACAATGAGAACTGGCACAAAGGGGTGATCGGCATCGTAGCCTCTAGGCTGAGCGAGGTCTACTACCGGCCGGCCGTTGTGCTCACCCGCACAAACGATATAGCTTCCGGATCCGCCCGATCCGTCATGGGTTTCGATATCTATAAAGCCATAGAACACTGCCGGGACCTGCTGCTGAGTTTCGGAGGGCACACTTATGCCGCCGGACTGTGCATGAAGGTGGAGAATGTACCCGAATTTACGCGACGCTTCGAAGCATACGTAACGGAGCATATCCTGCCGGAACAGACCAGCGCGGTGACCGACATAGATGCGGTGATCGACTTCAGGGACATCACCGGCAAGTTCTGCAGCGACCTGAAGAAATTCAATCCCTTCGGGCCGGACAATAAAAAACCCATATTCTGTACGTACCGCGTATATGACTACGGCACGAGCAAGGTCGTAGGACGGGATCAGGAGCACATCAAACTGGAGCTGGTAGACAGCAAGTCGAACAACGTCATGAACGGCATCGCTTTCGGACAAAGCTCATATTTACGCTATGTCAAGACCAAACAATCTTTCGATATATGTTACACCATCGAAAAGAACGCCCACAAGCACGGAGAGGTACAACTGCAGATTGAAGGCATAAAACCGGTGGAAACCACAGATTAACAGAACCCGTATGATGTTATCCGTCTACAGGGACATACTCAGGCGATACTGGGGCTATGACACCTTCCGGGATCTGCAGGAAGACATTATCCAAAGCATCGGAGAAGGAAAAGACACCCTGGGACTCATGCCCACCGGAGGCGGCAAGTCTATAACCTTTCAGGTTCCGGCATTGGCCAAAGACGGATTATGCCTGGTAGTTACTCCACTCATCGCCCTGATGAAAGACCAGGTGCAAAACCTCAGGAAACGCGGAATCAAAGCCATTGCCGTCTATTCGGGAATGACCCGACAGGAGATCGTCACCGCACTGGAAAACTGCATCTTCGGCGACTACAAATTCCTGTACATCTCCCCCGAACGTCTCGACACCGATATATTCCGCGCCAAACTCCGCTCCATGAAGATCAGCATGATCACCGTCGACGAAAGCCATTGCATCTCACAATGGGGATACGATTTCCGTCCGGCATACCTCAAAATAGCCGAAATCAGAAAGTTCCTGCCCGGCGCGCCCGTCCTTGCATTGACAGCCACAGCAACGCCCGAAGTGGCCGGGGACATTCAGAAACGACTTCTCTTTAAGGAAGAAAACGTATTCAGGATGAGTTTCAAACGGGAAAATCTGGCTTATATTGTCCGCAAGACAGAGAACAAAAACGGAAGACTGCTGAATATACTGCAAAAAATACCCGGAAGCGCCATCATCTATGTACGCAACCGCCGGAAGACCGCGGAAATAACCAAGTTCCTGACGAGCCAGGGCATTACGGCAGCTTTCTATCATGCCGGACTGGGCAATGACGTCAAAGACCTCCATCAGAAACGCTGGCAGGAAGATGAATGTCGGGTCATGGTGGCAACCAATGCCTTCGGAATGGGAATTGACAAGCCGGACGTACGGACGGTGATCCACCTGGATCCGCCCGATTCACCGGAAGCCTATTTCCAGGAAGCAGGGCGCGCGGGAAGAGACGGGAAAAAGGCATACGCCATTCTACTCTATGAGGCGATGGACGGCAGCCT
Organism: Mediterranea sp. (in: CFB group bacteria); assembly: GCA_031258135.1. Taxonomy (GTDB): domain Bacteria; phylum Bacteroidota; class Bacteroidia; order Bacteroidales; family Bacteroidaceae; genus Bacteroides. Next base: position 4,593 of record JAIRNG010000020.1, read on the forward strand.
GCTCCACAGACGGATCGCCGATACCTTTCCGGAGAAAGATTACATAAAAAACCTGTACGAACATCTGAATTACTACTACCAGATGGCTATGGGGGACGGACTGGGATGCACATACGACTTCAACCTGGAAGATTTCTGCTACAAGTTCAGGCATTTCCCCGTAGCTGCCGACAGCGCCCTGAAAATACTTACCCAGGCAGGATATATCGAATACACCGAAGAACAGGATAATACCTCCCGCGTTATCTTCACGATCCGCCGGGAAGAACTGTACCGGCTGGGAGAAATGGGCAAAGAGGCGGAAGCGGTCGTACAGGCCATGCTGCGTTCGTACACCGGTATATTCACGGACTATGCCTACATCAATGAAGACAATCTGTCGATACGTTCAGGCATTCCCCGCTGGCAAGTCTATGACCTGCTGAAGATGTTGTCCAAACGACATATCATAGACTATATTCCACATAAAAAGACACGTTTCCTCATCTACACCAGAGAGCGCGTCGAACTGCGCCACCTTCACCTGAAACCCGCCGTCTACGAAGAACGGAAAGAACGGTATGAGCAACGTATCAAAGCAATGTCCGGGTATATCGCTTCGGAAACGGAATGTCGGAGCAGGATGTTACTGCGCTACTTCGGAGAGCAGAATGAAGATGACTGCGGACAATGCGACGTCTGCCTCAGCAGAAAAACCGGCAACCGGCTGTCGGATAGCCGGCTCGATACCATACGGAAAGAAATCCGGCAAACCCTGCAAGGTCAACCCATGACCCCGGCCGAGATTGCCATTAAACTGGACCTCGATGACGAACAGTTAAACCGCACCTTACGCTTTTTGTTAGACGAAGGCGAACTGTGTAAACAGAACGGTAAAATAAGCGTCAGGAATTAGAGGCGCACGGCGTTTCAACGAAATTTACAACACAGATTCCCGCAGATTATAAATGCTCTCCGGAAACCGGAGAACGCAAAACACTTTTGAAAAATACTCTCCGGAAACAGGAGAATACAAAATACTTTTGAAAAATACTCTCCGGAAACAGGAGAATACAAAATACTTTTGAAAAATACTCTCCATGAGCATTCCTTATGTCATCCGCGCGGCGCACGGCGAAGCCTTGTGTGGTCTCTGTCTTCTTCATTAAAAAACCTGTGTCTCTGTGTTTCAAAAGACGATAAAACGAAATAAATATCATTTTTTATTTGAATATAACAGAAATATACTACTTTCGCCACAGATTAAAAATAAAACGAAAGTTCGCATGAACACAGAATCCCGCTCCGTTAGGATGCAGGATATAATTTATATAGTTAGTTCTTGAAAATTAATTCACAATCATTTAAATTATAAAATATGAAGTTACGTATGAAAGCAGTTATGCTATTTTTTATGAGTGTTTTTCTCTATAGTTGTGAAAACCAACCGATAGAAAAAACAGAAGTCACACTCCAAAAAGTTGGAGAAATACACAACTATCTTTTAAAAAAAGCTCATACCTCGGCAAGTCCACAACTTATTTTGCTGAATAAAAAAGAAGATGCTACAATCGGAGAATATTTTCACGCATTCAAAGAAATACTTTTAAATGATGATAAGTATTACTATAATGAATCTTTTTTGACTAGCTCCTTAGATGATTATTTGTATTTCTTCGAAGATTTTATGACTATAAAAGTAAATACACACTTTTTGGAGAATGCCCGAAAACTATTATTTGAAAAATTAGAAAACGATGAGAATATTTCTACAGAAGTCATTGAGGTATTAAGAAAAGTTTCCGATATAAAATATAGTTATACTGACGACGAATTAAAATTGGCAATATCCAGAAGTAATCCTTCTGAAGGGAGTGACCTTATATTTGCATTCAATGAAGTAGCTAAAGCTTCATCCTGTTATTGGAGCTCTTCTTATCCTATTACTCGTGACTCTTCAAATAGAACTATCATTATTGCTGATGGTATAGGAGGTGTATTAGGAGCATTTTGTGGTGGTGTAATGTCAGTTATCTGGGGAGCAGCATTCTCTTACTCTATGGATATGTGTTTAGAACCAGAACCTTATCAGAATCAACAATTAATATGATGTTTAAAATGAAAGATAATCTTTACGACCTGCTTATAATCGGAGTTTTCATCATCTGGGGTATATGGCTTTTATGGATACCCTGTTCCCCCTATTGGAGTAATGTGATATATGCCCTTGGGGGATTAGTCTTCGTCCTTTTGTTTTCTCAATGTAATAGAACAACAAAAGAAATACATGCGCAAATAAGGCGTAAATCCATCAAATACGCATTTACATCCATGATCGGATTCTTAGGCGGATTGAAGATCACCGAAGTTTTGTGCGATCGCGTCTTAGTCGTAGAGCCGCTTGGAGTTTTATTCACAGGCATTTTCCTGCAAAGTTGTTACTTTCTGATTAAAAATAAAACGCTGCGTAAATCTGCGTGAATCTGCGTTGAGCATTCCTTATGTCATCCGCGCAGCGCACGGTGAAGCCTCTGTGTAGTCTCTTTCTTTATTAAAAAACCTGTGTCTCCGTGTTTCAAAAGACGATAAAACGAAATAAATATCATTTTTTATTTGGATATAACAGAAATATATTACTTTTGCCACAGATTTAAAAATAAAACGAAAGTTCGCATGAACCAATTTGCTTATACATTCTCTTTCTTTTATTACTTTTACTTTAGCCGGAAAGTAGAGCGGGAATGTATATGTATAAAACAAAGATGAACAAAAATTGAATCATAAACACAGAATCCCGCTCCGTTAGGACGCGGGATTTTTTTATTCGGGAACCATTCAGATGAAAAGAATCGCCATTCAGGGAACATTAGGTTCGTACCATGACATCGCGGCGCACAAGTACGCCGGAGAAGAACAAATCGAGTTGATCTGCTGCTCCGACTTCGAGGACATCTTCAAAACCATCAGGAACGATGCGGAAGTCATCGGCATGCTGGCCATTGAAAACACGATTGCCGGAAGCCTCCTTCAGAACAACGAGCTGCTGCGTCAAAGCAACACACAGATCATCGGAGAATACAAACTACGCATCTCCCATTGCTTCGTTTGTCTACCCGGTGAAGACTGGGACGACATCACGGAGGTCAACTCCCACCCCATCGCCCTGATGCAATGCCGCGACTTCCTGAACGGACGCCCGAACATCAAAGTGGTGGAAGAAGAAGACACGGCGCTCAGTGCGGAAATGATCAAAAAAGAAAACCTGAAAGGCCATGCAGCCATCTGCTCCAAGGCAGCCGCAAAACGCTACGGGATGAAGATACTTCAGGAAGGCATAGAGACAAACAAACACAATTTCACCCGCTTCCTCGTCGTTGCAGACTCATGGAAAGCCAATGAACAACGGAGAGAACAAAACGTCAACAAAGCCAACATCGTTTTTTCCTTACCCCACACCGAAGGAAGCCTGTCGCAAGTCCTGTCCATCCTCTCCTTCTACAACATCAACCTGACTAAAATACAATCGTTACCCATCATCGGGCGGGAATGGGAATACCTGTTCTACGTAGACGTGGTATTCAATGACTACCTGAGATACAAACAGGCCATTACGGCAATCACACCATTGATCAAGGAACTCAAAATATTAGGCGAATATGCGGAAGGAAAATCAAGCGTATAAAATAACCCCGGCCGCCAGACTGGCCGGAGTAAGCGAATACTACTTCTCTCAAAAGCTGAAAGAAGTAGCACGGATGAACGCCGGAGGCAAAGACGTGATCAACCTGGGAATAGGCAGCCCGGACATGCCCCCCTCCAAAGAAACGATCCGGACACTTTGTGACAATGCATGGCAACCGGACGGACATGGCTACCAGTTATACGCCGGCATACCCGAACTCCGCACGGGCTTCGCCAACTGGTACAAAGCATGGTATAATGTCGACCTGGACCCGGCGGACGAAATACAACCCCTGATCGGATCAAAAGAAGGAATCCTGCACATCACGCTGGCATTCGTTGATCCGGGCGAACGGGTACTGATTCCCAATCCGGGCTATCCGACCTATACTTCACTGAGCAAACTGCTCGGAGCAGAAATAATCAACTACAACCTGAAAGCGGAAAACAACTGGATGCCGGATTTCGACGAACTGGAACGGACAGACCTGAGCCGCGTCAAACTGATGTGGGTCAACTATCCGAACATGCCGACAGGAGCCAACGCCACGCCGGAACTTTATGAACAGCTGGTGGAATTCGCCCGCCGGAAAGGAATCGTTGTAGTCAATGACAACCCATACAGCTTTATCCTGAATAACAAGCCCCTGAGCATACTATCCGTTCCGGGAGCCAGGGATTGCTGCATTGAACTGAATTCCATGAGCAAAAGCCACAACATGCCGGGATGGAGAATCGGAATGTTGGCCTCGAACGCAGAGTTCGTCCGGTGGATACTGAAAGTGGCAAGTAACATCGAAAGCGGAATATTCAAGGCGACACAACTGGCGGCGGCGAAAGCCCTCGAAGCCGCGCCGGAATGGTATGAAGGAAATAACAGGAACTATCGCGAACGCCGTCAACTGGCGGGAGAGATCATGAAAGCCCTGGGCTGCAAGTACGACGAAAAACAAACCGGGATGTTCCTCTGGGGAAAGATACCCGACTCATGCCCGGACGCAGAAGACTTAACCGAAAAGGCGCTGCATCAGGCACGGGTATTCATCACCCCCGGATTTATTTTCGGAAGCAACGGAGCACGGTATATACGCATATCCCTCTGCTGTAAAAAGGAAAGACTGGCAGAAGCCCTGGGGAGGATTTCATCCGCGTCATCCGCATAGCCATCACTTATAACATATACTTATAAACTATTCAATATGGAACTGAAATCAATTTTACTACCCGGCATAAGCGGCCAAAGACCTGTGGTGATAGCAGGCCCATGCAGCGCCGAGACAAGAGAGCAAGTCATGAGAACCGCCACACAGCTGGCGGAAAAAGGAGTTAAAATATTCCGTGCAGGCATCTGGAAACCACGCACCAAACCCGGAGGTTTTGAAGGAGTGGGCGTGGAAGGACTGGGATGGCTGAAAGAGGTCAGGAAAGAAACAGGCATGTACACGGCCACTGAAGTGGCTACCGCCATGCACGTCTACGAAGCGCTGAAAGCGGGGATAGACATTCTGTGGATCGGAGCGCGTACCACAGCCAATCCGTTCGCCGTACAGGAAATTGCAGACGCGCTGAAAGGAGTGGATATTCCCGTATTTGTTAAAAACCCGGTCAATCCCGACCTTGACCTCTGGATCGGTGCGCTGGAACGCATAAACAATGCAGGCCTGAAGCGCCTGACAGCCATACACCGCGGATTCAGCAGCTACGACAAAAAAATATACCGGAACCTGCCGCAATGGCACATACCCATCGAGCTGCGCCGGCGTATTCCCGATCTGCCTATCATCTGCGACCCAAGTCACATCGGAGGGAAACGCGAATTGATTGCGTCACTGTCCCAACAAGCCATGGACCTGAACTTCGACGGCCTGATCATAGAAAGCCACTGTGACCCGGACGCCGCATGGAGCGACGCTTCGCAACAAATCACACCGGAAGTGCTGGACTACATTCTCAGCCTGTTGGTTATCCGCAAAGAAACGCAAACCACCGAGAACCTGCACGAACTGCGCAAGCAGATCGACGAATGTGACAATAACCTCATGCAGGAATTGGCCAAACGCATGCGCATCGCCTGCGAGATCGGCACATACAAAAAAGAACATAACATGACGGTGTTGCAGGCGGGACGCTACAATGAAATACTCGATAAATACGCTTCACAGGCTGTACAGTGCGGAATGGATCCGGATTTTATCAAAAAAATATTCGAGGCGATACACGAAGAAAGCGTACGCCGGCAAATGGAGATCATTAATCAGTAATCAGGAGTTAAAGGAGTTAAGGAGTTAAAGGAGTTAGAGCTTAAATTACCATCTGAGCTAAGGCAACTCCTTAACTACTGTAAATGGTAAATAGTAACTTATAAAACGATGCGCATATTAATATTGGGAGCCGGAAAAATGGGCTCATTCTTTACCGATGTTTTAAGTTTCCGGCACGAGACGGCTGTATTCGATACAAACCCTTATCAACTCCGCTTTGTCTATAACACGTATCGCTTCACTGCGCCGGAAGAGATCAAAGCGTTTGAGCCGGAACTGGTGATCAATGCGGTTACGGTGAAATACACCATCGATGCTTTCCGTCAGGTACTGCCCCTGCTACCTGGGAACTGCATACTGAGTGACATTGCATCGGTAAAGAACGGACTTAAAAAGTTCTATGAAGAATCGGGCTTCCGCTTTGTTTCCACACACCCGATGTTCGGGCCCACATTTGCAAGTCTCAGCAATCTCAGTCATGAAAGCGCTATTGTCATCAGCGAAAGCGATCATCTGGGAAAAGTTTTCTTCAAAGACCTGTATGGCAGCCTGAACCTGAACATCTTTGAATATACATTCGAAGGACATGACAAAACAGTGGCCTACTCCCTGTCCATCCCATTCGTATCGACTCTTGTCTTCGCGGCGGTCATGAAACATCAGGAAGCGCCCGGAACCACGTTCAAGAAACATCTGGCTATCGCCAAAGGATTACTCAGCGAAGACGATTACCTGCTTCAGGAAATCCTGTTCAATCCACGGACACCCTCGCAGGTAGAGAACATACGAACCGAACTGAAAAAACTCCTTGAAATCATCAACGATAAAGATGCTGAGGGAATGAAGAAATACCTGACTGAAATCAGGAAAAATATAATGTAATCTGAAATGCAGATTCCCGCAGATTATTATTTTGATTCTTATAATCCTGAGGGAAATCCGTGTAATCCGTGAAATCCGTGTCCTTTAATTATATATTCAGACACGGATTTCACGGATTACACGGATTTTTAATTTTATAATCTGCGGGAATCTGCGTTAATCTGCGTTTCAAAATCAAGATCAAAAAATCCCATAAATGTGGTATTGCAGGTGGGAATATCCCCCTTTATCTTTGCAACGTAAAACGAAGTTAAGCAAAGATATGAAAACAATTATCCCAATTTCTCTCTTTCCACCCATTCGAATGTCCATGCGAATGTGCCGCTGTTGTTGAGCGGCGCCTCTGTTCCCCGTCCCTTTTATTTTATTTCCAGCATCTTCCTTTGTCTGACGGCAGGAAGAGAACATTTATACATTAAAAAACAATATTACGATGAAAAAGTTAATCATAGCTTCCCGGTTTATTCTGTCAACGTCCGTAGCGGCAACCGCCTTTGCAGGTAATGGCGCGGACAACGTATTGTATATTAAAAGCAGCAAGATTGCATCTCCGCTGGTCGAACGATGGATCACGGAATATGCCAAGGTGAACCCGTCGGTACAGTTCAGGCTGGCCGATCAGCAGGTCGCTCCCGACAAGGTGTCGCTCCATCTGATTTTGTCCGGCAAGAACACGGAAAGTACGGGCGGCGTGGCGGCGAACCAGCGGGTCACCTACTTCGGCGAGTATGCCATCCTGCCCATCACGGGAAAAGAGAGTGCGGCCTCGGAGGAACTCTCCGGGAAAAGACTGAACGGTAAACGGCTGAAAGCGCTCTTCTTCGAGAAGGACATCCTGTCCGGAGACGCCGGCGAAGAAGCGGAATCACAGCCGCAGATCACCGTTTATTCGGGACGCGGCAAAGCCTCCGTGGCGGAAGCTTTCGCTTCGTGGTTCGGCTACACGCCGTCCAGCCTGAAGGGCAAGCAGATTTCGGGAGACGACATCTTCCTGAACACGGCGGTCAGCAAAGACCATACGGGTGTTTCGTTCAACGCGCTGAGCAACATCTTCGATGTGAAAAGCAGGAAACTGAAAGACCGGATCACAATCCTGCCGCTGGACGTGAAGAAGGAGTTCGCCAGGACGCTGTCGGAAGACGCTACGGTTGACGATGTCATCCGCCTGCTGGAAACAGAGACCATCGACCTGGTGCCGACCGGTAAGATCGGTTTTGCCTATCGTCCGGCGGAAGTTGCCGTACATGACTTCTTAGTGTGGGCGCTGACCCGCGGAAAGGAATTTAACCACGAATACGGCATACTCAACCTGAGCGAAAAAACGCTTGCCGCACAAGTCGAACAAGTCAGGGAAGATCTGTACTCATCGCTGCATTAAATCACAATTCCGTGCAACTTCAGAGCTTTCCGCGCTGCGGAACACACGACAAGTCCCTTTGAGACACCGGATTTAATCTGCGGAAATCTGCATTAATCTGCGTTTCAAAGATGCGTTAATCTGTATTTCACTTAATCATTAATTCATAAGCACACAATGAAAAAGTCAATCATCAGCCTCACGGCAACGCTCTTCATCCTGTTTACCGGGGTCAGGGCGGAAGAAATCAGTTATTTCTTCGATCCTTCCATCCGTTTTGACCGGGCGATACCCTCTCCGGAAACCTTTCTGGGTTACAAGTTGGGGACGCGCGTCACGGAACACCACCGCATCCTCGACTATTACGAGAAGCTGGCCGCCCTTTCGGACAAGGCCAAACTCATCGAGATCGGGCAGACCTACGAGCATCGCAAGCTGCGCGTGCTGATTGTCTCATCGGCGGAGAACATCCGGCAATTAGACGCCCACAAAGCCGCCCGCAAGCCGGTGCGCAACGGCGAAAGGGTCGAAACCCCGCTGATCGTATTCCTGGGGAGCACCGTACACGGCAACGAAACCTCCGGCGCGGAAGCCGCCCTGCTGTCGGCCTACTACTTCGTGGCGGCGCAGAACGAAGAGGTGACGAAAGAGCTGGAAGAAACGGTGATCTTCATCGACCCCGTGCGCAATCCCGACGGGCAGGAACGGTTCGCCTCCTGGGTGAACTCCAACGCCAGTTTCTTCACGGACAACACCTCCGCTTACGACCGCGAACACACGGAAGGCTACCCCAGAGGGCGCGGCAACCATTACTGGTTCGACCTGAACCGCGACTGGGTGACCATCGTGCATCCCGAAAGCAAAGCCCGCGTGGCGCTGTATCAGGACTGGCTGCCCCACGCACAGGTAGATCATCACGAGATGGGCGCCAACAGCACCCTCTTCTTCGAGCCGACCGACCCGGAAGGAAACGAAAGCCGCTACGTGCCCAAAGCGAACTACAAGCTGAACGCCCTCTTTGCCGACGCCTACTCCAAAGCGGCGGACAAGATCGGTTCACTCTACTACACCAAGGAATCCTTCGACAACAAGAACCCCAACTTCGGATCCACCTATCCGGATTATAACGGCGCTGTGGGCGTGCTGGTGGAACAAGGCTCGTCGAGGGGAATCCGCCAGGAGTCCGAGAACGGCCCGCTCTCCTTCGCCTTCACCGTACGCAACCAGTTGGTGACCAGCATCGCCACGGTAGACGCAGCCTTCGCCAACAAAGGCGCACTGCTTGACCTCCAACAGGAATTTTTCGGCGCGAAGGCGGACAAGGCGGCCAAAGCCTTCATCGTGGGCGACAACCACGACCGCTCACGGCTGGAAGCGTTCATCGACCTGCTGTTGGCGCATCGTCTCGAAGTGTATGAAAACCCGGAAGATGTGACCGTGGGAGAAAACAGGTACGGGAAAGGCAAATCCTATCTGATACCCGCCGACCAGCCTAACCGCGCATTAGTGGGCGTCATCTTCGATGAAGCGAAAGACTACGCCGACCCTGCCAAGCTGGGCTATGGCGCGGGATTCTCCGTGGTCTATTCCACAGGCCTGTCTTACGACAAGGTGGCGGGAAAGAAGCGCGGAAACCGGATCACATCGCTGGCCGGACGCACATCCCCCGCCTTCAGCCGGTCGGAATACGCCTACCTGATAGACTACAGGGATTCACGGAGTCAACAGTTGCTGTTCAGGCTGCTGGAAAAAGGTATTCCGGTGAAAGTCGCTTCCCGGCCGTTCTCCATCCGGACAGACGAGGGTCTGCGCGACTTCACGTACGGCAGCCTGCTGATTCCCGTGCGGAACCAGAACCAGACGCTGACCTCCGAACAACTCTACACGGAACTGCTGGAACTCTCCTCCGGGACCGGCGTGGAAATAGTTTCCGTCGCAACGGGCTACAATGTGAAGGGCGCAGACCTGGGCAGCAGCACATTCCGCGCACTGTCGCAACCCAAGGCGCTGGTGGTGACGGGCGGGAACATCTCTTCCACCGAAGCCGGAGAAGTGTGGCACCTGTTCGACCAGAAACTGCACTATCCGCTGACCCGTGTGGACGCCGGAACATTCCCCCGGACGCCGCTCAACCGGTTCAACCGGATCATCCTGGCCGGAGGCGACTATTCATTCCTCGGCAAGCAGGAAATCGAAGCCCTGAAAGGCTGGGTGCGCAACGGCGGCGTACTGATCACGATCAATTCCGCCTCCCGCTGGGCCATCAGCAACGGCCTGACCTCAGCCAAGCTGCAAAGCGCCAGGGCCGACACCACCAGACGGGCGGCGCCCTCCGCCGGCGACTTCTTCCGCGAGCGGATACCCACCTCTGTTTTCGAGACGGAGATAGACCTGACCCATCCGCTCGCCTTCGGACTGACCACCCCAAAATTGCCTGTGCTTCGCGAGAGCAACCTCTTCCTGGCCCCGCTGCAAGGCTCAGGCACGGTATCCGTCTATACGGAATCTCCGCTCCTGAACGGATACCTGCCGGAGACTGCATTGAATACCCTGAAAGGCTCCGCATCCATCCTGAGCGAAAGGCAAGGTTCGGGCGGCATCGTCCTGTTTGCGGAAGACCCGCTGTTCAGGGGACACTGGGACGCCACCACCCGGACATTCGTCAACGCCGTAGCCTTTGGAGGCATCGGCAGCGGACGGTACTGGTAGCGCTTCGCGCAGGAGACAGGCGGGCATCGGCCGCCAGCAGTAGCGGCAGGTAGCCGTCACCGGTAGCGGGCATCGACCGCCAGCGCTGCCGGCTACCTCCCGATACCCTATCGGTTAACTCCCGATAACCCTGTCGGTTAACTCCCGATACCCTATCGGTTGATAACCGATAAAACAGCAGTACGATAAACTTATATATTAACATTTATAATAACTATGGTAAGAAGATCAATTCAAGTAACAACCGGCGGCAGGAGATTGCTGAAACATGCGCTGGCATGTTTCCTCCTGCTGCTTGCAAGCCCGGCGGCGTTCGGGCAGGCCACCCTGAAAGGAAAGGTGGTCGATGCGCGTACGAACGAACCCATCATCGGGGCGTCCGTTGAACTTAAATCGAAAGCCGGAGGCGGCGTAGTCACCAACCTCGACGGCGCATTTACATTGAGAGTATCCGAAGAACTTCCGGTGACGCTCCGCGTGAGCTTCATCGGCTACCGGCAGCAGGACATCGACGTCTATGACGCCGCAGAGCCGGTAACGGTGGAACTGCGGGAAGACTACAACCTGCTGAACGAAGTCGTAGTCATAGGCTACGGCACGCAGAAGCGCAAGGAACTGACCGGCGCCGTCACCACCCTTTCCAAGGAGCGGCTGGCACAACCTGTGATCTCGGTGAACAGCCTGCTTAGCGGTGCGGCCGCCGGCGTTAACATCAGCGAGGGCGGGCAACCCGGTTCGACCTTCAGCCTGCGCATCCGCGGAGGCAACTCCATCAATGCGGGCAACGAACCGCTGTTCGTCGTAGACGGCGTGATCCTTTACGGAAACAGCGCCACCTCGGCGGGGGTGAGCCAACTCACGGCAAACCTGAACCCGCTGGCAGCCATCAACCCGAACGACATCGAGAGCATCGAGATACTCAAAGACGTGTCGGCAACGGCCATCTACGGCTCCCGCGGCTCCAACGGCGTGGTCATCATCACCACCAAGAGCGGGCAGCGGGGCAAGGACAAGATAGAGTATCAGTACTCCATCGGCTGGCAGCAGGCATCGAAGACGCTGGACTTGCTCGACGGACAACAGTGGGACGCCCTGTACAGGGAGATCGGAGGAAACTACAGTGAGACCGGAGGATTGTATACCGAAGCGTATGTGAAGTCCCTGGGCAAAGGTTACGACTGGCAGGACGAAGCCCTGCGCACGGCAGCCGTACAAACCCATCAAATCTCCGTGAGCGGCGGCGACGACAAGACCCGCTACCTCATCTCGGGCAACTTCACCGACCAGGACGGTATCCTGCTGGCCACCGGACTGAAACGCTACACCGGCCGCCTGAACTTAGACCGCAACCTGCGCGACAACCTCAACGTAAGCCTGAACGTGAACGCCGGCAAGCTGAACCAGCACGGGCTGAACAACTATCCCACCTACGCCGGTTACGGCAACCCGTTGGAAGCGGTCATCCGCAACTCGCCGCTGAACGCCATCTACGGCGCGGACGGAGGGTTCAACTACCGCAACTTCTTCGAGAAGAGCAACTTAGTGAAAGGCAACGTGACCACCAACGCCATCTCCGACCTGGTGAACACCACCGCGCAAAACAGCACCAACTCGCTGCTGGGCAATTTCGCGCTGCGCTACACCGTGATCCCCGGACTGGAACTGAAGCTCAGCGCCGGAACGAACATCACCAACGCCACACAGAACTTCTACGCGCCTTCCTATACAGCCGGAGGATTCACCAACAACGGGTATGCGAGCGTGGGAAACCGCCGCACGGACGTATGGCAATACGA
>JAIRNG010000023.1 GCA_031258135.1 Mediterranea sp. (in: CFB group bacteria)
TCCGGACAGGCCGGACGAAAAACGGACAGGAACGGATACAGGCTCTACTACTTTGTTCGGCTCTTCCCCGTCCGAACAGGAAACGAACAACAACACGCCGGTCAGGAATGTCAGATTCAAGCGCAATTTCAACGTTGAATATTTAATCATGATGAATTAGGTTTAGCTATGAAGAATCTCCACTATCGCATAGCATTTTGTTTGATTTCTAATGTTAGCATCTCTAAAACATCTATCTTTGTAACAAGAGATAGACATTCTCTCGCGAACTTACAATGTTTATTCCGGCTGTGCAAGTCTCCTTTCTGCCGGAAGAGCGTTCTTTCTCCCCTGAATCGGGTTGTTTTCCGGTTATAAATATAGATATCCAATCTATGTATAATAATATAATGGAAAGATATCACATATAAGAGTAAAGGGTATTAACGATTCTATTTCTGTTTAACTATTGAAGATTTAATAATCTTTAACGGAGATAAACTTATTAAATTGAAAATTGAAAATTGAGAATTGAGAATTGAAAATATCATGTACATTTGCAGCTATTACATAACAGGCAAACGATTATGAAACAATATCTGGATTTATTAAACAGGACGCTCAAAGAAGGAGTACGGAAGGAAGACCGGACAGGAACGGGAACAATCAGCATATTCGGGCACCAGATGCGTTTCGACTTAAATGAAGGATTCCCATGCCTGACGACCAAGAAACTCCACCTGAGATCCATCATTTATGAGCTTCTGTGGTTCCTGAAAGGAGATACCCATGTTAAATACCTGCAAGACAACGGAGTGCGTATCTGGAATGAGTGGGCGGACGAGCATGGCGACCTGGGACACATCTACGGATACCAGTGGCGTTCCTGGCCGGACTATCAGGGCGGACATATCGATCAGATCGCAGAAGTTATCCGGGCCATCGAAAATAACCCCGATTCACGCCGTATGCTGGTAAGCGCGTGGAATGTAGCAGACCTGAACAACATGAACCTGCCCCCTTGCCATATTCTTTTCCAGTTCTATGTGGCCAACGGAAGGCTAAGCCTGCAACTCTATCAACGCAGCGCGGACATATTCCTGGGTGTGCCGTTCAATATCGCCTCTTACGCATTACTGCTGCAAATGACCGCCCAGGTTACCGGACTGCAAGCCGGAGAATTTATACATACATTGGGAGACGCTCACATTTACCTTAACCACCTGGAACAGGTGAAACTTCAGCTAAGCCGCGAGCCGCGAAGACTTCCCCGGATGAACATGAATCCCGGAGTAAAGGATATCTTTGAATTTAAGTTTGAAGATTTCGAACTGGCGGATTACGACCCTCACCCGCATATCGCGGGCCGGGTGGCCGTATGATGATCTTTATTCGTCTGCATTGACCACGATGATCGGCATCTGTCTCTTTATCGCTTCTTTAAACGATATAAGCGTTTCGGTACGCGCCAGCCCCAACGGCTGGAGTTCGTCGTGAATGATGCTGAGCAAATGGCGATTGTTCCTGGCATAGAGTTTAATGAACATATCGTATTTACCGGTAGTAAAGTGACATTCCACGACTTCCGGAATTTTCCCCAAAGCCTTCATCACTTGTTGAAAAGAACCGGGGTCCTTGAGGTTGATGCCGATATAGGCGCACGTTTCATAGCCTATCTTCTCCGGGTCGATAACATATTCCGATCCTTTCAGAATACCCAGATTGGTCAACTTCTGTATGCGCTGATGAATGGCGGCTCCCGACACGTTACAGGCTCTGGCTACTTCCAGAAAAGGAATACGTGCATTCTCCGCGATCATCCGCAATATGTGTTCGTCCAATCCATCCAGTTGATGATGTCCCATTTCTCTGTGTTTTTAAATAAAACCCGGAGCATAAAGCGCTCGGATCCTTATGTTGTTCATACAAAGTTAAATAAAATCCAGTCACTGCAAACTACAATTTATTACTTTTTATAGATGAAATCCGAATAATCATGGTATAAAGTCGTTAACTTTGTGCAAATTCCAAACAAAAGTTTTATGAGAACAGTTATACTTACCTTTATCATCAGCCTTTTATCCGTATGCCATGCAAAGGCGCAGCTTTTCTCCGACTATTTCGTCCGTAAGACACTCCGGGTGGACTATATCTTCACAGGAGACGCCAATCACCAAAGCATATATCTCGATGGGTTGTCCCGCTTGCCCTTGTGGGCGGGAAGAGAACATCACCTGGCCGAGGCGCCGCTTGAGGGTAACGGACAGGTTATCGTCAGAGAACCGGACAGCAAAAGATGTATATACAGAACGTCGTTCTCTTCACTCTTTCAGGAATGGCTATGCACAGACGAAGCAAAAACGACAGGCAAAGCATTCGAAAACACGTTCTTACTGCCCTGGCCTGTCCGGCCGGTAGAAGTGGAGGTGGTCCTGTTCGACATGAACCGGAAAGAGGTGGCGAGCATGAAGCATACCGTGAAACCGGATGATATACTTATCCGGGAAAAGGGCGCCCATCCTGTCGCTCCGCACAGGTATCTGATGCGAAACGGAAGCGAAGACAAAGCAATAGACGTCGTTCTGTTGGCTGAAGGATATACCCCGGAGGAAATGGATACGTTCTACAACGACGCACGGGTTGCATGCGGGAGTATCTTCAGCCACGAGCCTTTTCAATCCATGAAGAACAAATTCAATGTGATTGCCGTAGCTACTCCTTCTGCGGACAGCGGGGTTAGCATTCCCGGCCGGAAACTCTGGAAGAACACGGCTTTCGGTTCTCATTTCGATACGTTCTATTCGGCAAGATACCTGACTACCTGCCGTGTCAAGGCCATACACGACGCGCTTGCCGGCATCCCGTATGAGCACATTATTATCCTGGCCAATACAAAACAGTACGGAGGAGGAGGCATCTACAACGCTTTTACCCTGACCACTGCACATCATCCGATGTTCCGTCCGGTGGTGGTGCATGAATTTGGCCATAGCTTCGGAGGGTTGGGAGACGAATATTTCTACGAAGAAGATGTGATGAGCGATATGTATCCGCTGAATGTAGAACCCTGGGAGCAAAACATCACTACGCTTGTTGACTTCGACGCGAAGTGGAAGGATATGATTGAAGAGGGCGACTGTCCGGTTGGAATTTATGAAGGAGGGGGATATGCTTCAAAAGGCATTTATCGCCCGGCGGATAATTGCAGGATGCGCAGCAATGACCATCCCGGATTCTGTCCCGTGTGCCGGCGGGCGATTGAACGGCTGATTCGTTTTTATACGGAAGAAGAAAAAGGACAGGTTGAACATCATGACTGATTTGGAAAGAGAACGGATCATAGCATTGGTAAAGCGCGAGGTCATGCCTGCTATCGGTTGTACCGAACCTGCCGCCGTTGCGCTGTGTGTGGCTAAAGCAACTGAGATATTGGGCAGGAAGCCGGATAAGATCACCGTTCTTCTCAGCGCTAATGTTCTCAAGAACGCAATGGGTGTGGGTATTCCGGGAACCGGAATGATCGGGTTGTCCATTGCCGTGGCTTTAGGGGCGTTAACCGGAAAGTCCCGGTACCAACTGGAGGTACTCAGGGATAGCACGCCGGAGGCTGTAGAAGCCGCCAGGCGGTTTATCGATCAAAAGCGTGTATCCATCTCCCTGAAGAATGGTATCCGGGAGAAGCTCTACATAGAAGTCGCCTGTAAGGCCGGCGCCTCAGAAGCGGTGGCCATTATAGCCGGCGGTCATACTTCATTTGTTTATATGGCGCGTGATGCGGCGGTCATTCTGAACAGGCAGCGTACTGTTTCTGCAGACGAAACGGAAGAAGCGCCGGAGCTGTCTTTGCGTAAGGTGTATGATTTCGCTTTAAGTACGCCGCCGGATGATATTCGTTTTATCCTTGAAACGGCGCGTTTGAATAAACTGGCGGCCGAGCAGTCTTTTCAAGGCGAATATGGGCATGCGCTGGGCAAGATGTTGCGTGGTAACCGTGAACGTGCGGTTTTGGGCGATACCGTTTTCTCCCGTATCCTTTCTTACACTTCCGGGGCTTGTGACGCCCGTATGGCGGGAGCCATGATACCGGTCATGAGTAATTCCGGAAGCGGAAACCAAGGCATATCGGCCACGCTGCCGGTGGTTATCTATGCGGAGGAAAACGGCAATACCGAAGAGGAATTGATCCGGGCATTGATGCTGAGCCATCTCACGGTGATCTACATCAAACAAAGCCTGGGCCGTCTTTCCGCCCTGTGCGGATGCGTAGTCGCCGCGACAGGCTCCAGTTGTGGGATAACCTGGCTGATGGGAGGGAAATACGAACAGATCGCTTTCGCCGTTCAGAACATGATTGCCAATCTTACCGGAATGATATGCGATGGCGCCAAGCCCAGCTGTGCGCTGAAAGTGGCCAGCGGGGTATCTACCGCCGTACTCTCCGCCATGATGGCTATGAAAGATAAGTGTGTGAGTTCAGTGGAAGGCATTATTGATGAAGATGTCGATCAGAGTATCCGCAACCTGACTAAAATAGGGTCGCAAGCCATGAATGAAACGGACAGAATGGTATTGGATATAATGACAGGTAAAGAATCTGCCGGGGATGGAAAGAAAAAAAATCACTTTTGAAATTAAATCGTAATAATGGAGAATCAAGGAGAGATTATTTTATATCAACCGGATGAAACGGTTAAGGTAGAGGTTCGATTGGAAGATGAAATGGTTTGGCTTAATAGACAGCAGTTATCAGTATTATTTGATCGGGACATAAAGACCATAGGTAAACATATTAATAACGCACTGAGTGAGGAACTGAAAGGGATTTCAGTTGTCGCAAAATTTGCGATAACTGCATCTGATGGCAAAACTTATAATGTTGAACACTATAGTTTAGACATGGTTCTGTCAGTTGGATATCGTGTAAAATCTCATCGGGGAATACGGTTCAGAGCATGGGCCAACCAAATTCTTAAAGATTATCTCTTGAAGGGATATTCCCTCAGTCAAAGACTGATCCGGACAGATGCAAAGTTGATGGAACATGACCGTCAAATTGGAGAGTTGAAAGATAAGGTTAATTTTTTCATACGTACTTCTCTACCACCGGTAGAAGGTATATTCTTTAATGGCCAGATTTTTGATGCCTACGTGTTTGCTGCAAATCTCATTAAATCGGCAAAGAAAACCATTGTGTTAATAGACAACTATGTAGACGAGAGTGTTCTGGTTATGTTGTCAAAACGTGCTCCCGGAGTGAAAGCTACTATATATACCGGAATTATAACTCCGCAGCTTAAATTGGATTTGCTAAAGTCCAATAGCCAATATCCCAAGATTGACATAAGGCTATATAAACAATCTCATGATCGCTTTTTGATAATTGATAATACTGATGTATATCATATAGGGTCCTCATTAAAGGATTTGGGAAAGAAGTGGTTTGCTTTCTCTAAAATTAATATACCGGTAATAGATATTTTAAGTAAACTTTAAGGATGTCTTTAACGGATTTCGGAGCGTCTTTAAGCCCTCTTTGAAGCAAAAAGCGGTTGTCATCAGCAGTCGTTACTCACTTGCTTCCATCGCCATCATTTCCTGTAGCACGGAAACCGCTTCCTCCACATTAAGTACCTGTTTCACAATCAGAGAGCGTTTTCCGCTTTGATCGCGCAAATCGCAACGACGGGTGTATTTCGTCATGTAGTTGATCAATTTGCCAAACGCGGCGCTCCGGTAATACGGGCTGTTTGCGTTCGATACCAGATACAACATCATGCGGCCTCCCTTGAGGATGATCTTCTCTACACCCAGCCGGGCCGCTATACGGCGCAAGGGTACGATACGGAGCAGTTCCTCCGCCTCGCGGGGCAGTGAACCGAAACGGTCTTCAAGGCGGGAGCGGAAGGCATTCACATCGGTATCCAGTACAAGCCCGTCCAGTTCGCGGTACAGCAACATCCGTTCACCCGATCCCGTCACATAGTCGGCCGGCAGCAGCAGTTCCATATCACACTCCAGCGTGGTTTCTCTCACAAACTGCCCGCCACTGATCACGCCATCCTCTTTCAGTTCCTCGGCATACAGATCCGCAAACTCATCGCTTTTCAACTCTTCAACCGCTTCGGTCAGGATTTTCTGGTAGGTGTCGTATCCCAGGTCGGCGATGAATCCGCTCTGTTCGGCTCCCAGCATATTCCCCGCGCCGCGGATATCCAGATCCTGCATGGCGATGTGAATCCCGCTGCCCAGGTCGCTGAAGTTCTCAATCGCCTGCAAGCGGCGGCGGGCATCCATTGTCAGGTCGGTCAGCGGCGGAGACAGCAGGTAGCAAAAGGCTTTCTTGTTGCTGCGCCCCACGCGCCCGCGCAACTGGTGCAGATCGCTCAATCCGAAATGCTGCGCCTGATTGACGATAATCGTATTCGCATTCGGTATATCAATTCCATTTTCAACAATAGAAGTGGTCATCAGTACATCGTAGTCATAGTTGACAAAGCCAATGATGATCTTTTCCAGTTCGGCCGGTTCCATCTGTCCATGTCCGACAGCGATCCGGGCGTCAGGTATATGGCGCAGGATCAGGGCCTTTAATTCCTGCAGGTTCCCGATGCGGTTGTTCACGAAGAATACCTGCCCGTTGCGGTTTATTTCGAAGTTGATCGCATCCCTGATCATATCTTCGCTGAACGTATGCAATTCCGTTTGTATCGGGTAACGGTTGGGTGGGGGAGTAGAAATCACACTCAGGTCACGGGCTCCCATCAGGGAGAACTGCAACGTCCTCGGAATAGGGGTCGCCGTCATGGTGAGGGTATCTACGTTGACTTTCAGCTGGCGGAGTTTCTCTTTCACGCTTACCCCGAATTTCTGCTCCTCATCGATGATAAGCAGACCGAGGTCTTTGAACTTCACGTCCTTACTCAATATGCGGTGCGTTCCGATCAGAATGCCGATATCGCCGCTTTCCAGTCCTTTGATCACCTTCTTGCTCTGTGTGATGGTACAGGCGCGGCTCAGATATTCAATCCGGCAGGGAAAATCCTTCAGCCGGTCGCGGAATGTGCGAAAATGCTGGTAAGCCAATACGGTGGTCGGTACAAGCACCGCCACCTGCTTGTTGTCTGAAACCGCCTTGAAAGCAGCGCGTATGGCGACTTCGGTCTTTCCGAAACCTACATCGCCGCAAACCAGCCGGTCCATGGGAACATCGCGTTCCATATCCTGTTTCACGTCGGCCGTGGCCTTGCTTTGATCGGGCGTATCCTCATAGATGAAGCTGGCTTCCAGCTCATTTTGCAGGAAGGTATCGGGACTAAAAGCAAATCCTTTCTCCTCCCGCCGCTTGGCATATAGTTTGATCAGGTCACGGGCAATGTCTTTGATCTTGGTCTTGGTGCGCTCTTTCAGTTCTTTCCAGACTCCTGTGCCCAATTTATGCAGCCGTGGAGGTTCGCCATCCTTCCCCCGGTATTTGGAAACTTTGTGCAGGGAGTGAATCGACACGAACACCACATCGTCATTCTGAAAGATGAGTTTGATCACCTCCTGCGTCGTATCTCCCTGCGGCAGGCGAACCAGTCCGGCAAACTTTCCCACCCCGTGATCGGCATGTATCACATAATCGCCTATGCCGAACGACGTCAACTCTTTCAATGAGAGAGCCACTTTTCCCGAACGGGCCTTTTCACTCTTAAGGTTGTATTTATGGAAACGGTCGAATATCTGGTGATCGGTAAATATGCACATCTTCAACCGGTGATCGGTAAATCCCTCGTGCAGCGTACGTTCTACGTCTGTGAATGTGATGTCGTCGCCGCGGTCTTCAAAGATGGAACGGATGCGGTCGATCTGTTTCCGGCTGTCGCTGCATATATACAAGGCGTATCCGTCATGCAGGTACTTTTTGAAAGACGCCGCCACCAGGTCGAAGTTCTTATGATAGATGGGTTGTATGGACAGATCGAACTCCAGTGTGGCGGCGGGAGTCCCCGCAGGTTTGTGTCCGAACTCCAGCCGGCGGAACTTCAGCGCATGGGCGTTGAAGTCATTGCCATTCATGAACATGGCGCAGAGTTCATCCCCCCGGATCGCAGACCCATCCGTTTCACCGGCGTCAGCCGGTGCGTTGCTGTTTGTCACTTCATTACAGATGGCTTCAATGCGTTCGCCTATCCGGGAGGGATCATGTATGACCAGCGTCGTATCCGCAGGTATAAAGTCCAGGAAAGAGATCGTATTCCGCCCCGTCGCACCCAGGTTGGGAACAATGACTATACTCTCCTTTTTATCCTTGGAGAGCTGTGTCTCAACCTCAAACGTACGGATGCTGTCCACCTCGTTTCCAAAGAAATCGATACGGAAAGGATATTCGCAGGAGAAAGCGAACACGTCGATAATGCTGCCACGCACGGCGTATTGTCCCGGTTCGTACACATAATCCGCATACCGGAAACCGCAACTGTTCAACACATCCACGATGAAGTCTGTATCCAGACGGTCTCCCACACTGATTCCGAGCGTCTTGTCGTTCAATTCCTCTTTAGACGCCACTTTCTCGGCAAGCGCATCGGGATAGGTCACCACGCATACTCCTTTTTCGGGTTTCTGCATGCAGCTCAGCGTTCCGGTGCGCAGGATCTCGTTGGCAGGGTCTTTCTGTCCGTACTTCGCCGCCCGGCGAAAGGAAGAAGGGAAGAACAGCACATGGTCCGTTCCCAGTATCTGGCTAAGGTCATGATAGAAGTATCCGGCCTCTTCGAGGTCGCGCAGGATAAACACAAAAGGGGATCCGGAGGCAATGACCTGCCGGGAAAAGAACAACGGCGCGGCGGACGTGTTCAATCCGCTGCAAAAAACAGGATTTATATCAGGGTTCTTTAACAGGTCATTCAACGCACCGGCATTGGGATGTCCGGCATAACGTTGTTGTAATTCGGATATGGTCATGAAGGAATTATAAATTATGAACCGACTATTTCGACTGCAAAACTACGAATTATTACTTACTTTTAATACAGGACAACCGCATCAAGTGTCGATAATCTTTTTGTAAGTAGCGGAAAAGCGTTACATTTGTTGACCAAATAATATACGAAAAGAAGTTGGAAATGCGATTATCGGACAGTCTGGTCATTATCCCCACGTACAATGAGAGGGAGAATATTGAAAATATCATCCGTGCGGTATTGGGATTGGAAAAATGTTTCCACATCCTCGTCATAGAAGACAGCTCGCCGGACGGTACGGCCGCTATTGTGAAAACGTTGCAGGAAGAATTTCCGGACAGGTTGTTCATGGTGGAAAGGAAAGAAAAATCGGGATTGGGTACGGCATACATCGCCGGGTTCAGGTGGGCGTTGGAACGCGACTACGGATATATATTCGAAATGGATGCCGACTTCTCGCATAGCCCGGACGACCTGCCCAGGCTTTACCGGGCTTGTACCGGACAGGGAGGCGATGTCGCCATCGGTTCCCGTTATGTCAGTGGGGTGAATGTGGTGAACTGGCCTATGGGACGCGTACTGATGTCGTGGTGCGCATCGAGATACGTCCGGTTCATTACCCGCATGCCGATACACGACACCACGGCGGGATTTGTGTGCTATCGCCGTGAAGTGCTGGAGACCATCGATCTCAAGCGTATCCGTTTCAAAGGATACGCTTTCCAGATTGAAATGAAATTCACCGCTTATAAAAGCGGATTCAGGATCATCGAAGTGCCGGTCATTTTCATCAACCGTGAACTGGGAACCTCCAAGATGAACACCAGCATCTTCGGAGAGGCGATGTTCGGGGTGATCAGCATGAAAATGAAAAGCTGGTTCCACAACTATCCGCAGAAGAGATGAAACGTACGCTCATCCGGCAGGCCATTATAGTCAACGAAAGCCGCCGGTTCGAAGGCTCGGTCGTTGTTGAAGGAGAAAAGATCGCCGAAGTATTGACCGGCGGGCAGTCTCCCTCCGAACCCTGCGAAGAGGTGATCGACGCAGGGAAGGGCTACCTCCTTCCCGGAGTGATCGACGGCCATGTGCATTTCCGTGATCCGGGGTTGACGCACAAGGCCGACATCTGTACCGAAAGCCGGGCGGCCGCGGCCGGAGGGGTGACTTCCATTATGGATATGCCGAACACCGATCCGCAGACCATTACTCTCGATGCGTGGAACGATAAGATGGAACGGTTGGCCGGAAAGTCGCTGGTCAACTACTCTTGCTACTTCGGGGCGACCCATACCAACTATACGGAATTCGGAAAGTTAGACCCGCACCGCGTTTGCGGCGTTAAACTCTTCATGGGAGCCAGCACGGGCAACATGCTGGTCGACCGGATGAACAGCCTGCAGAACATATTCAACGGGACGGACCTGCTCATTGCCACCCATTGCGAAGACCAGGACATCATCAGCCGGAACACGGCTATCTATAAGGAAAAGCATGGCTATGGAGAGGGCGGCGATATGGACATACCGTTGCGTTACCATCCCCATATCCGTTCCGTCGAGGCGTGTTACCGGTCGTCGGAACTGGCTGTGCGGCTGGCTAAGGAAGCGAATGCCCGTTTGCATGTCCTGCACATTACCACCGGTAAAGAGCTGGAACTGTTTGAAGACAAGCCGCTGGCGGAAAAGAAGATCACCGCGGAAGTATGCGTCCCTCACCTGCTGTTCACCGCCGACGACTATGACACCTACGGCGCGCGCATCAAGTGCAACCCGGCAATCAAAGCCGAGCCTAACCGCAGCATGCTGCGTGAGGCTGTCAACTCCAACCGGATAGACGTTATTGCTACCGATCATGCGCCGCACTTGTTGGCCGAAAAAGAAGGCGGCGCACTGAAAGCCCTGTCGGGCGTGCCAATGATACAGTTCTCGTTGGCCGGTATGCTTGAGCTGGTGGAAAAAGGGCTGTTCACCCTCGAAAAGGTAGTGGACAAAATGTGCCACGCCCCGGCGCAGATCTACCGGATACCCGACCGCGGATATATCCGTCCGGGGTATCAGGCAGACTTGGTCATGGTGTCCCGCCACAGCCATCCCATGCCGGCGGGTCCTGTTTACGGCAAATGCAGATGGAGTCCGCTGGAAAACGCCGCCTTCCGGTGGAAAGTAGACAAAACCTTTGTTAACGGTCACTTGACGTACAACGGCAACCGGTTGGACGAAACATACCGGGGACAAGCATTGCGTTTCGGATGATACTCACCTGTTCCATTCGCGAAGTAGCCCCATACATCAACTGGATATACTTTTTCCATGCCTGGGGTTTCCAGCCGCGGTTCGCGGCCATAGCCGGTATCCATGGTTGCGACGCTTGCCGCGCCTCATGGCTGGCTACATTCGACCCGGCCGACCGCCCCAAAGCATCCGAAGCCATGCAACTGTTCAAAGAAGCGAACCGCATGCTGAACCTGCCGGACGAAGATTTCAGCGTAAAAACCATATTCAGGCTGTGCCGGGCCAATGCCGATGGCGACGACCTGCTTCTGGACGGCGTGCGTTTACCTTTGCTCCGGCAGCAAACGCAGAAACAGGAGGGCGATCCGTTCCTGTGCCTGAGTGACTTTGTCCGCCCGCTATCTTCGGGCGTCGATACCGCAGGCGTGTTTGCCTCAACGGTACATATCGCTCCGGAACGGACTCACGAACAAGACCCCTACAAACATCTGCTCGTACAAACCCTTGCCGACCGGCTGGCGGAAGCCGCCACGGAAAACATGCACCGCTACGTCCGCAAAGAGGCCTGGGGATACGCCAAAGACGAAGATCTCTCCGTCAAAGACCTGCTTGCAGAGAAATGGCAGGGCATCCGTCCTGCCGTGGGCTATCCTTCTCTACCCGATCAATCCGTCAACTTTATCCTGAACGACCTGCTGGATATGCAACAGATCGGCATCACACTGACCGAAAACGGAGCCATGCACCCGCACGCCTCCGTATCGGGACTGATGCTGGCGCATCCGGCAGCCCGCTATTTCAATGTCGGAAAAATCGGCGAAGACCAACTGCACGACTATGCCGCCCGGCGGGGAATGAGCATAGAAGCCATGAAGAAGTTCCTGGCAGGGAATTTATAAATTTTCAATCCGGGAAAATCTCAATTCTCATTTGAAACGCAGATTAACGCAGATTTCCGCAGATATGTGATGAATAGTAGAGACGCAACATTTTGCGTCTCTACTATTAAAAAACCGACCCATTTGGAGCTTGCGTCCCGGGGCGGAAGGGCAAAACAGTATGCCCTTGCGGGGGCTTTTTAACGCATAAAAAAACGGGGGACGGAACTTGACTTCTCCTGCGTTCGCCCTCGATAGGAAACAGGTCTGTATAAGACTATGCCGGGCATACCACATCTGATGGATAGATGAAAAAAGGATGACAAATAGGGGATGCTCATTAAACGTACGTTTAATGTGCGCGAAAATAGAGCTTTTATTTCTACCGTGCAAGTTTTATAACAAATAAATTCCAGGATTTCTTCAAAAACCACTCTAAATGGGCGTTTCGGATGAGCCTTTTCATTCCGGAAAGTAACCTTTTTAAGGGTAAAACAGAGCGTCCGACCTGTCTCCAAAAGTTGTGTCATTAAACGTACGTTTAATGACACAACTTTTGTGGTTACGAGAACCACATGACATAAGACAAAACAGGAATATAGTTGCGACAAAACAGGTTATAATCATTAAAATTA
>JAIRNG010000036.1 GCA_031258135.1 Mediterranea sp. (in: CFB group bacteria)
ACTTTCAGCTTGAAATATATCTTCTCGGAACTGCGTCTTACCACTCATCCGTTGAAAATGCTCTGTATGGACATTCTTTCGGAACTGCAACTGGATGATCATATTGTAGAGACGGAGAAGAATAAATATCGCCTGAACAGGCGCGGGAAAGAGCTGACAGGCATATTTTACCGCAAGAGCAATGGGAAGAACTCATTTATCCCTGACGGCGGCGGCGAACCGATTTTTATTGCCGAGCGCAACTCCGCGCATGCCATGAACAACGATAAGGTACGCATCGCCTTTTACGCCAAACGTAAAAACCGTGAAGCCGAAGGCGAGGTGATCGAGATACTGGAACGCGCCAACGACACGTTTGTCGGTACATTGGAGGTGACCAAAGGATATGCTTTCCTGATGACGGAGAATCGTACGCTTGCCAATGACATCTTCATTCCCAGGGAAAAGCTTAAAGGCGGAAAGGCGGGAGATAAAGCGATCGTTAAGGTCATCGAGTGGCCCGACAAGGCAAAGAACCCGATAGGCCAGGTGATCGACATCCTGGGCAGGGCGGGCGATCACACCACCGAGATGCATGCCATCCTGGCGGAGTTTGGCCTGCCCTACGTTTATCCCAAGGCTGTGGAGAGCGCCGCAGAGAAGATTCCGGCGGAGATATCCGCAGAGGACATGGCCGGCCGTGAAGATTTCCGTGAGGTCACGACATTCACCATCGACCCGAAAGACGCCAAAGACTTTGATGACGCGCTTTCCATCCGCCCGCTGAAAGACGGGCTGTGGGAGGTCGGCGTACATATTGCCGACGTGACCCACTATGTTAAAGAGGGAAGCATCATCGATCGTGAAGCGGAGAAGCGGGCTACTTCCGTTTATCTCGTGGATCGTACCATACCGATGCTTCCCGAAAGATTGTCCAACTTCATCTGCTCGTTGCGTCCTGACGAAGAGAAATTGACCTATTCCGTGATATTCGATATCACCGCAAAAGGCGAGGTGAAAAAATCCCGTGTCGTACATACCGTGATCAGATCCGACAGACGTTTCACATACGGGGAAGCGCAAAACATCATCGAGACCGGCAAGGGTGATTTCAGCGGAGAGATGCTCACGTTGGACAGGATCGCCAAGGCATTGCGCGAAAAACGCTTCAACAATGGCGCGATCAACTTCGACCGGTATGAGGTGAAGTTCGATATCGATGAGAACGGTAAGCCGTTGGGGGTGTTCTTCAAGGAGTCCGGAGATGCGAATAAACTCATCGAGGAATTTATGCTGCTGGCGAACAGGACGGTTGCCGAAAAGATCGGCAAGGTATCCAAAGGGAAGAAGGCCAAGACGCTTCCTTATCGTATCCACGACCTGCCCGATCCGGAGAAGCTCGACAACCTGGCGCAATTCATCGCCCGCTTTGGCTATAAGATACGTACCGGCGGGACGAAGACCGATGTATCCAAGTCCATCAACCGGTTGTTGGATAATATACAGGGCAAGAAGGAAGAGAACCTCATCGAAACGGTTTCCATCCGCGCCATGCAAAAGGCGCGTTACTCAACGGACAACATCGGCCACTACGGACTGGCCTTTGACTATTACACGCATTTCACCTCTCCCATCCGCCGTTTCCCGGACATGATGGTACACCGTCTGGTCTCCAGGTATCTGGATGGCGGGCGCAGTGTGTCCGAAACCAAGTATGAAGAACTCTGCAAGCACAGCTCGGATATGGAACAAATAGCGGCAAACGCGGAACGGGCGTCCGTGAAGTACAAGCAGGTGGAATTTATGATGGAGAAGATCGGTCGGACGTATGACGGCGTGATTTCCGGCGTGACCGAGTGGGGGCTGTATGTCGAGCTTAATGAAAACAAGTGCGAAGGAATGATACCTGTCCGCGGCCTGGACGATGACTACTACGAGTTCGACGAAAAGAACTACTGCCTGAAGGGAAGACGGAAACACCGCACCTATAGCCTGGGCGATTCGATCACGATAAAGGTGGCTCATGCGAATCTGGAGAAGAAACAGCTGGACTTTGCGCTGGTGGAGTGACCGGCTTTAAATGATATCCGGAATGGAACAGGTTTTACTTCATTGCTGTTGCGCGCCATGTTCGGCGCCCGTCATGGAATGGATGCTCGGCCATGAGATTGCCCCTGTGCTCTTTTTCTTCAATCCTAATATTTATCCTTTTGATGAGTATCTGAAACGGAAGGAAGAGTGCATGAGTTATGCGGAGTCATTGGGCATTGATTTTATGGATGGAGATTATGAGCGCGACCGTTGGCTGGAAGGGATCGCGGGGTTGGAAGCTCAACCGGAAAGAGGCTTGCGTTGCACCGAGTGTTTCAGGATGCGGCTGAAGGCGACTGCACAGGTAGCCTCGGAACGGCACATCTCCGTGTTTACCACCACGCTCACGGGATCGCGTTGGAAAAGCTACCGGCAGATTGTCGAGGCAGGCCATTGGGCGGCATCGTGTGTGAATGACGTCCGGTTCTGGGACAGGGACTGGAAAAAAGGCGGACTGACGGAACGCAGGAAAATCCTGCTGAAGGAAAACGGTTTCTATAACCAACGCTATTGCGGTTGCGAATTTAGCATCCGGAAAAGCACCTGATGTATAAAGTAAAATCCGTGTCAGAGATTTTTTAGACACGGATTACACGGATTACACGGATTTTAAAAACACGGATTATTCTCTTTATAATCTGCGTTTAGTTTCTTTTTAAGGAGAATCCATATCATTCGTAAAATCCGTGTTTTTAAAATCCGTGTAACCCGTGTAATCCGTGTCTAAAAAATCTGTGTCTAAAAAATCCGTGTCTAAAAAATCTCAACTTACTGAAATGAAAAAGAAACAACAGATCATTTTCGTCCTTTCATCTCTTTTTATCTTATGGGGATGTACGGAAAAACCGGTTCAGACGACTTTTACCAATCCTGTGATTTATGCCGATGTGCCCGATATGGACGTGATCCGTGTGGGCAGTGACTTTTATATGGTCAGTACCACCATGCATCTGATGCCCGGCGTACCCATTATGAAATCAAAGGACCTGGTGAACTGGGAAATCATCAGCTACGTTGTGCCCGAGATCAAAGACAGTCCGGCATACGATCTGGATGGCGGGAATGTTTACGGACAGGGACAATGGGCCTCTTCGCTTCGCTACCACAACGGAAAGTTCTACGTGTTCTTTGCCACCAACCGCCCGTTGAAAACCTATATTTATAGTGCGGCGAATCCGTCTGGGAAGTGGGATAAAGTGATGGAACTCGATGAACGCTATCACGACACCTCGCTGTTTTTCGATGACGACGGCAGGGTCTATACAGCCGGCGGCGGCGCTGTCATTCGTCTCAGGGAGATGAAGAGCGATCTTTCGGGCGCCAAGGAAGATGGCCTTGACGTCGAGGTTATAAACGGGCCTGAACGTAATCTCGACGGATTGCTGGAAGGTACGCATCTATGCAAATACAGGGGCAAATACTATATGTTCCTGATTTGGTGGCCGGCAGGTGGCATCCGCACCCAGTTGGCTTTCCGTTCGGACAACATTGAAGGCCCTTATGAACATAAGGTGATCCTTTCCGATGACATGGATCGTAAGGGCGCCGGCGTGGCGCAGGGCTGCATCATCGATACGGAAGATGGTAAATGGTATGGTTTCCTGTTTCAGGACCGGGGTGCAGTGGGGCGCGTACCGGTGTTGACGCCTTGCCGTTGGGAAGACGGATGGCCGGTGCTGGGCGATGAAGAAGGAAAAGTCCCTTTGGTCATGGAAATGCCGGTTTCAGGACAAAAGGCTACGCCATTAGTTATCAGTGACGGCTTCGACGCATCGGAACTGGCCTTGAACTGGCAGTGGAACCACAACCCCGATAATGACCTGTGGTCGCTGACCGAACGTAAAGGATATATGCGCCTGAGAACGGGTAAAGTGGTACAAACCCTCTTCGAAGCCCGGAATATGTTGTCGCAAAGAACCGAAGGGCCTGCCTGTCGTGGCATCGTTTCATTAGACGTATCCCACATGCGGAATGGCGATATCGCCGGGCTGAGTGCTTACTGCTCCGAACCGGGGATCATTTCGGTGAACATGGAAGCCGGCAGGAAGCACATAATCATGACTGACCGGAGCGAGGAGAAAGAAAGAGCGGAACTCACCCGGGATGTCGTTTACCTGCGCTTAGACTGCGATTTCAACTCCGGAGCAGACAAAGCGAACTTCTACTATAGCCTGAACAATAAGGACTGGACCAGGCTGGGAACCGAATTTCAAATGGTCTATAACCTGAAGCATTTTATGGGTAACCGTTTCGGTATCTTTAATTATGCGACCCAAGCGCAAGGGGGATATGTAGATGTCGATTTCTTCGACTACACAAGGATCAGGTAGTCGTTTGGCCTTGAACTCTTTCAGCCTGAAATTTATTCCCTTAGGATGTTTATCTGAAAGGATGTTTAATGATGCGCCAAAGTTCTCGCAGTACTTGGCAAATTTGAGATTGAGAACTTACCGTCAACATCAGTTATAGTACCGGTTGTAGTACCTTTTACTAATATTGTCGCTCCAACAATAGGTCCATTATCCTCTTCGGAAATGATAACACCTGTTACAGCCGTGGTTTGAGCGGTCGCCAAACCTCCTGCGCCTGTAATAAGGCAGAACAATAATAACTTTAGTTTTCTTTTCATAAACATTGGATTAATTTTTTTAAAGAATAATTGTAATCTTCCATTTAACCTCAGGCAAAGATATATATATTTTAAGAAAAACAAAACAAATAGCATAAAATTTGAGTTAAGCGCTGTGGTGTTATGAGGATGAACTTAAGTACTAAAACAAAATCAATCTATATGATTATGTCGATAACAGAGGGGGCGCGGATGACACGGATAACACGGATGAACGCGAATAGTTAAATTGAAAATCCGCGCTCATCCGCTTAATCCGTGTCATCCGTGTCCACATCATTTAATATAAAGCAATGTGTAACATGTGCTTAATTGCATGTATTTATGCGACTTTTCCCGACACTCAAGGTAAGTACTGCGAGAACTTTGCAGATTTCGTACATTGGCATGCAATCACAGGAAGTTGCAATTAAACCTACACTCACAATCAGAATGAAAAGTGATTCTGAGCTTTTGGAGGAGGTTGTTGTGACCGGTATGCAGCGAATGGATAAACGTTTATTTACGGGGGCTACGAGTAAATTAGCCGGAGATAATGTGAAGCTCGACGGGTTACCCGAAATTAGCCGTGCGCTGGAAGGACGTGCGGCCGGTGTTTCTGTGCAGAACGTATCGGGTACTTTTGGCACTGCTCCGAAAATTCGTGTACGTGGCGCTACTTCCATTTATGGCAGTTCGAAGCCGCTTTGGGTAGTAGATGGTGTTATTATGGAAGATGTGACGGAAGTTAGCGCCGACGATTTATCGTCGGGAGATGCCGTTACATTAATAAGTTCGGCTATTGCAGGATTGAATGCAGACGACATTGAAAGTTTTCAGATTCTAAAAGATGGTTCTGCGACTTCCATATATGGTGCGCGCGCTATGGCCGGGGTGATTGTAGTAACCACCAAAAAGGGTAAGGCCGGTTCTAATAAAATCAGCTATACCGGTGAATTTACTACACGTCTGAAACCCAGTTATCGCGACTTTAATATCATGAACTCGCAAGAACAGATGGGCGTATTCAGAGAGTTGGAAAGTGCGGGTTATCTCGGCTTTGCGGAAACTTTCCGCGCTTCTGCCAGTGGCGTATATGGTAAAATGTATCATCTTCTTAATAGCTACGATCCTGTCGCCGGTTTCGGATTGGCAAATACGGAAGCAGCCCGTAATGCCTATTTGCGTGAAGCCGAATATCGCAACGCCGAATGGTTTGACATACTGTTTAATAATAGCATATCTCAGAACCATGCCATAAGTATGTCCAGTGGTACGGAGAAAGCTTCGTATTATACGTCTATGAGTGTGTTGTCCGATCCGGGATGGTCTAAGAAGAGTGCTGTAGATCGCTATACGGCCAATATAAATGCGCTTTATAATATTTATAGTAACTTATCTCTTAACTTAATAGGCAGCGCTTCTTATCGCAAACAGGAAGCTCCCGGAACATTGAGTTCACAAGCGAATGTTGTATCGGGTGAAGTGTCCCGCGATTTTGATATTAATCCTTATTCGTATGCGCTCAATACATCCCGTACGCTTGATCCGGGCGAATATTACGTACGCAATTATGCTCCGTTCAATATTTTGCATGAACTCAATAATAACTATATAGAGCTAAATGTGTTAGACCTAAAGTTCCAGGGTGAATTAAAATGGAAAATTCTTAAAAACCTGGAGGCTTCAGCGCTTGGAGCTTACAAATATTCGACGTCTGTACAGACGCATCGCATCACAGACAACTCCAATCAGGCATGGGCTTTTCGTGCAATGGATGATGCCACGATGCGTGATAATAATCCCTGGTTGTATACCGATCCGGATGTAGTAAATTCATTACCTGTTTCTGTGCTTCCTGTCGGTGGATTCTATCGTGAGACGAAATACAGCATGCGCAGTTGGGATTTCCGTGGAACGCTTAATTATAATAATGTGTTTGCGGAAGATCATATCATAAATGTTTTTGGAGGTATGGAGATTAACGCCATGGACCGTACGAAAACCTGGTTTAATGGGGTAGGAATGCAATATGAAATGGGCATGTTGTCTACATACGATTATTTGTTTTTCAAGCAAGCCAATGAAGAAAATGCCAATTATTTTACGGTAGATGGGACCCGTTCGCGGGAAGCTGCTTTTTTTGGTACGGCTACTTATTCTTATCAGGGTAAATATATCTTAAATGGAACGATACGTTACGAGGGATCCAATAAATTAGGTAAGAGCCGTTCTTCCCGTTGGCTGCCCACATGGAATATGTCCGGCGCCTGGAACGCGCATGATGAAGCGTTCTTTAAACCCATTCTTCCTGTGGTTTCCAATCTTACGCTGAAAGCCTCTTATTCATTAACAGCCGATCGCGGACCGGCAAGTGTAACCAATTCGCATGTTGTCATTGAAAGTTATAACCCCTGGCGTCCTTTTGCTGCTGTTAAAGAACCGGGGTTGCAAATCAGCGACCTTGAAAACAGCGAACTGACGTATGAAAAGAAACATGAATTGAATATTGGCGTGGATGTCGGCTTTCTCGATAACCGGATAAACCTTGCCTTTGACTGGTATAAGCGTGATAATTTCGACCTTATTGGAGTTGTTAATACAATGGGCATTGGCGGTCAGGTAATGAAGTATGCTAATGTTGCCGGTATGAAATCCCATGGTTTAGAGTTTACACTTTCTACTCGCAATATTGTGACGAAGGATTTTCGTTGGAATACTGATTTTATCTTCTCTAATGCAAAAAATGAGGTAACAGATCTGAAGACCGACTCTCGTATTATAGATATGATTATTGGTTCGGGATTTACGATGGAAGGTTATCCTGTACGCTCTTTATTTTCGATTGATTTCCAGGGGTTGAATAAAAACGGACTGCCCACGTTTATCAATGAAAATGGCGATGTAACCGTGAGCAGCCATAATTTTCAGTCACGCATAAAAGATTATCTGGTCTATGAAGGCCCTACCGATCCGACGATTACGGGTAGTTTAGGCAATACGTTCTCTTATAAGAACTTTAAGTTGAATGTATTTATGACTTATTCTTTTGGTAACGTTGTTCGTTTGGATCCGGTGTTTAGCAATCGCTATTCCGATCTGGACGCTATGCCTAAAGAATTTAAAAATCGTTGGACAATGCCCGGCGATGAGCTGTACACAACTATTCCCGTAATTCCCGATAAACGCCAGAATCAGCAAGACGGTAGATTAAGTTATGCTTACAATGCATATAACCGGTCGACCGCACGGGTGGCTAAAGGTGATTTTATCCGTATGAAAGAAGTTTCTTTGATGTATGACTTTCCAAAATCCTGGATTAAGAATATGAAGATAAGCGATCTTTCATTGAAATTGCAAACAACAAATCTATTCCTTATTTACGCTGATGACAAGTTGAATGGACAAGATCCGGAATTTTTCAACACGGGTGGGGTAGCAGCTCCTGTACCCAGACAATTTACGTTAACATTAAGAGTCGGAATATAAAAATGTATGATATGAAAAAGTCGAAATTAATATATGTCGTATTATGTATATCTGCCATGCTGGTATCGTGTGACGATTTCCTGAGTACCATGCCGGATAACCGGGCAGAACTGAATACTGAAGCCAAAGTTGCATCTATCCTGGTATCCGCTTATCCGAATAAAGCCCCCATTATAATGATGGAATACGGCACGGATAATGTAATGGATAATGGTGCATTATATGCCTCAGATACAAGGAAAGAAGAAGTTTATCAGTGGAAAGACATTACCACAGATTCCAGCGACGACCCCAGATATATGTGGCAAGCCCATTATAGTGCGATTGCAGCGGCCAACCAGGCCCTGCAAGCCATTGACGACCTGGGTAATCCGGCCAGCCTCGCTCCACATCG
The DNA here is from genome assembly GCA_031258135.1 of Mediterranea sp. (in: CFB group bacteria). GTDB lineage: Bacteria > Bacteroidota > Bacteroidia > Bacteroidales > Bacteroidaceae > Bacteroides. Next base: position 8,562 of record JAIRNG010000036.1, read on the forward strand.
GGCGGAGGCATTGATTTGCCGCGCTTATGCACATTTTGTACTGGCCAATGTATTCTGTCTTCCATACAATCCCGAAACAGCGGATAAAGATATGGGGCTGCCTTATGCCGAAAAACCTGAGACGCAGGTTGATGTGAAATATGAACGGGGTACAATGGCCGGGCTTTATCAGAAAATAAATGATGATATTGAAGCTGCACTACCCGGCATACGGGATGAAGTGTATACTGTACCTAAATATCACTTCAACAAAAAAGCAGCCTATGCATTTGCCGCCCGTTTCAATCTGCTTTATGTAAAGACTGATAAGTCGAATTATCAGAAAGTGATTGATTACGCGACACAAGTGCTGGGCAGTACACCTGAAAATGCGGTGCGGCGTATGAGCGCATATCTTCCACTCGGAGCAGCGGATATTAGTAATGCGTATGTACAGGTCAGCGAGGTGGCCAACCTGCTTATTATACCGGCATACTCACTTGCAGGACGTATGATTTCGGGCACCGGCGCACGCTATAATCATAATATGGAAATTGTATCCTATGAAACGGTATGGGCATCAGGCCCATGGGGCTCCAGTGGCTCTGGCGGGTTTCTTATCTCACAGCTATATGGCACCAACCAATCCGTACGATTTCCCAAACTCGATGAGTTCTGGGAAGCAACAGATAAGACCGGAAATACGGGTTATGCCCATGTGGTGCATGTTCCTTTCACGGCCGATGAAGCATTGCTTTGCCGTGCCGAAGCGTATACATTCCAGGAGAAATATGCCGAAGCCGCGGCCGATCTGAATATCTGGCAGGAAGCGCATTGTAAAAAAACCGTGGGAGCGAATACATTGGCTACATTGACCCGGGATATAATTAATAATTTTTGGAATAGCCGGACCTATACTCCTATTCCTTTAAACCCTGACAATGCGGGAAAAGACCGGAGTATTAAGAAAACGCTTCATCCGCAGGGTTTTACTGTGGCCGAAGGTGAGCAAGAGAATTTTATCCAATGTGTATTACACTATCGTCGTATTGAAAATCTGCACGATGGTCAACGCTGGGTAGATATTAAACGTTATGGTATTGAAGTAGAACACAATCGCGATGGACTGTCTTCCGACATATTAAAATCGGATGATCTGCGTCGCGCGCTTCAATTACCATCCGATGTCATTAATGCAGGATTACCTGCCAACCCGAGATAATAACCTGTTAAAGCAAGAATGAATATGAAAATAATAAAACTATTTTTGGCTATTGTCGTTGTCGGTCTTTGGGGAGCATGCAGTGAAGAATCGCTGGACCCCCGTAGTATTTTCGATACAACGACTCCCGAACAGAATGCATTCGACAAATGGCTTCTGGCTAACTATACTACGCCCTATAATATTGAATTTAATTATCGTTATGACGATAAGGAAACGGACAACAGATATAATCTGGCGCCGGCGGAATTTGATAAATCCGTGGCATTGGCCAAATTGATGAAACATATCTGGATTGATGCTTATGCAGAATTGGCAGGAGATGTTTTTGTAAAAACCTACTGTCCCCGCGTTATGCAACTTATAGGCTCGGTAGCCTATAATAGCCAAGGCTCGATGGTATTGGGCACAGCTGAAGGCGGATTGAAGATTGTGCTCTATAACGTTAATATTATTGATGTCGATAACCCCAGCCTGGAAGTCATGAACTACTGGTTCTTCCATACCATGCACCATGAATTTGGCCATATCCTGCAGCAGACAAAGAATTATTCAACCGATTTCAACCTTATCTCCGCAGCAGACTATAGATCTACCGACTGGGTAAACCTGTCGAATGCGAACGCTCCGAAATACGGGTTTGTAACCGGTTACGCCAGTATGGAAGCCAACGAAGATTTTGTCGAAATACTTTCGATCTATGTCACGAATACTCCGGATTACTGGGAAGCCCTTCTCAATTCGGGAGGAGAAACCGGCAGAGCTACGATTCTGGCCAAGTTCGATATAGTGAAAGATTACCTCAAGGGTAGCTGGCAGATCGACATAGATAAGTTACGTGAAATTGTATTGCGCCGCTCTTCAGAAATAGGCACGCTCGATTTAAAAACACTTAATTGAAAAGCTATATGAAAAAGATTATAAGTTTACTGTGTATGGTACTTTCAACTGCTCTTTATTTTTCGTGTGTTCCGGAGGAGGATAATGTTTTTGACGACTCTTCGGCAAACCGGATAGATACGGCATTGAAAGAGAGTAATGACATACTGACAGGGGCAGCCAATGGATGGCTGATGCAATATTATCCATCGTCAACGCAACAATATGGAGGATATAATATGCTGGTATCGTTCTCCACCGATGGGGAAGTGACCGTGAGCAGTGAGATTGATGATTCCGGCAAGGCAGTGACCAGTATGTATACATTAAAACAAAGCGCCGGACTGGTACTGAGTTTTAATACGTACAATACGCTGTTCCACTTTTTCTCCGATCCGAAGAATCCTGCCGGAATCGGTACTAACGGCAAAGGTATGGAAGGCGATCTGGAGTTCCTTATCATGGAGATCAGTAAAGAGAAGGTAATTCTCCAGGGGCGCAAGACCCGCAACCGTATTGAAATGATACCCCTGGCTGCCACAGCAAATTGGAAGGAGTACATTGACGCATTGGCAGAAGCCGATGAGAAGATGGCTTTTGCCGCCTGTAAATATGTGGCTGGTGATGTGTCGGGCAATGTGTCGGTTTCCTACCGGAACATGTCAATCACCTATCAGGATGGTGAAAACTCCGTTACAGTGAAGGTTCCTTTCATCGTGACTGAGACGGGTTATAAACTGTATGAACCTCTCAAATTGGGTGGCGCTGTTGTAGACGAATTTATCTATTCATCCTCCGGAAGTTCTTTTGAATTTACTTCTTCGGATGGAAAAGCGAAGCTTCTCCCTGTTCCTGTTAATAAACAATTGGTTGCCGGTTCCTGGTATTTCACACTCAGCCGGATGGGAAGTTTCGGAGCGCCTTACTGGAATGAGCTCAAGGCTGCCTATTCAACGCTCACCGACGGTGAACAATTATATTACGCATATTTAGGAACTCAGGCCGGATACGGATTCTGTTTCGCATCGCGTATAGGAACTACCTTGTATAAAGGGACGATCAATTACGCTTATGAATTAATAGGCGAAGGCCAGGTGAAGTTCACATATCCGGACGCGTTTGACAGTAACGGTGGATGGTATTTACGGAATGCGCATTTCAGCCATTTGATGAAGCCTGTTTCCGAAAATACGAAAGATGCTTCCCGTACCTTTACGTTGACCACGAACAGTATGAGTAATCCTGCATGGATTAAACTTCAGGATGTCGACATCCCGGAGAATAACTTTACGTTGTACAGACAGGTTACTTACTATCCGTTTACCAAATGATAATGAAACAATGAAATAGCATGTATATAGCTAAATTTATACTATTTTCTCCTACGTAAGGAGGTTTAATTTTACATTAATTGTTTTAAGAAAAGGCTGCTTCGTGAGAAACAGCCTTTTTACATCGCGCATAGTCTTGTCACAGGGTGTGATAACTATAAATCGAGATTAATAAATTCCCTGTTGATAAGCAACGTGTTTTCAGGCCTGACTCCATTATCGACGGGTTGCCCGGCAACTTGTCTCAATATGTAATTCTTTCCGGAACGCCTTTGGTCTACGAGTACTTTAATCAGCCGTACTATAAGAGTTTAAACGCATACCCTTGTTCCTTTAGCTATCCGATGGAGCGGGGCAAGGCATATTTCATGTTCTTTAGAATTGCTTTCCTCAAAAGGGTGGGAAGAAGTTTTTCGATAGTTTTCGGTTGTATGTAATGGCAAAGTTTCCTTAGAACTTATCCGACCGTCCCCCTTCATATACATGAGCAAAGATAAGACTATAATTATATTTTTTGCTATTTTTAATGAAGAAAATACAAAAAGACTCAATTTATGTCTTCTTTCATCAATAAAAACGTGTGAGTTCGGGGTAAAGAAGTGCATTTCCTTTTTATTTAAAAGAGGATTGCCTTCTTGTTCCATGTATGAAACACTTTATTTCAAAGGTATGGAACTCCCCAATAGGGTCTATTTAATAGATTATAAGTAGATACAAGGTAGAAAATATGAATATAACAATAGGAAAACAGCGCTTCAAATCTTCCCTGAAAAGGCTATAATAATGTCGGATAAGTTCTAAGGAGACTTTGAAAATACCCTCCCAATTCATAAACGATTCGAATTTATAGATTTATTATTAACCTTATGAAACGCTTATGAAAATTAAGATTTTAAACCGAAAAGGTAAGTACATCTTGTTAGCAGGTGTACTTGGAATGTTCTCGAATCCCTTGTTTGCCCTTCCTGTGGGGATTGTTGATGTCTCTTTACCGGCAGTAACACAACAAACAACAAAGATCAGAGGTAAGATTTTAGAAACTAAAACAGGAGAACCGATCATTGGCGCCAATGTTTTAGTTAAAGGTACTACAAACGGCACCATCACTAATTTTAATGGTGAATACGAATTGGACGCTCCTGTAGGCGCTACCCTTATTATATCCTATATAGGATATGAAACAATTGAGGTAAAAGCTACCACGGAAACACAGACCATCAAATTATCCGAAGACTCGGAAACGTTGGATGAAGTTATCGTCGTGGGTTACACGACTCAACGTAAAGAAAGCCTGACCGGTTCCATGAACAATATCAAGAGCGACAAGTTGAAGGACATCACTACCCCTTCGGTAGAAAACATGTTGAACGGCAAAGTCCCCGGCGTATATGTAGCTCCGGGTTCCGGTCAACCGGGTTCCGGCGGTGCTGTAGTTATTCGCGGGCAGGCAACGTTAAGTGGAGTCACTTCTCCCTTATGGGTTATTGACGGCGTCATTGTAGGCTCGAATGCAGGCCAGTTAAATCCTGCCGATATTGAGAGTATGACCATTTTGAAGGATGCCGCTTCTACCGCTATTTATGGTTCCCAAGGCGCTAATGGCGTGATCATTGTAACGACCCGGAACTCCCGTGCAGAGAAAATGTCAATCAACGCATCGGTCAAAATGGGTGTCAGCAGTTTGAATAACGGCAACCTGGAGGTGATGAACGGGGCGGAATTATATGACTATTATGCATCCTTCCAGAATGCCAATGTAATAGCCTTTCCCCGTTGGAATGCAGACTTGCGCAACAGCAACTTCGATTGGTGGGATTTAGCTACACAAACCGGATTTACCCAGGATTATAGCCTTTCTTTACAAGGAGGAAATGAAAAGATCCAATCATACCTGTCATTAGGATATTATGATGAAGAAGGCGCGGTGAAAGGCTATGACTATAGCCGTTATAATTTCCGGTTGAAGACCAGCTATAAACCCTATGATTGGCTGACTGTCAAACCATCTCTCAGCGGATCCCGTCGCGACATCAACGACCGTCAGTATTCCGTTACGGCCATGTACTCCATGTTACCCTGGGACAGTCCTTATGACAAAGATGGAAATCTGGCGCCTCACCGTTACAGCGGCTGGGTGAACAGCCAGGAAACAAATTACCTGCGCGATTTGCAATGGAACTATTCGGAGTCGGCGTTCTATGAATTTATGGGCAGCTTCGATTTCGACGTCAAAATAACAGATTGGCTTACTTTCCAGTCCCTCAACAATTACAAATATATCAATTCGACTTCACACGACTATGCTGATCCCCGTTCTAATAGTGGTGAAAACGTAAGCGGCCGTCTGGAGGAGTGGCGTGCAGAAACAGTCCGCCGTTATACAAACCAAAAGTTGCTCATCAACAAAAGCTTTGGTAAACACTCCGTCAATGGATTATTGGCCTATGAGTTCAATGACTATTGGTATAAAACCCTGGATATTTACGGTACTGGTTTCGTCCCCGGCTTCGAGATACTGGATGTCGTGGCCAAACCCGAACGAACCAAAGGAAGTCTCAATGAGTGGGCGGTCCAATCCTTCTTTACTCAATGGAAATACGCTTATGACCACAAATATCTGGCAGAAGTATCGCTCCGCCGGGACGGCGCTTCCAACTTTGGAGACAATGCCAAATACGGTAATTTCTTCTCCGTCAGTGGAGGCTGGATCGTCAGTCGCGAAGATTGGTTCCATGCTCCCTGGGTTGATAATCTGAAGGTCCGGGCATCCTATGGTTCTGTAGGTAATCGCCCCAGTTCATTATATCCGCAATACGATCTATACTCCGTGTCTTCCAGTTATAATGAAGATTCCGGAGCATTGATCAGTTCAATCGGCAATAAGAACCTGACATGGGAGAAAACATTCACAACCGGTATTGGCCTGGATGCAGGCTTTTTGCAGAACCGGTTGCGTATCACATTAGATTACTACCTGAAGAATACCGATAACATCCTGTACAACGTGCCTGTTACGGGTATCACCGGTGTAACAAAGGTCTGGAGGAACATCGGAAAGATGAAGAACAGAGGGTATGAAGTATCCATAGGCGGTGATATTATCCGTACAAGAGATTGGCATTGGGGGGTGGAATTAAACCTCGGGCACAACAGCAATGAATTAAGGGATCTATACAAACAAAGGGATACGGACGGCAACTATGCAGTGAAGCCGGTCATTATCAGCGACGGGCTTAATATTGCCGGTACGGCGCAGCGTGTTCTTGAGATTGGCTATCCCATAGATACTTATTACCTGAAAGAATGGGCAGGCGTGAATCCCGACAATGGCGCTCCAATGTGGTATAAAGATGTAGCAGGCGGAGGAAGGGAAACAACTTCAAACTTTACGGAAGCGAATTACTACAAATGCGGTTCGGCCTCTCCCGACCTGTTCGGCGGATTCAGTACTGCATTAACGTGGAAAGACGTCGACTTGAGTGCGGTGTTCGGTTATTCCACCGGAGGCAAAATATATAATTACTCCCGGCAGGAATATGATTCCGACGGAACTTATACCGATCGTAATCAGATGAGATTGCAGAGTGGATGGAGCCGTTGGGAAAAACCGGGTGATATAGCAACGCATCCCGTGGCAAAATATAATAACCAGGATAAAGGGAACTCTGCATCCTCGCGTTATCTGGAAGACAGCGATTACTTGAAGTTACGGTCGTTGACATTGGGCTATAATTTCAAACTAACCCAATATGGCATTCAAAACCTGAGGATATTCTTCAATGGCGAGAACCTGTTTACCGTCACGGATTATTCAGGTGTCGACCCTGAAATTCCGGCGTCGGATGAAGGCGCTGTCATGGGGAGCGCCGGACCTGCCGTGTATCCGTCTGTCCGTAAATTTATGTTCGGTCTTAATTTAACTTTCTAATCAATAGATGAACAACGTATGAAAAGAATATTAACTATTATATTCGCGGCTGTATTACTGACGGCCTGCGATATCGAGCGTCTACCTTATGGTTCCATGGCATCGGAACAGATAACCAACGATCCTTCGGCTTCATTAGGCGCATTGATGAACGGTGTATATGCACAGTTAAAAACATGGTCGGACCCGATGCACCGTTGCGGAGAGTACGCAGGGGACAACATGATGATCCGCGGTTCGTCTACGGACGCTTTCTATGAATTTATCTCCTTTTCACGGACGCCTGTCAATTATCGTCTGCAAAACTTCTGGGACTACGGATACAAGGCCGTGGCGCAAGCCTCCAATATCATTAAAATGATAGAGGAAGGACAAGGTGCGGAAATAGACAATCAATTAGGGGAATGTTATTATATCCGGGGGCTGATGTATTTTTATTTTGTCCGCGCTTATGGCCGTCCTTATTATCAGGCTCCGGACAAGAACCTGGGCGTACCTATTGTAAACGGTACTCCGGATGACATTATGGGAGACATGTTATTGTCCGACAGGGCGACAGTCAAGGAGACTTACGAACAAGTGATCAGCGACCTGAAGAAAGCAGAAAGTCTGATGACCATCAATAAAGGAGCGGCATACGCGTCAAAAGGAGCGGCACAAGCTATGCTCTCACGCGTATATCTTTATATGAGCGGCACTTATGAAAATCCAAATACGGAAAATGCCCAGTTAGCAGTCGACTATGCCACCAAGGTGATTAATTCGAGTGAGTACACCTTATTGTCACGCAATGACTTCATGGAATATAATACCGTTGTACCGGAAAATAATGATGAATCTATATTCGTAGTTAAGCGCATGGCTTCCGAATTTTCGGGTTATGACCATTATTACGGCGTTGGCGGCATGTACGCCAATATCGGCGGTATGGGTTGGGGTGAAATGTTCGCCAGTGCAAAATATATTGAGTTGTTAAATGAAACGGGACGTAATGACTGGCGTCCGGATCGTAAACGGATTATTGACGCACGCGCTGCATTTATTGAACCTACCTATGAAGATAAAGAAGTATTCCGTTTCATCAAGCAGGATTCGGAAACAGTCCTGAACTATGCACAATTGGATGTGACGCGCAATGGTAGCGCCATAACCTGTGAAGAAGGAGAGCAAACGTATACGTTGACTCCGGTAGATGAAGAACAGGAAATATATTCTATCAGTTACAACGGCAATACCTACACCGGAGTACTGGACTATTTTATCACATTGAATCGCGTATACCCACAGTTCTACATCACCAAATGCTCTCGTGAAGGCGAAGATTCCCATCTACATTCACCTGTCATCAGCCGTTTGGGTGAGGTTTACCTGAATCGTGCCGAAGCTTATGCAAAACTGGGACAATACGCTCCGGCGCTTGCCGATTTGAATACCATCCGCGAACGCTCTATTATTGGCGGCGGTTATCCTTCGCTTGATGCAACAGATGCCAGTGAGAAGATAGATAAGGAACGTCAGTTGGAATTGGCTTATCAGGCAGAACGCAGCTACGATGTTTTCCGCAACGGGAAACCGTTAGTTCGCCGTTATCCGGGTCCTCAGAAGCAGTTTGAAGATATTCCGGCTACAGATTTCCGTGTAGTGTATTATGTTCCGCAGGATGCCATCAATTCCTATCCCGGCACGTTGACCCAAAACCCGACCAATAACAGCGGAGTGATTGTGAACTGACACAACATTAAAATTGTTATCGGCTAAACGCAGATTAACGCAGATTAATGCAGATTTTCTAATCAAATATCTGCGTTAATCTGCGTCATCTGCGTTTAGCATTGTACTATAAGAGTTTAAACGCATACCCCTGTTCCTTTAGCCATCCGATGGAGCGGGGCAAGGCGTATTTCATGTTCTTTTCCGCTTTGAGCGAATCGTGGAACGTAATGATGGAACCATTCCGGGCATACTTTTTCACTATCTCGAAAACCTGCTCCCTGCTCACTCTTTTACTGTAATCACGGGTAACGAGATCCCACATGATTATTTTATAATACTTCCTGAGCAGATGATATTGCGCCCGGCGCATGTGACCGTGAGGCGGACGGAACAGATCCGTATTCATGGTCTCATTCGCCTTATCCGTATTTGCCAGATAGTCGCCGGTCGGAAACTCAAATCCCCGTATGTGGTTGAAGGTGTGGTTTCCTATCCGGTGACCGCGTTCAACGACCATGCGGAACGTTTCGGGATACTTGCCGACATTGTCGCCTACCATGAAAAAGGTGGCTTTGATCTCATGTCTGTCCAATACGTCGAGCACCCAGGGCGTTATTTCGGGAACCGGTCCATCGTCGAAAGTCAGGTAAACGGCTTTTTCGTCAGGGTCCATCCGCCAGATGGCCTTCGGGTATAATGCCCGGATTATTTTCGGTGGTTGTTCTATAAACATATCTTCATCTGAGTGTTGAGCCGGTTGGCCTGCTTTTGACACGCATCACATACATGCCGTATAATTCCCGGAAGCGCGTCGAATAGTTCTCATGAAGGGATGACCCGTTCTCTTCCATGATGCGGACACATTCGTCCAGTACGGAAAAGTGCGTTTGTATCTCTTTTGACGAAATAATCAGTTGAAGATCATTCATTGCCAGATACCAGGTGACGTATTCTACCGATTTGTTGGCCAGGGCATCCATGATCCGGTCCGCCTTTTCCTTTTCGCCGAGTGCATAATAGGCTTCGCCCATATCCAGGGCGTTGTTCTGGAAATCGTAAGGCACGTTGAACGACGGTATCATTTCCTCACAATAATCAAGGGCTTTCAGCGCTTTTTCGTTTTCGCCCTCTTTCAGGAGTTGGTTCACCAGTTGCATGAAGGTGCGGCGGTGCGTATAGCACATACGCATCACGTTCTCGTCAATGTATATCCCTTCCTTGTCGATACCGCCGAATCTGAACTTGTTCATCAGGTTGTCATACATCTTTTCGCTGTCGATGGTTGCGCCCAATGCTTTGGTGTCGAAGGGGGTGAAACGGTAGGCCAACCCTTCCTGTACGAAGTGGTTGTCCATGTTCAGTTTGTTCTCGGCCCCCACGGTGATCGCCATGTACATGGGGCGTTCCCAATTGGCGTTCGCCAGCATTTCCAGCATCATCAGTTCGCTCTTGTACAACACCCGTTTCCCTTTGAGGGAGATGTGCATATAGTCCGGGATGGAATCGCCCAGGGCAGCCGGCAGGGTCATTCCCGAACGGCGCACCGCTTCCTTGTCGATCTTCATGACGATGCTGTCGGTCGGGATGACGCGGAGTCCTTCCTTGTCCGAACGTATCCACTTCCTGAGGATGTTTTTCAACTCATAAGGGTTGTCGCCGAATTCCCGGCGCACATCGTATTTCATTCCCGGACGCTCCCAGTTCGTATCGACCTGTGCATAGAGTTTTTCCACCTGTTTCATCAACTCCGGACGTATCTGTACGTATTCGTTCGTTCCTTCCACGTACTCCACGCGCTCCCAGGTGATAGGCAGCGACGGCGAATCGTAGGCCGGACGTTTCATCTGGTCTATGTACCAGTCGGTTTGCAGGTAACTCAGGTTGCAGGTACGGGCATCCGTGCGGAAACCTTCGGTCTCCTGATTGTACCAGAGTGGGAACGTATCGTTGTCGCCGTTGTTGAATATGACCGGGTTCCCGGTTTCCTGAACGGACATGAGGTAGTTCTGTCCGAAGTCGCGGCAAATGTAGCGTCCGCTACGGTCGTGATCGTCCCAGGTTTGTCCTGCCATCTGAATTGGAACGAGCACACACAGCGCCGAGGCAATGGCGGCTGCCGGAAGTTCTTTTATTTTCAGGTGTTCGCCAAGCAGCCTGGCAACGCCTGCCACCCCCATACCTATCCAGATGGCAAAGGCGTAGAATGAGCCGGCATAAGCGTAGTCGCGTTCGCGGGGTTGTCCCGGGGTTTGGTTCAGGTAGAGCACAATGGCGATACCGGTCATAAAGAACAGGAAGAATACGACCCAGAACTGCTGCACGCCTCTTTGTCCGCGGTACGCCTGCCATAGCAGGCCGATGATGCCCAGCAGGAGCGGCAGACAGTAGTATACGTTCCGGCCCTTGTTCTCTTTGAGCTCCTGCGGCAACAGCTCCTGGTCGCCTGCCAGCATGTTGTCTATAAAGTTGAAGCCGGTGATCCAGTTCCCGTTCTCGATCTCGCCGCTTCCCTGGATGTCGTTCTGCCGCCCGGCAAAGTTCCACATGAAGTAGCGCCAGTACATGAAGTTGAGCTGATAGGAAAAGAAGAACTGAATGTTTTCCCAAAAGGTCGGTATGTTTACGGTTATCATTTCACCGCACTGGTCATAGAGGGTGTCTCTTCCTTTGATGTTGACCCAGTTGCGGTATTGATCGGCATGCGCGCTGCTGTACATGCGTGGGAATGGCATGTTCTGGGCATACGCATATTCTACCCGTCCGGGAATGGCGATATAGCTGTCCTTCTCATCCGGCCCGGTCTTTTCTTTCCGGACGTATTTCACGCGTTCGCCGGTCTGGCGCGGTTCGCAGTATCCGTCTTTTACGTCGAGGGCCACGCGCGAAGAGAAGGTCTGTCCGTAGAACAGCGGGCGGGTTCCGTATTGCTCGCGTCCCAGGTAATCGCCCAGCGTGAAGATGTCTTCCGGTGAGTTCTGATCCATGGGCGTATTGGCGCTGGAGCGTATGACGATCAGCGCATAAGAGGAATATCCGATCATGATCATCATGATGCTCAGCAGGGCCGTATTCATGGTGCGTGCACTGATCCGGTATTTCGCATTGATTTTGGCAAACAGGTAAGCAACAAGTCCGCCCAGCACGGTAAATAGGATCCGGACTATTATTTTGGATCTGATTCCGAGCAGGTTAGCGACAAGTACGGCAAGTACGACAAGTACATTCCGGCCTATTTTGGCTTCGATTCCGACAAACAGGTAAACGGCAAGCCCGCCCAGCACGATCAGGCCTATAAAGATACTGCTTCCTCCGTGTCCATAGAAAGGGATGCCCAGCAGGGCGACCGTAACCAGAAAAGAGATGTTCATCCGGTTACGGCTCTTCTCGTTATAACTTTCGTACACCCCCCAGATGATGGCGGCGGTCAACACAACGATGTAGACAATAACCCCGCTGTTGAACGACATGCCGAATCCATTCACAAACAGCAGCTCGAACCAGCCGCCAACCTTTACGACTCCCGGTATGATGCCATAGAGTACGGCTGTAACCAACAGGGCGGAACCGGCCAGGGCCAACAGGCTGCCTTTCAGGTCGGCATCCGGGTTCTTTTTATAATAATAGACTAGAACGATGGCGGGTAAGCAAAGCAGGTTCAGCAAATGGACTCCGATACTTAATCCGGTGAGATAGGCAATCAGAATGATCCAACGGTCGGAGTGGGGCTGGTCGGCAACCTCTTCCCATTTCAGGATCAGCCAAAACACCACGGCGGTAAAGAGCGATGAGCAGGCGTAAACTTCGCCTTCAACGGCGCTGAACCAGAACGTATCGCTAAAGGTATAAGCCATTGCGCCTACCAGACCCGACCCAATGATGGCGATCAGTTGGCCCGGCCTCATGTCGTCACCTCCTTTGACAATCAACTTCTTGACTAAGTGCGTGATACTCCAGAACAGGAACATGATGCATGCGGCGCTCATCAGGGCGCTCATGTAATTGACCATTTTGGCAACCAGGGCGGCATCGTTGGTAAAGAGAGTAAAGAAGTTTGCTGTGAGCATGAAGAAAGGCGCTCCGGGGGGGTGTCCTACTTCTAATTTGTAGGCTGAGATGATGAATTCCCCGCAGTCCCAGAAACTTGCGGTAGGCTCCACTGTCATGCAGTAGACGGTTGCAGCGATCAGAAAGGTAAACCAGCCCATAAGAGCGTTTACGGTCTTGTACTGTTTCATTCCGTATGGGTTTATTGATTGCATAAAACGATATATGCGTGCAAAGATACTATTTTAATGTAAAAAACGGGGATGGAGATATGGAATTAAGAAACAGTAACTATGTAAAGACACAAAAGCCAAAAAGCTGCCTGCGGAATCTAAAAAGCTGCCTGCAAAATCTAAAAAGCTGCCTGCAAAATTCAAAAAGCTGCCTGCAAAAATCAAAAAGCTGCCTGCAAAATTTACACGTTGTGGATTTCATGCTTACCCAGTACCCTGTGCGGAATTGTACCATGTCCCAGAATCTCTATCGGGCAGTGGAAACTCTTTTCGAGCCATTCGCTTGTGATGCCTGTATCCGGATGATAATCCAGCGTTTCGTTTATACAGGCAATGGATTTCACGTTTTGCAGTACGGTTCCGATATCATGGCTGACCAGTACGATGGCGCAATCTTTATTTATTTCGGTCAGTAACTCGTACAAGCGTGCTTCGAACTGTTTGTCGATGTAGGTGCTTGGCTCATCAAGGATGAGCAAGCGAGGGTCTGAGATCACTGCCCGGCCAAGTAAGGCGCGTTGAAGTTGTCCTCCGCTTAGCTGTCCGATGGGGCGTTTTCCCAATCCTTCCAATCCCATGCGAATGATGGTTTCATGCGCTTTTTCTTTCTGCGCTTGGGTAAACCTGCCGGTTAAGGACTTCTTTGAGCTGAGACCGGAAAGGATGACTTCTTCTACGCAGATGGGGAACTTCTTGTCAATGCTGTTGTATTGGGGCAAATATCCTATGGCCAGGCTATTCACAGGCTTTCCTTCTTCAAAGAACCGTATGCTTCCCGCCGTGGGTCGCAGCAATCCCAATATGGTTTTGACAAGCGTTGTCTTCCCGCCTCCGTTAGGCCCGATGATACCGAGGAAATCGTTCCTGTAGATGTTCAGGTCGACATCATGTAATACGGTCTTGTTATCGTATGCAGCGGAAATGCCTTTAAGGGAAACAACGATATCCGGCTGTGGCATCCTGCCGTTGTGTATATGTTCACAATGGTCGGACATGGATTGAAATACAAATGCCTTTTCCGGTTTATCCGGAAAATCATTTCTTGGTTCCGCAGTATTCGTCGGAAACGGTTAGTTTCTTTCTTCCTTTAGCGCGGCGGGAAGCTAAGACTCTGCGACCGTTAGCGGTAGCCATTCTCTCACGGAAACCGTGTTTATTCTTTCTCTTTCTGTTAGAGGGTTGAAATGT
>JAIRNG010000040.1 GCA_031258135.1 Mediterranea sp. (in: CFB group bacteria)
TGTTAAAAACGTAGCGTTTTTCTCGCTGAGAAAAGCTCCCTGTTAAAAACGTAGCGTTTTTCTCGCCGAGAAAAGTTCTCTGTTAAAAACGTAGCGTTTTTCTCGCTGAGAAAAGCTCCCTGTTAAAAACGTAGCGTTTTTCTCGCCGAGAAAAGCTCCCTGTTAAAAACGTAGCGTTTTTCTCGCTGAGAAAAGCTCCCCTACTTAGGCATCAATACGACTCCCCGTTTTTTTCTTCCGTCCATCTTTACTATAACAGGTTTTTCAAACCGCACATGCCTCAGGTAGCCGGTTTCTTCCACCGCAGGCTGTACATTCAGAAATTCCTGGTTGTAGACGCCATCATTCATAAAAGCGTTAACGGTAAAATAGCCTACTCCGAAGGAAGTCAGGTTCTGGAAGAAGTGTGTTCCCTGGCTGGGGTCGACGCGATAGTTCGTCAGTCCTGCCTCTACAATGACTTTCGCACCCGATATGTGCGGCCATTTCACAGGGATCCCCAGCCACGTATCGCTGCTGCCCCATCGTCCGGGCCCCACCAATACATAGCCTTTGCCCGAATCCAGGAACCGCCTGTTCAGTTTCTCTATTTCATCGGCTATACGCCGGTTATTGGATGCACTGTAACCATCGGTCTTCACATAAACGATATCATATACATCCTCTATGACGCCATGTCCCAGTGAGTTCTCCGAACGCAGGATAACCTCATTGTCCGGAATCGCTGCCAGGTCTTCGTTCAGCACGGCTTTGCCATCCACAACCGGCCGGATCTGCAACAGGTAGAACGTACCGGTCTTATCGTGTTCACGGCTCATGTTGGCCGCAAACTCAATTTCAACCGGACGGCGCATCTCCTGCTCACTATGCTGCAATACCCATTGCAGGATACGCGCCAGCGGGAAAACATCGTGTTGCAGAATGTTGGCAAAGGTGATCACCTTACGGCCTCCGGGATAAAGTCCGTCGCGGATAACCATATCGTGAGGGTCGTACGTAGAAGCAATATACTGCAAAGAGCCGTCCTTCTCGGCCTCCTTTACGTGGAGTTTGAGCAGGTTAAACCCGTCGTCGATAGAAAACTCCTGCGCCGCGTTTTTGAGGTCAAGCGCATAGAAGCGGGTCTGTGTTTCCTTCAGGGCGATCTCCGTTTCGCCGGTCTGCAACACCTGATTCGGGTGATAGGGCGAGAAACGCAACGTCACTCCGCCATCTACAATGTACTTTCCCAGTCCGAGAGCCAGATTCACCGTACCCTCCTCCGCTTTCTCATCGCCAAGCGGGTAATAGTTCAACGAACGGGCCACCCCCGACATCGACGGGTAGTAACGGTCTCCATACTGGTTTCCTACCACCTCCTGCAAAACGACCGCCATTTTCTCCTGGTCAATGATGTTGGACGTAGCTTGCATGTATGCTTTACTGTCGCGGAAGAACACCGAGGCATATACGCCTTTTATCGCATCCGACAACATCCGCAACATCTCATACTTATCGTCCAGATAAGGAATCATATACGTATTATAAATTCCGGCGAACGGCTGATAATGGGAATCTTCCAACAGACTCGACGAACGGATGGCTATCGGCGATTTCACCACATCGAAGAACGTAAAGAAGTCTCCGACAAAGCGATCGGATAGCTTGGCCTTCAGGAAGCACTTCAGGATCGTATCGTCATCCGCTTCCGACAGGGCGACCTGATACAGGTTGTTCGTCTCCATGAACTCATCAAAGATATCGGTACACAACACCACCGTTTTCGGAATAGCCACACGAGCATTCCCGAACTCTTCATATTCGGGATGACGTTTCACCATATTATCTATAAACGCCAGGCCGCGCCCTTTACCCCCCAACGATCCTTCACCGATGCGGGCAAAGTTGGAGTAACGGTCGAAGCGGTCACGCTTGAAGATGGCCACCACCCCCTGGTTCTTCATCTTGCGATATTTCACGATGGCCTCGAAGATAATCTCACGGTGCGCATCGAGGTCCTGCAAACTCTGCCAGGTAATGGGACGCAGAAATTCCGCCACGGGAAACAGCGCGCGGGAGTAAAGCCAGCGCGACACGTGGTTGCGGCTGATATGATAAAGGAAAGACTCCGCCGGAATGGCGAAGATAATATTCTGCAACTCCTTGAGGTTATGCACACGGGCTATCTCCTCTTTGGTTTCGGGATTACGAAGGATAAAATCGCCAAAGCCGAAGTTATCCGAAACCACCTGACGCAAATCGACATCCATCTTCTTGGAGTTCTTATCAATGAAACTGGCGCCCAACCGGCCGGCGTAAACCCTGTTCTTCAACTCGGACGACTGAATGACCAACGGAACGAACGGGTCTTCCTCACGTATATGCTCACAAAGCCTGATGCCCGCCATGCCGTCTTTTTTCCCTTCACGCGGAAAGCGCACATCGGTAATCACCCCGAGCACATTATTCTTATGCTTATCATAGATGCCGATCGCTTCCTCATAGGTACGCGCCAGCACGATCTTTGAACGCCCCCGCATACGAAGCGTACGCTGGTGGGCGTTCAGCGCCTCGGTAGAAAACTCCTGGCTTTGCTGCAGCACAAATTTATAAAGGTTCGGCAAGACCGAGGAATAAAAGCGGATGCCGTCTTCAACCAGCAGGATCAACTGCACGCCGACCTCCTCGACGTCGTGCTCCAGATTCATTTTATCCTCGATCAGCTTGATGATGGAAACCAGCAGGTCGGTATTGCCGAGCCAGCAAAAGATATAGTCGAATGCCGTCAGGTCTTCATCCACAATACGCTTGGTAATGCCGTGGCTGAACGGCGTCAGGATGACAATAGGAATGTGCCCGTACAACGCTTTGATGTGGCGGCCGATATCGAAGCTGTCATTGTCACCCGTACCGGGCATGCAAATAACCAGGTCAAAGGATATATCTTCCAACACGGCCAGCGCCTCCGCTTCGGTCGACACCTGGGAAAACCGGGGCGGATAGCGTAAAGAGAGCGACATGTACTCGTTGAATATCTTCTCGTCGATACGTCCGTCATCCTCCAGCATAAAAGCGTCGTAGGGATTGGCTATCAGCAGGACATTAAGGATACGGCGCGGCATCAGGTTGGCGAATTGCGTATCCTTGAAATAGAGTTGGTTGAGCTTCAGTTTACTTAACATGCGGTCTTTTGTCTATATACATATTTTCTTTTCTATCTGTTGAAACTACAAATTTAAGAAAAATAACATACCTTTGTTTTCACCAATAACCAAAGAACTGTTTTATATGAAAAGACTTATCATGTTAGCTACCGGAATTATGGCCATATCCTGCGCCCGGCAAAAGAAACCGGTCTACCCCGAAACAGCAAAGGTAGACACAGTAGACGTGTACTTCGGTACGGAAGTTTCCGACCCATACCGCTGGCTGGAGAATGACACCTCGGCGGCAACGGCCGCATGGGTGGAGGCCCAGAACAAGGTGACATTCGGATACCTGAGCCGTATCCCCTTCCGCAAGAAACTGCAGGAACGCCTGACGGCACTGACCGACTACGAAAAGATCAGCATCCCGTTCAAGAAACACGGCAAGTACTACTTTTACAGAAACGACGGGCTGCAAAACCAAAGCGTACTTTATGTACAGGATACGTTGGACGGCGAACCCCGCGTGGTTCTTGATCCGAACAAACTATCCGGCGACGGCACCGTAGCCCTGTCGGGGATTTCCTTCTCCAACGACGGGAAATATCTGGCATATACCATCTCACGCAGCGGATCGGACTGGAGAGAAATATTCGTGATGAACCTGGCTACCGGCGAGCTGACCGGCGACCACATCGAATGGGCCAAATTCTCGGGCGCGAGTTGGCAGGGTGGGGGATTCTATTACAGCGCCTACGACTCACCCGAAAAAGGAAAAGAGTTCTCGAACGTAAACGAAAACCACAAGATATACTATCACACGTTGGGAGAGCCGCAGTCCGAGGACAAACCGGCTTACAGCAATCCGGCCTATCCGAAACGTTTCTACCATGCCGGCGTAAGCGATGACGAGAAAATGATGTTCATCCACGAATCGGGAGCAGGACGCGGCAACAGGTTATTCATGAAAGACCTGACCCGGGAAAACGCTCCGGTCGTGTTGATCGCCGAAGACGCAGAGTTGGAAAACCAATACTCCTTTATAGAAAACGTCGGAGAGAACATTTATTTCTATACCAACGAAGGTGCGCCTAAAGGCAGGATCATGGTAGCCGATGCCGGCAAACCGGAACGGAAGAACTGGAAAGAGTTCATTCCCGAATCGGAATCCGTATTGTCGGGCATGGATGTTATCGGCGATAAGCTCGTACTGACTTACGACCGGGACGCATCGAACCATGCTTATGTGTATGACCTGAAAGGGCGGCCGGTACACAAAATCACGCTGCCCTCTTTAGGCTCGGTCGGTTTCAGCGGGAGTAAAGACGATAAGGAATGTTTCTTCACATTCACTTCGTTCACCCATCCTGGCGCTACCTATACCTATGATATAGACAGGAACACATACGAATTGCTCCGCGCCCCGAAAGTGAAGTTCAACCCGGACGACTTCGTTACCGAACAGATATTCTATGCCGGCAAGGACGGAACCCGGATACCGATGTTCCTCACTTACAGGAAGGACCTGGCGAAAGACGGAAACAATCCGGTTTACCTGTATGGATACGGCGGTTTCAATATCAGTCTGAATCCGGGGTTCTCCACTTCACGCATTCCATTCCTGGAAAACGGCGGCATCTACGCGCAGGTTAACCTCCGCGGAGGCGGTGAGTATGGCGAAGAATGGCACGTAGCCGGAATAAAGATGCAGAAGCAAAATGTATTCGATGACTTCATCGCGGCAGCCGAGTACCTGATAGACCATAACTATACCAACAGCCGGAAAATTGCGATCGTAGGAGGCTCAAACGGCGGACTGCTGGTAGGCGCCTGTATGACGCAACGTCCGGAGCTTTTCCGGGTAGCCGTTCCACAGGTAGGGGTCATGGATATGCTGCGCTACCATAAGTTCACTATCGGCTGGAACTGGGCGAGCGACTACGGCACAAGCGAAGACAGCAAAGAGATGTTTGAATACCTCAAAGGCTACTCACCCCTGCACAACCTGAACGCGGGAACGACTTATCCGGCGACATTAGTCACCACAGCCGACCATGACGACCGTGTAGTACCTGCCCACTCTTTCAAGTTCGCGGCTACGCTGCAAGCCTGCAACGACGGTACAAACCCGACGCTGATCCGCATCGAGACCAAAGCCGGACACGGAGCAGGCAAGCCCATCGCCAAAGTACTCGGAGAACAGGCGGATATCTACGCATTCATCATGTATAACCTGGGAATGAAATTCAATCAGTAGTCAGGAGTTAAAGGAGTTATCAGGCGCTTCGCACCTTAACCCGGATGGTAGTTGAGCTTTAACTCCTGCGCGAAGCGAGTGCTAACTCCTTTAACTCCTGCGCGAAGCGCTAACTCCTTAACTCCTTAACTCCTGATCTGCATTAGTCTTTAAATGGTAAACCGTAAATGGCCTTTGACATTTTATCACTTTGACAGCCGAAATTAACCAAACCATTGTTGCATACATCAAAATTATATCTATATTTGCGCGGAAATAGATTACATTTTATCGGGAATCTCCTTAAAAATACATATTATGAATATCGAAAGAATCATCTCCTCTTTAGAGGCCAAACATCCCGGCGAGTCTGAATATCTTCAAGCCGTAAAGGAAGTACTTATTTCCATCGAAGATATATACAATCAGCATCCTGAGTTTGAAAAGGCGAAAATCATCGAGCGATTGGTTGAACCCGACCGTATCTTTACTTTCCGTGTGACATGGGTAGACGACAAAGGGGAAGTACAAACCAACCTCGGCTATCGCGTACAGTTCAACAACGCCATCGGCCCCTACAAGGGCGGTATCCGTTTCCATGCTTCAGTGACACTCTCCATACTGAAATTCTTAGGGTTCGAGCAAACTTTCAAAAACGCACTGACTACCCTGCCTATGGGTGGCGGTAAAGGTGGATCGGACTTCTCTCCGCGCGGCAAGAGCGATGCGGAGATCATGCGTTTCTGTCAGGCTTTCATGTTGGAATTGTGGCGCCACCTGGGCCCGGACATGGATGTTCCTGCCGGTGACATTGGCGTGGGCGGTCGTGAAGTGGGCTATATGTTCGGTATGTATAAGAAGCTGACCCGTGAGTTCACCGGTACGTTTACCGGAAAAGGACTGGAATTTGGCGGCTCGCTGATCCGTCCCGAGGCAACCGGATTCGGCGGACTATACTTTGTTCATGATATGTTGCGTACCCGCGGAGAGACAATGGCCGGCAAAACCATAGCGCTTTCCGGTTTCGGCAATGTGGCATGGGGCGCCGCCCTGAAGGCGACCGAGCTGGGCGCTAAAGTTGTTACCATCTCCGGCCCGGACGGTTATATTTATGATCCGGACGGCATCAACGGAGAAAAGATTGATTATATGCTTGAGCTTCGCGCTTCCGGCAATGACATCGTCGAACCATATATTGAAAGATTCCCCGGCGCAACATTCGTGCCGGACAAACGTCCGTGGGAAGTGAAAGCGGATATTGCGTTGCCGTGCGCCACCCAGAACGAGTTGAATGGCGAAGATGCTGCAACCCTGATAAACAATGGGGTGATGTATGTAGGTGAGATATCCAATATGGGATGTACACCTGAAGCCATCGATAAGTTTCTTGAGCACAGGATACTCTATGGGCCGGGTAAAGCGGTCAATGCGGGAGGAGTGGCGACCTCCGGTCTGGAAATGTCACAGAATGCCATGCACCTGAGCTGGGGAGCGGATGAAGTAGACGAAAGATTGAAAACCATCATGCACGGCATCCATGAGCAATGCGCGAAGTACGGAACAGAACCCGATGGTTACATCAATTATATGAAAGGGGCCAACATAGCCGGTTTCATGAAAGTAGCCCACGCCATGATGGGACAAGGATATATTTAGGGGCATATTGGTTTAAACAGTACACCCAACGTACTGTATCAGGTACAAATGCAAGCAACTTTTCTAAGGGTGTTATATCAAAGGTCCTCCCCCTGCCCCCTCCGAAGGCAGGGGGAGGACCTTTAATATACCCTCTATCAGGCACATAAAGCCGGAAGCGTTAAATCATCAGCTATACCCTGTTCTCACATACGCACAAGCCTTCTCTACGCACAGGTATTCTCAATTTATTCTCTTTTTTTATGTTACAAAATCTGAAGGCAGGAGCCTGCCCGCTATGTATGTAACAAAAAGGGTGATAAATAAAGAGAATGCCCGCGCACGCGCACGTGCGCGCATGTACGTACGCTTCTATATTATAGATGCAAATGAAGATTGTATGTAAGAAAAAGATGACGAAAACAGGGATGCTCATTAAACGTTCGTTTAATGACACAACTTTAATGGGAGGTTAGACCCTCTGTTCTGACCTCAAAAAAGTTGTTTTTAATCTGTGTATTGGAAAAACGCCTCATCCGAAACGCCCTTTTAGAGGGATTTTGAAGAAATTCTGAAAATTATTTGTGATTTATTTGCATTATTTTAAAAAAGAAGATATTTTTGTGTCATTAAACGAACGTTTAATGACACAGTCCTTGTGGTTACGAATTCTTTTCGATGGTCTGTGCCGCAAGTTTTAAGTGCTATTTATTCCCCAACAGGATAGATATTTTCTGAGAAACGACAACTATAGTTAAACCCTAAATGAAAAGCCTATGAAGCAGGAAGACTTGTGTGAAAGGAACAATTGGCCGGAATAGCTTGGGCTGTTACCTGCCTTGGTTTTGAGAGAAGAACACCATGGTTTTTACAATTAAAATGCAATTGTCTATGAACACGACATGATACAAACAAAATATTGATCATCTGACACGTTTTGATTATACATCAGAACACCCGTCAGTTCTATAGAATACAAAAAATAAAATTATAAATCTCTTTTATGATTATGAATGAATTAAAGAACTATTTAATAGGGTTTACTATTATGCTGGTATTACCTTCGCTTGGCGTTCAGGCCAATTCGGGTGACAGGACGGGGGTTACCAACCCTCCTGCGGTTGACATTGCACAGCAGCAGACCGTTACCGTCAAAGGTAAAGTGACAGATACGGCGGGTGAACCGCTTGTAGGCGCAAGTGTTCAGGTTCAGGGGACGAGCCAGGGCGTTATCACCGATGTGGAAGGAAACTTCACGATCAGTGTCGCCCAGGGAACCACGCTTAAATTCTCTTATATCGGTTACAAACCACAATCCGTAAGAGCTAACAGAACATCGATCAACATACAGCTTGAGGACGATGCCAATATGCTGACCGAAGTGGTGATTACCGAATTTGGGCTTAAACGTCCGCATCGCAGTATCGGATCGTCGGTTCAGAAAGTAACTGCTGCCGAAATCGCGGAATCCGGGCGTGACAACTTCATTACTGCCTTGCAGGGCCGTGTTTCCGGTATGAATGTGGTTTCCAGTTCCGGCGCGCCGGGCGCATCCACACAGGTTACGTTGCGCAGCATCACTTCCCTGTCGGGAAACAACCAGCCGCTCTATGTGGTGGATGGTATTCCGATGAACAACTCCTCCTTCTCGGCGTATAACAGTATGGCGAAAGCGGATGTCTATGCCAGCCGTACCCTCGACTTTTCTTCCCGTGGTAACGACTTCAATCCGGAAGACATTGAAAATATCACTGTCCTGAAAGGAGCCGCCGCCGCTGCGCTCTACGGCTCGAATGCTTCGAACGGAGCGATCATCATCACCACCAAGAAAGGTACGGCCGGCAAGGGCAAGGTTTCCTACAGCAACCGCTTCCGGTGGGATACCTCCTACGGGCTGCCCGAATTGCAGACCAAGTACGCCAACGGCGCTGCCGGCGCAACCAATTGGTATAACATCGCACGCTTCGGAGGACTTTATCCCGAAGGCACGAAACTGTACGACAACCTCAGCGCCATTCTCCAGACAGGTTCTACCAGCGTGCATAACGTATCAGTGGAAACCGGGACGGAGAAACTGACCATGCGTGCGGCCGCTTCGTTTACCGACCAGACCGGCACCATCAAGAACACCGACTACAAGCGGAGCAACTTCTCGCTGTCCGGCAAGGCGGATATCACCGATTGGATGCGTTTCGAATCGTCCATGCAGTATGCTTCCACCGAGAACAACAAGATGCCTAAATATACGTCAGGCCCGTTATACTATGCCATGCGTTGGCCTCTTATCGATAATATGGCCGATTACTTAGACCCGGACGGCGTACACATGCGCTATGCGTACCCCTATGTCGACACCGACCTGGTGAACCCGATGTTCCAGATCAACAAGAACAAGTATTACGACGAATCCGACCGTATCATCGGGAACGTGACCGGCATTATCCAGCCCAACGAACATATCTTCTTCCGCGCCCAATACGGTTGGGACATTGGTACGCAGACGTTCGAAACATCCGAGCATCCACTATGGGCTAGCGCTAACTACGCCATCCAGCCCAGTCGCGGCGGTACGTACAACTTAGTGAAGGAGAATTTCTCCGACCTCTCCCTGAACTTCCTGGCCGGATGGAACGGCAAGTTCTTCGACGACAAGCTCTCCGTAACGGCGCAGGCAGGCTACCACCAGTTGGAGAACGGAGTGTCCCGTCTGAGCACCTACGGACAGCACTACATTGTCTGGGACATGGCCTCCATCAACAATGTAGACCCGGCTACCGTCCTCTCCAAGAAACGCGCCACCACCCGCCGCATCCAGGCCATTTCGGCACAGACGGAGTTGGGTTGGAACAACATGGCCTACCTGACCCTGCGCGGCCGTAACGACTGGGCCTCCACGCTGCCCGTCGACAACCGGAGCTATTTCTATCCGGCCGCCGAAGCCTCTTTTGTGGTTACCGAACTTCCGGCATTGAAAGATAATAAGTATATCGGCTACCTGAAACTACGCGGCGCCGTAGCACAAGTAGGTAAAGATACGGCGCCGCTCTCTATCGACCCCGAGTTAGAAGGCACGACGCTCACCGGAGGCGGTTATAAGTATGGATATACATGCCCCAACTCGAAACTGAAACCGGAAATGACCACCAGTTATGAGATCGGTTTCGAGGGTCGCTTCTTTAACGACCGCATTGTGGCCGACTTTACCTACTTCAATACGCGCTGTACAGACCAGATTGTAACCGGTTTCCGTCTGTCCTACGCCACCGGTTTCGTATTGAACACCCGTAACCTCGGCGACTTCAAGACCTGGGGATGGGAAGGCCACATTGACGGCGATATCATCCGGGATTACAACGGATGGCGCTGGAATGTAGGAGTGAACCTCTCCCATTCGGGTTCCAAGACGCTCAGCCTGCCGATGGCGGAATACTATGAAACCTATACGAACGGCAACTCGGCCGGGATCCGTCTGGGGACGATGGTGGGCGATCCGGTAACCTCTATTCATGCCACCGACTATGAACGCAACGATAAGGGCGAAGTCCTGATAGACCCTACTACCGGCATTCCGGTGACAAGCGCGACGTGGACGCACGTTGGCGACCGCGAACCCAAACTGCGCTTCGGCTTTACAACGGAACTCACCTACAATCGTCAATGGCGGTTGTCCGCCATGTTCTCGGGCAAATATAAATCCACGGTCATCAATGGTACGGGACGCTATCTGACACAGAACGGATTGGACTGGAGATCGGTGGAGAGAAGGGAACAAGGCCCCGTCATTCTGCCGGGCGTATTGAAAGACGGCAATGAGAACAGCGCCAATCCCACGCCGAATACCATTGCCATCCAATATGGTAATTATGTCACAGCTTCATCCACTACCCTTACGACGGCCTATTCCGGAGGCGCGGTTGACTGGATAGAAACGGGCATCAACTACCTGCGCCTGTCCGAGCTTCGCCTGTCGTATAGCTTTACAAGCAATGCGCTCAAGAAACTGACCGGCGGGCTGATAAGCTATGCACAGCTCTATGTGGCCGGAAACGACCTGTTCACCATTACCAACTATAGCGGTCTGGATGCCGTGGGCAACACCATGGCAGCTTCGGCGGGCGGCGTAGGCGGCGAAGGTTACGACACCTGGGGATTACCCAGTCCACGCGGTATTACCTGTGGTTTCAGCGTACAATTCTAATATACAAAACCCGATGAATATGAAAAATATAAGAAAATACATCCTTGTTCCGCTCCTGTCCCTGCCGATGCTTTTCAACACCGGTTGCGACGACTACTTAGACGTGAACAACAACATCGACTCGCCGGACTATGTGGAAGATTACATCTACCTGTCGGGCATCATTCA
>JAIRNG010000050.1 GCA_031258135.1 Mediterranea sp. (in: CFB group bacteria)
GGGAGAAAGGCAATCGGAAAGATATTCACTTTTTTGTGAATAAGAAAATAATGTTTATCTTTGCCGTATCAATCCATATGATATGGAAGTTATTTTTGAAAAGGAATACTTGCAAGAATTATATCAGACAGGTAAAACAACCGATAAGAAACATCGGTTTCAACCCGCTGTTGTCCGCAAGTATATACGTGTCATTGATATAATGATTGACCAATCCGACATGCTGTCCCTCAAGAAATACAATGGGCTGAATTATGAAAAATTGAAAGGCGACAAGGCCGGTTTGTCATCTGTCAGGGTGAACGACCAATACCGTATTGAATTTGAAGAAAAAACAGTAAACGGCCAATCGTTTGCCACAATATGTAATATCGTAGAATTATCAAACCATTATAAATAAATTAAATATGATTACCATCAAAGGCGTTGCCCCCAATATGATCGCGAACAACCTCGAACCGGCTTATCCGACACATCCGGGTGAAGTGTTGAAAGACGAAATAGAATACCGCGGCATTTCACAACGTAAACTTGCTGCTGAAATGGATGTGCCATATACGCAACTTAACGAAGTATTGAATGGTAAAAGACCGGTAAATACTGAATTTGCATTGCTCGTGGAAGCTGTTTTGAATTTGCCGGCCGAATCATTGCTTAGAATGCAGGCGCGTTACAACATAATTGTTACCAAACGTAACAGCAAATTTATTGAGAAATTGAACAAAATACGCAAGATGGCCGCTGTGCTCTGATTGCCGGTGCAAAGTGATGTACGCGCACCTCTATTGACTATTCAGAAATTAATAAATTGGGCGGATAAATGATTAAAATATCTCTCCGCCATCTCAAAAAAAGATTTAGCCTTTTTTATCCCAACATTCACAGTTTTAAATTAATTCTTTATCTTTGCCGCGCATTGGTGATGTAACGGACATTCTGTTCGTTGCATAAAAGGGAATCCGGTCAGAATCCGGAACAGTGCCCGCTACTGTAAGCTCTACCAACGTTTTGAGTACTACTTTGCCACTGTTCACATGTAATGGGAAGGCGCTCAAAACAGAGTAAGTCAGGAAACCTGCCAAGGCAAACAGAGAATAAAACTATCCCGGGGCCAGGATGGCAGTTTATTAACTTCATTATTTTATATCAAAATGAAAAAGAAATGCTTAATGACCATTCTCATGGGAGGATGTGTAGTCTTTGGCGCATTTGCGCAAGAAAGCAGTGAAAAAGGGAAGAGTGACCTCAGTGTAAATCTGAATCCGGTCGTGGTAACCGGTACCGGTACGCATCAACGGCTTAAAAACACGCCTGCACCGGTAGAGGTAATTACTTCGAATGATCTTAAGAAAGCGGGCATCACCGATTTCCAACAGGCCATGACCATGATGGTGCCTTCCCTGTCGTTCTCGACCAATTCGATGGGTTCATATCTGATGATGAACGGATTGTCCAACAGGTACGTACTCATACTGATCAACGGAAAGAAGCTGATCGGAGATACAAGTGATAACATCGACCTTTCGCGTATCGACATGAACCGTGTGAGACGGATTGAGATATTAAACGGAGCTGCGTCTTCGCTTTACGGGTCAGACGCCATGGCGGGAGTTATCAATATTATTACCGATGAGCCGAAAGATATTATACGTGCATCAAGCAACACCCGGTACGAAAAGTACGGGCAATTTTCTCAATCGGTAAACGTAGACATCAATAAAGGTAAATTCGGTTCTTATACTTCCTATAAGCATGAACAATCGGACGGTTGGCAACTGAGCCCGCTGGAATATACCAATTCGGAAACATTGGAAACAACGCCTACATTGGACAGGGCTGTGAATGGTTTCCACTCCAATGTTTTCAATCAGAAATTCACATTCGCTCCGAGCGATAAACTTTCATTCTATGCAAACGGCGGATATTACTGGAAGCTGACAGACCGTCCGGGAACACAAGACGGCATAGAAGGAGGAACGACTTATGACCTTCATTATGAGTCTTACAACTTCGGATTAGGCGGCCGGTACAAACTGAACAACCGGTCGTCCATCAGCTTGGACCTCACCAGTGACAACTATAACCAGAACTATAAATACATAAGGGAAAGCGGTGATTTCAAAATCGGCGACTATAATAAGACCAAGAAACAGAAATTATACGATGGCGATTTAAAAGGGATTTTCCGCTTCACGGATAACAGTACAACCGTGTTCGGTTTGAATTATCGCTCGGAAGGCCTTGACCGACCCAGCGCCGGAGTAGACAAATCTGTTTATACTGCCGCCGCTTATGGCCAGCACGAAGTGAAATTGTGGGACCACTTTACAGGCATTGCCGGTTTGCGTTACGACTACTACGAAACGGCCAAAGGAAACCTGTCTCCTAAGGTGGCGTTAATGTATTCCGTAAGCAATCTCAATGTTCGCGGAACTTACTCCAGAGGGTTCCGTGTGCCGAGTCTATACGACATGTACTACTATTTGTTCAAAACATCAACGTTAACTGCGCCAAACACCGGTCTGAAACCGGAAAGCAGTAATTACTTCTCGCTGAACATGGAGTATACTACAAAGAATTTTAATTTCTCCGTAACCGGATACCTGAATTATATCGACGATATGATCAACGCCAAGAACGAGAAATTTGCAGACATGGATCCTGCTGTGGCCGGTGCTATCAAGGAGAAAGCCAAAGAAGATCTTGGCATGACCGACAGCGAAGTGAAAAAACTAACGACGTACAAGACAAACCGCAACCTGGATGAAGGTATAGTCCGTGGAGTCAACGTCAGTACGTCAGCTAATTTAGGCGCCGGATTCAGTGTCAGCGGTAACTACGCATACGCATCTGCAAAAGGTAAAGATGCCGAAGGAACATGGACTCCTATTAACCGCGCTATTCGCCATTCGGGAACAATTGCAGGTAACTACGCCTATGATTTCACAAATTGTCGCATGAACATCAACCTGAATGGCCGTTTCCAGAGCAAGCGCCAACATCCCGGACATGCTTACGGCGATGCGCCCGGATATGGAACCTGGAATCTGAACACGAAATATACATTCGACAATTTCCGTCATTTCGCATTGGAACCGGGATTGGGCATCGACAACATCTTTGATCGTACGGACGGCCGTCCGCACGGAGTGAACTATGGTTTGCTTTCCCCCGGCCGTACGGTCTATGTCAGTTTAGCCATGCGTTTAAAATAACAGGATGAGAAACGTTATCTTTTCCGTTCTTTGTATATTCTCCCTAATCGTTCGTGCGTACGAAGGAGGGAATTTCATAGCTTCCGACCTGTTGGCAACCATGGAGCAAGGCGACAAAGCCGCCTTGCTCATGGTACACTTCGGCACAAGCCATGACGAAACCCGCGCCGTAACCATCGATGCGATCAACGCCAAGGCAAAAGCCGCTTTCCCGCAATTGGAAGTGCGTGAAGCCTATAGCTCGCGCATCGTCATCCGCATACTCCGGAAACGCGGAACCGAAAAGCTGAACCCGCTGGATGCGCTGCTCAATCTTCGTGGAGAAGGATATACCCATGTTGTGGTACAGAGTTCCCATATCCTGGAGGGTGCGGAAATGGAATCGCTCCGTAAAGATGTGGCTGCTGTAGCCCCTTTCTTTAAAGAGATACGCGTAGGCGCTCCCCTGCTCTATACGGCCGGAGATATGGAGAAAGTGGCTTCCGTTTTCGAATCCCGGAAACCGGAAAAAGGGGATATGGTACTCGTAGGACACGGAACATACACTCCGGCCACGGCGACATACGCCATGATGGATTACATCTTCAAAGCAAACGGTTCAACGCATATCCATGTAGGAACAGTGGAGGGATATCCCACCTTCGAGACGGTGCGGGCTCAACTGAAAGCGGCAAAGGCCAGGCGCGTAACGCTGGCCCCGATGATGTTCGTTGCAGGCGACCATGCCCGGAACGATATGGCCGGCGAGTGGAAGGAAGCCTTGGAGAAAGAGGGGTTTAACGTCGACGTACGGATGGAAGGAATGGGAGAAATTCCTCAGATACAGGACATCTTTATTGATCATATCCGTTTCATCCTGCACCACAAAATGCAGGACATTACGGAAAAGAAAAAAAGATACGCTAAAGAACAGGAAAGATGACGCGCATAACGAAAAGAACGCTGGGGATTTCCGCGCTCAGCGTTCTGATACTGATGACATTATCCGTTGCCGGATACGATTACTGGTTTTCGCCAACCCGGATACTTGTTGTAAATACAAGGCAGGCCCCCGCCGCCGATATCACATTAAATAACGACAGTCGTCATATCCGAGTAACCTGTCTGCCGACTGAAGAAGTTACTTCTTTTGACGGATATGACGCTGTTGCTATTTATGCCAGAGGGCTGCATTTCTCTGAGGAACAGGTTGCAGCGCTGGAACGCATCGCAAAAAAAGGGATACCCGTATTTACCATCGCTTCACGGAGTACGCTTTCCACGTACAACTTCAATATGCAGGCGGAGCCTCATGAGCGGCTGCTCGCATACTTTAACAACGCCAACTTAAGGAATTACAGAAACGCATTGCGTTATCTGCGCCACATCGCCACTCCGCACAAGATACCGGAAGAATCTTTCGGAGAACCCGTTATCCTGCCCGATAATCACTACTATCACAGGGAATACGGCAAATACTTCGGGACAAAGGAAGCGCTGACCCATTACCTGAAAGAGAAGAAACTGTATCACGAAGGCGGGAAAAACATAGCGTTCATTTCCGGCGTTAACTTCCCGATGGAAGGCAACCGCGCCCATGTGGACACACTCATCACACTCCTGACCCGTGAAGGATTCAACATATACCCCATAGCAAGCCCGGACAAACGTACGGATATGATACGCGATCTGCATCCGGACGCCATTGTCTACTACCCGATGGGGCGACTGGGGAACGACACCTTTATAGAATGGCTGAACGCTGAAAATATTCCGCTTTTCTGTCCTTACCCATTGATACAATCAACGGAAGAGTGGCTCGACCCCATGCTGCCCGTCAGTGGAGGTACGCTGAACGGACGCGTACTCGTGCCCGAAATCGACGGCGCCATGTATCCGTTGGCTGTCGCCACGCAGAATCCTCACGAAAGCGGTTACTACTTATATACTCCCGAAGAAGAACGCATGAACCACTTCGTCCGGCATCTCAGAAAATATACCGGCCTGGCCGATAAGCCCAACAAAGATAAACGGATAGCGATATGCTACTTCAGAACTCCGGGGAAAGACGCGCTGCTGGCCAGCGGAATGGAAGTCATACCCTCCCTCTACAATGTGTTGAACCGGCTGAAAGCCGAAGGCTACGACCTGACGGGGCTTCCTGCCACGCTGAACGAATTTAAACAACGCATAAACCGGGACGGACTCGTCTTAGGCTCATACGCCAAAGGGGCGCAGGAGGCGTTTTTAAGTCAGGCCCGTCCCCTGTGGCTCACCCGTGCGCAATACGAAGAGTGGGCGCGTGAAGCGCTTGCGCCGCACAAGTATCAGGAAGTGACCGACCGCTACGGAGAAGCGCCGGGAGAACTGCTGGTCAGGGCCGGCTCCAACGGTGAAAAACAGATAGCCATAGCCTGTATTCAATTCGGAAATGTACTTTTATATCCCCAACCGCGTCCGGCATTGGGAGATGACGATTTCAAACTGGTGCATGGCGTGCCGGTCGCTCCGCCGCATAGCTATCTGGCGCCTTATTTATACATGCGGAAAGGGTTCGGGGCCGATGCGCTCATTCACTTCGGAACGCACGGCAATCTGGAATACACGCCGGGAAAGAATGTGGCCTTATCGAAGAACGATTGGGCGGACGTCCTGGTGGGCGACCTTCCGCACTTCTACCTCTACACCACCGGGAACGTCGGCGAAGGAATTATCGCCAAGCGCCGTACACATGCCGTACTCATTACCCACCTGACTCCCCCTTATGTGGAAAGCGGTATGCGCCGGCGATATGCATCACTGCTGGACGACGTCCATCATCTGCTGAGCGAAGGCGACCGGGCAAGCCGGACGCTGGCGCTGCAAGTCAAAAAGGAAGTGATGAAACTGGGACTTCACCGCGACTTGGAATTAGACTCCGTCCCTGCCGTTCCCTACACGGCCGGAGAGCTGGAAAAACTCGATCTTTTCATGGAGGAAATAGCCAACGAAAAGATAACGGGAGCATTCTATACCTTGGGGGAACCATACGCTCCGCGCGACCTGCTCACCACAACCCTGGCGGTCAGCGCCGACCCGTTGGCCTACAAACGGGCCAAACGGGACATGGAGCTCGGAAAGATCACGGCGGAACAGTTGCAGGACTTCAGTTTCGTGGCGCACCGCTACCTGCCCCAGGCGAAGAAAGAACTTACAGCCCTGCTGCAAAACCCGCCCGAAGATACGGCCGGGGTAAACCCCGAATTACGGGAAGCGTTGATGCACCGCGAACTCTTGCGCCGTTCAACCCGCAATGAACTGACATCCATCCTGCGCGCATTGAACGGAGGAAGAATCCATCCGGCTCCCGGAGGCGACCCGGTGCTGAACCCGAACGTGCTGCCCACCGGACGTAACATGTTCGGCATAAACGCCGAGAACACCCCAACAAAACGCTCGTGGGAAGAAGGGACGCAATTGGCCGAAAGCACGCTGAAAGCCTACAGGGAGAAACACGGAGAATATCCCCGCAAGGTGAGCTATACGTTCTGGGCAGGCGAATTTATCAATTCGGAAGGAGCCACCGTGGCGCAGGCGTTCCGTATGCTGGGAGTGGAACCGGTGCGGGATAACCAGGAACGCATCGTCGATATAAAACTGACGCCCTCCACGGAGCTGGGACGTCCGAGAATCAATGTGGTCGTACAGGTTTCGGGACAGTTGCGCGACATTGCCGGCTCACGCCTGAAACTCCTGACGGAAGCCGTCCGGCTGGCATCTGCGGCGACCGGCGAACCCTATCCGAACTTCGTGGCCGAAGGAACCGTATCGCAGGAGAAAACGCTGATCGATAAGGGCATGTCTCCCCGCCGCGCGCGAGAGATGGCGGCCATGCGCGTGTTCGGCCCGGTCAACAGCGGATACAGCACGGGGATGATTGCCTACACCGACAACAGCGGAAAATGGGACAGCGAGAACCAGCTGGTCAACGGATACCTGAACAACATGGGCGCCATTTACGGAGACGATGAAAACTGGGGAGTGGTAGAGAAGGAGCTGTTCGCCACTGCGCTGCAAGAGACGGAAGTCATCATCCAGCCCCGCCAGAGCAACACATGGGGACCCATCTCCCTGGATCACGTATTCGAGTTTACCGGCGCCATGTCGCTCGCCGTCAGGACCCTTACCGGAAAAGAGCCGGAAGCCTACATGGCCGATTACCGGAACCGGAACTGCAAGCGCATGCAAAACCTCAAGGAAGCTGTTGCGGCAGAGACACGGGCAACGATTCTTAACCCGGTCTTCGTACGGGAACGTATGAAGGGAGACGCCACCACCGCCCAGATGTTCGGCAAGATATTCCGCAATATATTCGGCTGGCACGTTATGCGCCCGTCGGCAATGGACACGGAGCTTTATAACGACCTGTACCGCATGTACGTGGCCGACGAAAACAACCTGGGACTACAGGAATACTTCGACCGCGTGAATCCGGCCGCCCGGCAGGTAATGACGGCCGTCATGCTCGAAAGCGCACGCAAAGGATACTGGAAGCCAACGGAAGAACAGCTCGGAACAACGGCCGGACTACACGCATACAACACTGCGAAACACGGCGCGGCATGTACGGAAGTGGTCTGTGACAACGGCAAACTGCAACAGTTCATCGCCCAAAAGCTACCCTCCCAACAGGCGCAAGCGTATAATCAACAGATGCAATCCGTACATGAGTCTGCAAACGCGGATGACAGGAGCGTTGTGCTGAAACAGGAAAACAGGCGCACCGCCAATGAAGAAAGCAAAACGAGCAACGACATTTTTATCGTCGTTATCGTAACCGTCCTGCTACTCCTCCTTATTATCCGGCTGAAAAGACGGAAAAATCGCTGACCTTTTATATCTTGGGGTTAAACACGCGTATGTTTAACTCCAAAAAACTTTTTTGAGATTGAACACACGCATGTTTAACTCCAAAAAACTTTTTTGAGATTGAATACACGCGTGTTTAACTCCAAAAAACTTTTTTGAGATTGAACACACCTGTGTTTAACTCCAAAAAACTTTTTTGAGATTGAACACACCTGTGTTTAACTCCAAAAAACTTTTTTGAGATTAAACACACCTGTGTTTAACTCCAAAAAATTTTTTTTAAACCAAACAATTCATGTGTTTCAATCCTTTTTTTTTCGTGAAAAGGCGATGGATATAAAAAAGATTCGTATCTTTACAGCATTAATAACAAGTTAATCCGAATATTCACCGTTAAACGCTGTAAATTATGCCGAAGGCTTTAATTCGCCCCTTCAGATTTGAAGTATTGAGCATTTCCGAATTGCTTGGATGTTCAAGGCTTTTGATCAGAAGCGTATTCACATCCGCCAATGCGCAAGCCATCGGGCTGGGTAAACCCTATGATGAGTTGATTGTGATGGACGGCAAGTATGCCGATACGCTCAAACATAACCGTATGCTCATCGAAACGGAGTCGCTGGCCGAAGATACGACTAAGCTTCGCCGGCTGCTGGCAGCGTTCGACAATAGCCTGCGGGTGATTAAAGTCACAGGCGACGACGATGAAAAAGCCGAAGCGGAAAAGGTGGTGAGCAACATCGCCGCACCTTACCTCAAAAACAGGTACAAGTCGACCATGCTGGCGCTGATGGGAGACGCCGAAGATATGTGTGACGCGCTCCGGGAGCCTGCCATTGCCCCGAAGGTAGAGCTGCTCGGACTTGCCGGACAGGTGGAGGCCATCCGGAAGCTGGCCCTGCAATGCGGGGCGCTGATCGTCGCCCGCGGCGAAGAAAAAGAGTACCGGAAGAAACTCGGAACAGCCACTAAAGCCCGGCGGGCGTTACAGAAACACTATCGCCTCATCTTTATATCCATTTTGCCGGCCATCTATTATACCACCACCGACCCCGCAACGAAGGACATTCTGACGACAATGCTCGATGAAATCAATGGTATACTCGACAGCCTCCGCCACCTCATCGGCGGCGGCACGGGCGACGGCAACGACGATTACAGCGATCCGCACAAACCCGTCGACCCGGGCATACCTGATACCGGGCCCGCCGACCCGCCCTATATCGACCCGAATGTGTGATCATTTACCATTTATAATCTGTTTCCGCAAATGACAAGACCTACCATAATCGTCGCCGGCATCGGGCCGGGCAATCCCGAAGACATGACTCCCGCCGTATTACATGCCGTGCAGCAATCGGACGTCATTATCGGCTATCACTATTATTTCCGTTTCATCCGGGACTATCTGTCCCCGGGCGCGGAATGTATCGACACGGGAATGAAACGGGAACGGGAGCGGGCCAGGCAGGCGTTTGAACATGCGGAACAGGGTAAAACGGTTTGCGTCATTTCATCCGGAGACGCCGGAATCTATGGAATGACCCCCTTGATATACGAGATGAAACAGGAACGGAACAGCCGGGTGGAAATCATCTCCCTGCCCGGCATAAGCGCTTTCCAGAAAGCCGCATCTCTGTTGGGAGCGCCCATAGGGCATGACATCTGTATCCTTTCATTAAGCGATCTGATGACCCCATGGGAAGTAATCGAAAAAAGAATCATGGCCGCCGTGGCAGGCGATTTCGTGACCGCCGTCTACAACCCGAAAAGCGAAGAAAGATACTGGCAGTTGTACCGGCTGAAAGAGATCTTCCTGCGCGAAGGAAAATCGCCGGAAACCCCGGTGGGTTATGTCCGTCAGGCGGGGCGCCAGGAGCAGGAAGTCTGTCTGGTTACGCTTGGCGACTTCAATCCGGAAGAGGTGGATATGTTTACCGTCATCCTGATCGGAAACTCACAGTCATACAACCGGAACAACACCTTCATTACTCCGCGCGGGTATTACCGGGAACAATCCACAGAGGCGGAAAGCATCGGGCAGGACATCATGATCCGCAGTTTCCGCACCATAGAGCAGGAACTCAGGAACAGGCATATTCCGCCCGACCATAAATGGGCGTTACTGCATGCCATTCACACGACCGCCGATTTCGATATGGAAAACCTGCTGTATACGGACAGGGATGCAGTCGCTTCGTTATACCGTTCGTTCAGCGAAGGCGCCGTCAGAACCATCATAACGGATGTGACCATGGTCGCTTCGGGCATACGGAAAGGAGCCTTGTCGCGGCTTGGAGTGGAGGTGAAATGCTACCTGAACGATGAACGCGCAACGGCACTGGCCAAAGAAAAAGGAATGACCCGCACGCAGGCAGGCATCCGCCTGGCAGTGGCCGAACATCCCGACGCACTGTATGTATTCGGCAACGCGCCGACTGCGTTAATGGAACTGTGCAACCTTATCCGGAAGAAAAAGGCAACCCCGGCGGGAATCATCGCCGCCCCGGTAGGCTTTGTACATGTACGGGAATCCAAGCACATGACGAAACCTTTCACAGCCATACCCAAACTCATCGTAGAAGGCAGGAAAGGAGGAAGCAACCTGGCGGCCACCCTCGTCAATGCAATCCTGACCTACAACGATGCCGAACAGCTACGGCCGGGGAGAGATGTGTAAGGGAAGCCTCACCCCAAAAGCCAAACAGCCGAACAGCCTCACCCCGGCCAAACAGCCTCACCCCGACCCTCTCCAAAGGAGAGGGGGAAAGAAGCCAAACAACCAAACAGCCTCACCCCGACCCTCTCCAAAGGAGAGGGGGAAAAGACAGATACAAAATAGAAAAGAAAAAAGAAAAAGAAATGGATAAGCAAAAAGAAAAACAAAAAGAGGTATCTCCCTCCTCCCTCTCCTTTGGAGAGGGTCGGGGTGAGGCTGTTGGTTCGTGGGCTGTTGCTGCGCGGGCTTCGTGGGGTGTTACATTCATCCTTATCGGCATGGATGACCACCCGGAGCCGTGGTTTCATCCCGATGTCATCCGGCATATAAAAGAAGGGAAGATCTTTTCGGGTGGTATTCGTCACCACGAGATTGTAAAGCCATTCCTGCCTTCAGGTTACAAGTGGATTAATATCACCGTACCTCTGGAACAAGTGTTTGAACAATACGAACCGCACGGCTGCATCGTTGTTTTCGCCTCCGGCGACCCGCTGTTCTTCGGATTCGCCAACACGATAAAGCGGAAACTCCCGGAAGCGGAGCTTCTGATCTATCCGGCGTTCAATTCGTTGCAACTCCTGGCGCACCGGTTGACACTCCGCTATGATGATATGCGGATGGTCTCTCTCACCGGCCGGCCCTGGCATGAGTTCGACCGGGCGCTGATCAGGGACGAAGCCAAGATCGGAGCGCTGACCGACCGGGAACATACGCCTGCCGCCATTGCCCGCCGGATGTTGGATTTCGGATATGCAAACTATACGATGCACGTGGGCGAACATCTGGGAAATCCTGCGGCCGAACGCATCCGGACAATGACGATTGAAGAAGCCGCAAAGGGAAAATTCCAACATCCCAACAACCTGATCCTGGTACAAAACGGCAGCAGGCAACGTTTCTGCGGCATTCCGGACGAAGCGTTTTCCTGCCTGTACGAACGCCCCGGAATGATCACCAAAGCCCCCATACGCCTGCTTACCCTGAGCGCCCTGGAGCTGCACGGAAAAACATCTTTCTGGGACGTGGGTTTCTGCACAGGCTCCGTATCCATCGAAGCCAGACTCCAATTCCCGCACCTGCATGTCACCTCTTTTGAGATTCGGCCGGAGGGTGCGGCGTTGATGGAAGCCAATGCCCGCAGGTTCGGCGCTCCGGGCATCACCGCCATCACCGGCGATTTTCTCCGGGCCGACCTATCCGCTATCCCCCCGCCCGACGCCGTGTTTATAGGCGGGCATGGCGGGAAACTGAAAGAGATGATCTCCCGTATTAAAGGAGTGATCCGGCCGGAGGGAGTGATCGTATTCAACTCCGTATCGGAAGAAAGCAGGGATATGTTTATCTCAGGAGCCGGAGCGACGGACATGGAAATACAATCCGTTACCCGTGTAGCCATCGACAGCTACAACCCGATAGAAATCATGAAAGCCGGACTGAAAAGATGAAAACAGCCATTATACTCGTATCCGGGGCAGGCGCCGCCATCGCCCGGAACATACAGCGCGAACTGGAGGGAAGCGCCATATACTCCACTACGGGAACAGACGGAAGCGTCGCCATCCCATCCATACAATCCTTTGTCTCGGCGAACTTCCGGGAACTGGATGCACTGATCTTCATCGGGGCGCTTGGCATTTGCGTGCGAGCCATTGCAGGCCGGATCAGGGACAAACACCGCG
This sequence comes from Mediterranea sp. (in: CFB group bacteria), assembly GCA_031258135.1. Classification (GTDB taxonomy): domain Bacteria; phylum Bacteroidota; class Bacteroidia; order Bacteroidales; family Bacteroidaceae; genus Bacteroides. The sequence goes on from JAIRNG010000050.1 coordinate 12,441, forward strand.
ACCCTGCCGTAGTGAACGTAGACAGTACGGGAGCCTACGTCCTGTCCGTACTCTCCGGACATATCGGCGGAGCCAACGGACTCGCCAGACGGGTGGCCTCCGTCATCGGAGCCGAACCGGTGATCACGACGCAGAGCGACAACGCCAACCTGTGGGCGCTGGACACGCTGGGCGCAACGTTCGGGTGGCGCGAAGAATGTAAAGGCGGTTCGATGAACAGCATCATATCCGCTTTTGTCGGCGGGAAGCGAACGGCTTTATTGCTGGAGGTCAAAGACAGAGGTACGCAACACCTGGAGCGTACGCTTCCGCCTCATGTCACGGTCTGCTACCGGCCGGAAGATATCCCGCAGAACGGATATGAGGTTCTGATCGCGGTAACTCCCTTCATCCGTGCGGCTTCCATACCCGCGCTTTTTTTCCGTCCGCCGGTGCTGCACCTGGGCGTCGGATGCAGGAAGTCATGCAACCCGCAAGGCGTAAAGGAATACATCCGGCAAAAGACGGAAGAAGCCGGATTAAGCCCGTTCTCTCTTAAAAGCATCAACACGATCGACCTGAAAAAGGAAGAACCGCTGTTCCTCTCCCTGCAACCGGCTTTCCCGTGGACGGAAGTACATATCTATACCCCAGAAGAGCTGGAAGGCATCGAAGCGCCCAACCCTTCGGAAAAGGTGCGGGAAGTGACCGGCTCGCAAAGCGTGGCGGAAGCGGCGGCCATAAAGAGCGCATCGGACGGGCCTGTGGTACTCGAAAAGCAGAAAGGTGCGATCACGGAAGGCAATCAGTTCACTTTTGCGTTGGCCATGGATGCACAGGCCTGCCGCAAAGGGCATATCGAGATTGTCGGCGCAGGCCCGGGCGATCCGGAACTGATTTCCGTCAGAGGGCGCCGTATGCTGGAAGAAGCCGACCTGATACTGTATGCCGGAAGCCTTGTCCCGCGCGAGCTGACATACTGCGCCAAAAAAGGAGCCGTGGTCCGCAGCTCGGCGGACATGACGCTGGAAGAGCAGTTCGACATCATGAAAGCGTTCTACGATAAAGGGTTGTTCATTGTACGCCTGCACACGGGCGATCCCTGCATATACGGAGCCATTCAGGAGCAGATGAACTTTTTCGACCGGTACGGCATGAGCTACCATATTACTCCGGGCATCTCTTCGTTTCAGGCGGCGGCGGCGGCGCTGCAATCGCAGTTCACCATTCCCGAAAAGATACAGACCATCATACTGACCCGTGGCGAGGGACGCACGCTCATGCCCGAAAAAGAAAAGCTGCACCTGCTGGCCCGCTCGCAGAGCACCATGTGTATCTTCCTGAGCGCAGGCGTTGCGGAAGAGGTGCAGGAACAGCTCTTGCAACACTACCCTCCCGCCACGCCCGTGGCCGTTTGCTACAAACTGACCTGGAAGGACGAAAAGATATGGCGTGGAGAGCTGAAAGACCTGGCGCACATCGTGAAAGCGAATAACCTGACGCTGACCACCCTGATCGTGGTAGGCGACGCCATCGACAACCGCCAGGGACTGTCCCGTCTATACGCAAGCGAATTTAAGCACCTGTTCAGAAAAGAATAAATTCTCAAAACTATGATATTAATTTTCGGAGGAACAACCGAGGGGCGAAAAGCCGTAGAAGTCATAGACCAGGCAGGAAAACCATTCTATTACTCGACGAAGGAGAATTTGCAGGAAGTAAGCTCCCTGCATGGCATACGGTTGAGCGGAGCAATGGACGCTACGGCCTTAACGGACTTCTGCAAAGAGAAAGATATCCGGTTACTGGTAGACGCCGCCCACCCCTTTGCCGAACAGTTGCGCCAAACGATCGCCGGCGTATCGGAACGCTTGCAACTGCCCGTGATCCGTTACGACCGCATTTATCCGCAGCGGGACAGCGCCGTCATCTGGTGCAGGGATTATCCGGATGCCATAGACCGATTGCAAAAGCAACAGGTAACCCGTCTGCTCGCCCTTACCGGCGTACAAACCATCCGTAAGCTGAAACCTTTCTGGCAGCACACCGACACATGGTTTCGCATACTGGACCGCGAGGGATCGCGGGACATCGCCGCCAGGCAGGGATTTCCGAAGGAGAGGCTCCTGTTCTATCAGACGGAGAACAACGATTCCGGGTTGTTCGGAATGCTCCGCCCGTCCGCGATCATCCTGAAAGAAAGCGGGACAAGCGGCGGCTTCACCGAAAAGGTAAAGGCTGCGCAGGAGAATAACATTCCTGTATTCGCCATCGAGCGGCCGGCCATGCCCGATGAATTTTACACGGTAGACGGAAAGCATGGCCTGCGCCGCACCATAGAGCGACTGCTGCCGGGCTTTTATCCGCTACGCACCGGAATCACCACAGGATCGTGTGCAACGGCGGCGGCCGTTGCGGCGCTCAAAACCCTGTTAACCGGAAAGGAAGAGCGTGAGGCGCTCATTACACTTCCCGATGGAGAAACCATCGTTGTTCCTGTTTCGCAGACAGAGATGAAGGAAGATGCCGTGTCCTGCACCGTCATCAAGGATTCGGGCGACGACGCCGATGTCACCAACGGGGCGGCCGTCATAGCGGATGTACGCCTGCTGCCTGCCGCAACCGGAGAGGCCGGCGCTCCTCCCGCCGTCATCATCACAGGCGGCGAAGGCGTCGGGAGAGTGACCCTGCCCGGCCTGGGATTAGAAATAGGCGACCCTGCAATTAACGCGGCCCCGCGGAAGATGATTACCGAAAATCTCCGGGCGATCTATCCGGCGCAACGGCCCGGTACGCCGCACGACATTGAAGTCCGCATAGCTGTTCCGGGAGGCGAAGAAATTGCCCAACGTACGTTCAACCCCCGTCTGGGCGTTGTCGGAGGAATCTCCATCATCGGCACATCGGGCATCGTACAGCCTTTCTCCGTTGAAGCGTTCATCTCGTCCATACGCAAAAGCATGGAAGTCGCCCGCGCTTCAGGGGCTACCCGCGTAGTGATAAACTCCGGGGCCAAGAGTGAAAAGTATCTGCGGAACTACTATGCCGGCCTGCCCGACGCCGCCTTTGTACACTACGGCAACTACATCGGCGAGACATTGAACATCGCCTCCGGGTTGGGCATAGGTCAGGTCACGCTGGGAATCATGATAGGAAAAGCCGTAAAGTTGGCCGAAGGGCATCTGGATACGCACAGCAAGAAAATCACCATGAACAAAGCGTTCCTCACGTCGATAGCCCGGCAGGCCGGATGCAGCGGCGAAACTGCGGAGGCCATCGGAAGCATCACCCTGGCCAGGGAACTGTGGACGCTCATTCCCGCAAAAGAACATCCGTCCTTCTTCTCCCTACTCATACGGTTATGCCATGAGCGCTGCGACCCGCTCCTCCCCGAAGGCGCACTGACCATTCTGCTGGTGAACGAGGACGGGGGGATCATTCAATAATGTCTTACCCTAGAATAGGTTAACCATAAATTAACCCATAAAAACCATTGGTAAGATGAGAGATTTAGACATTAATTTTAAATCATAAAGAATTATTCATTAATTTCGTGGCAAAACCGAAGATATGAGCAGAAATATACAGCCGGCAAAGCAACGCCAGACAGGTTTCGCCCTCAGTGGCGGCTTCATCAAGGGATTTGCCCACTTGGGCGTTATGCAAGCGCTGAAAGAACACGACATCCATCCGGATATTCTTTCGGGGGTCAGCGCAGGAGCATTAGCCGGGGCGTTTTATGCCGACGGCAACGAACCTTACCGTGTTCTCGATTACTTTTCCGGACACAGATTCCATGACCTCGCCAAACTTGTTATTCCCAGACAGGGACTGTTCAACCTGAGCGAACTCATTGATTTCCTGAAAACCAATCTCAAAGCAAAAACTATCGAGAAGCTGAAAATTCCCCTTATCATAACGGCAACCGATCTCGACCACGGCAAAAGCGTACATTTCCGCAAAGGCGAACTCGCCATCCGCATAGCCGCGTCCTGCTGTATGCCTGTGCTGTTCGCCCCGGTCCGCATAGACAACATTCACTATGTGGATGGCGGTCTTTTCATGAATCTGCCCGTGTCGACAATCCGCAGAGAATGTGCGAAGGTGGTAGCCATCAACGTCAGCCCCCTGATAGCCAGCGAATATAAGATGAACATTGTAAACATCGCCATGCGCGCCTACAATTTCATGTTCCGTTCGAACTCCTTCCCACAACGCGAGAATTGCGATCTGTTGATCGAACCCTATAACCTGTATGGTTACAGTAACCATGAACTGGAAAAAGCAGAAGAAATATTTGAACAAGGATACCGTGCGGCCAATGAAACGCTGGCGCGTATCAAAGAAGAAAAAGGAACGATATGGAAAGTATAAAGACCGGAATAGCTTCGTTCGGCATGTCCGGGCAAGTGTTTCACGCCCCTTTCATCCACACCCATCCGCACTTTCAGCTCCATACCATTGTGGAGCGCAGTAAAACACTCTCCAAAAAGAAATACCCCGATGTGGTCATTGCACGCAGCATACCCGAAATGCTGGAAGACAGGGATATAGAGCTGGTCGTGATCAACACGCCCGACAGCACGCATTATGAATATGCCCGCATGGCGCTCGAAGCCGGAAAGCATGTCATCGTGGAGAAACCTTTCACCACGGGTTACACGCAGGCGGAAGAACTTATTGCTTTGGCGGGAAACAGGAACCTGATGCTAAGCGTCTACCAGAACCGGCGATGGGACGCCGATTTCCTGACGGTTAAGGAGATTCTGGAGAGAGGGCTGCTGGGACGGCTTGTGGAGTTTGAGTCGACCTTTTCGCGTTACCGCAACTTCATCAAACCGGATACGTGGAAAGAAACCGGATCGGCAGGCGGCGGACTGACCTGGAATCTGGGGTCGCACCTCGTCGATCAAGCCGTTCAACTGTTCGGATTACCCGAAGCCGTGTATGCCAATATAGCGACTTTACGCACCGGCGGCCAGGTGGACGACTACTTCCGGATCGATCTGTTGCGCCCGGAACGGAGTCCCGGACTTCGCATGACCTTAAAGGCCGGTTATCTGATGCGTGAACCTGAACCCCGCTTTGTACTGCACGGCACACTGGGATCATACGTGAAGTATGGCGTGGATAACCAGGAAGAAGCCTTGCTCAGGGGGGAGACGCCCAACCGGCCGGACTGGGGTGAAGAAGATGAGCAACATTGGGGCATCCTCCATACCGAATTGAACGGCACGCCTCTCTATGGCAAGTATCCCGGCCTGCCCGGAAATTACAATGCTTTCTATCAGAATATTTACGAACATCTGCGGTCGGGTAAACCTTTGGCTACCGATGCACGCCATGTATCCGGTGTGATCCGCATCATCGAGGCGGCATACCAAAGCAGCCGGGAAGAGAAGGCGATAGCTATATGAACAACGGGAACAAAATCATCATATATCAGGTATTCACCCGCCTCTTCGGTAATGACAACAATCATTGCGTTCACAACGGCAGCTTGCAGGAAAACGGTTGCGGCAAGCTGTCCGACTTCACAATGAAGGCATTGGAAGAAATCAAAAAACTCGGCGCAACCCATATCTGGTATACCGGTATCCCGGAACATGCCACCCGGACGGATTATCGCAAATATGGCATACGTCCCGACCACCCTGCCGTAGTGAAAGGAAAAGCCGGATCGCCTTATGCCATCAAAAACTATTATGATGTTGATCCCGATCTGGCCAACGACGTAACGGAACGCATGAAAGAGTTCGAAGAACTCGTTACCCGTACACATCGCAGCGGGCTGAAAGCCTTGATGGATTTCGTACCGAACCATGTTGCGCGACAGTATGACCCGGACGCTCAACCTGCCGGAACCAGCCGGCTCGGAGCAAATGACGATACCGGCCGGACATTCAGTCCATACAACAATTTCTATTACATCCCCGGCACCGGATTCCACGGCCAATTCGATATGAACGCCGGTATGCCGGAGCCTTACCGCGAATTTCCGGCCAAAGCTACGGGCAACAACCGGTTCGACGCCTGTCCCGGCATCGACGACTGGTATGATACCGTTAAGCTCAATTATGGCATAGACTTTTTCAACGGCGGACAGGCGCACTTCTTTCCCGTTCCCGACACATGGAACAAGATGCTGGATATCCTGTTGTTCTGGGCGTCGAAGAAAATCGACGGCTTCCGTTGCGACATGGCCGAAATGGTTCCGGTAGAGTTCTGGGAGTGGGCTATACCGCAAGTGAAAGAACAATACCCCGGCATCCTTTTCATCGCTGAGGTCTACAATCCTGCCGAATACCGGAACTACCTGTTCCGTGGCAAGTTCGACTATCTGTATGATAAGGTCGGACTATACGATACGTTGCGGAACGTGATCTGCGGATATGACTCCGCCAAGTCCATCACCCGCAGTTGGCAAAACCTGGGAGGCCTTGAAAAGCAAATGTTGAACTTCCTTGAAAACCATGACGAACAGCGTATTGCTTCGGACTTCTTCGCCGGGAATCCGGTAAAAGGTATTCCGGGGCTGATCGTTTCCGCCTGCATGAACACCAATCCGGTGATGATCTACTTCGGACAGGAGTTCGGCGAACCGGGCATGGACACCGAAGGATTCAGCGGACGCGACGGCCGGACGACGATCTTCGATTACTGGAGCGTGGACAGCATCCGTAAATGGAGGAACAACGGCGCTTTCGACGGCAAGATGCTCACAGATAAACAAAAGCGCCTGTATGCCGTTTACCGGAAGGCGCTGAACGTATGCGGCACGGAAAAAGCCATCACCCATGGAGACTTTTTCGACCTGATGTATGCCAACGGGAATAGCTGGAAGTTCAACGAACACAGGCAGTATGTCTTCCTGCGTAAATACCGGACGGATCTGCTGTTCATCATCGTCAACTTCGACGGCGTGAGCGCCGATGTTGCCGTCAATATACCGTCGCATGCTTTCGACGTCCTGCAAATCCCACAAATGGAAGCCTGCAAGGCCGTCGACCTGCTTACCGGAAAGAAAGAGACAATCAGCATACTGCCGTATAAACCAACCGAAGTAAGTGTCGGTGAGTATAGCGGGAAGATTCTGAAAATTAAACTGTAAGTACCTGTATCTATGACCGGACGAGCGCTTTGCCGTACGCGCCGGAAGATAGAGCCTGAGCCACTCTTTCTTTTCCAAGGCATACAACGGATCGGGCATCGTGGCATGTTTTACGCTATCATCCGTGAAGCCATTTCCGCCATAAGCCGGATTGTCCGTATTCAACACCACTTCATACGTTCCGGAAGCCACCAGGAAGCCATAGCCGGTAAATGATCTCATCGGGTTAAAGTTGAAGACAAAAACAAGGTCGCCGCGCCGGTAAGCCAATACCTGATCGCCGTCGTTATGCCAGATTTCCTCTACAGGGGTGTTCTCAACAGACTTCACCTCCTTGATTATCTTTAGCATATCGACATCGAAATCGGCCATATAATGGAACGTCAACTTTTTGTTATCCACCAGTTCCCATTGGCGGCGGGCGTACTTATGCGACCAGCCGTTACCTTCGCGCGGGAAGTCGATCCACTCGGGATGCCCGAACTCATTACCCATGAAGTTCAGGTAACCACCATTGATGGTAGAGGCCGTGAGTAAACGGATCATCTTATGCAACGCAATACCGCGGTGTATGACGTAGTTCTCGTCACCCTTTTGCATGTGCCAATACATATCGGAATTGACCAAACGGAAAATAATGGTTTTATCACCAACCAACGCCTGGTCATGGCTTTCTGCGTATGAGATCGTTTTCTCGTCTTTGCGACGGTTCGTCACTTCCCAGAACATGCCGGAAGGTTTCCAGTCTTCGTCTATCTTCTCTTTGATGATCTTAATCCAATAATCGGGAATGTTCATCGCCATACGGTAATCGAACCCGTAACCACCATCCTCGAATTTAGCCGCCAGTCCGGGCATACCCGATACCTCTTCGGCAACGGTGACGGCATCCGGATTTACCTGATGAATCACCTGGTTGGCCAATGTCAGGTAGCAGATCGCGTTGTCGTCCTGATGACCGTTATAATAGTCGCCGTAATTCACGAATGACTCCCCCAGCCCGTGGCTGTAATACAACATCGAGGTCACGCCGTCAAAACGGAATCCATCGAAATGATATTCTTCCAGCCAATACCTGCAGTTCGACAGAAGGAAATGCAACACTTCGTTCTTACCATAGTCAAACAAAAGCGAATCCCATGCCGGATGTTCACGGCGCCCGTCCGGATAGAAATATTGGTTCGGATCACCGGCGAAGTTACCTAATCCCTCCACTTCATTCTTTACGGCGTGCGAATGAACAATATCCATGATAACGGCAATGCCCAACCCATGGGCTGCATCGATAAGTTCTTTCAGATCATCGGGAGTGCCGAAACGTGAAGAAGCGGCAAAGAAACTGGATACATGATAACCGAAACTGCCATAGTACGGATGTTCCTGTACGGCCATGATCTGAATACAATTGTATCCGGCTTTAGCCACGCGGGGAAGGATGTTCTCGCGGAACTCGGCGTACGTGCCCACCTTTTCGGCGCTCTGCGCCATACCGATATGACACTCATAAATGAGCAGCGGATCGGTAGCCGGTTTAAAAGGTTCCCGGCTGAACCGGAAAGGCTTTTCGGGCGCCCACACCTGCGCACTGAATATCTTGGTGTTCTCATCCTGTACCACGCGGGTAGCCCATGCCGGAATACGCTCACCGCATCCGCCGTTCCAGTAAACAATGAACTTATATAAATCGCCGTGGCCAATAATTCCGTCAGGAAGATGAATCTCCCAGTTGCCGTTTTCCAAACGCTGTAAGGCATATTCTTCTTTCTCTTCCCAGTTATTGAATGTACCTACCAGACAGATACGGGTGGCATTAGGCGCCCATTCCCTGACAGTCCATCCGGAAGCCGTACGATGCAACCCGAAATAAAGATGCCCGGAAGCAAATTCGGCAATCGTTTCCCGGCCGTTACGGGTCAGTTCTGCAATTTTGTCCAGCACACGCTGGTGACGGCCGGTAATAGCTCTTTTGTAAGGTTCCAACCAAGGGTCGTTCCCGATCAGATTCAGAGTTTTCTCCATAATATAGTTGCTTTAGTTTACGCTTTTACTTTCACGACGATCTTCTTCACTCCTGCCGGGGTAATACCCGGAGCATGTCCGTCCTGCGGGAAAAATATAGCGAACATTCCCTGTTTCACAGTGATATAATCATCAGCCAATCCTTCAAAGAAAGTAATATCCTTCTCCGCATTGTAGGGGGCATCGGCAGGTTTGCAGTCTTTAGCCGCGGTGTAGCCCATCACTTCTACTCCCGAAAGCGGGATTTGAATATCAATAAACAGACGATGGGTTTCCAGTTTAGCCTGTTCTTTCGTCTTCGGAGCCGTTTGCTGTACGTTAACGACCAAATCATTATTCAATACGGTTTTTCCAACCTCAAGCACGCTCAGGTCGGTTGATTTCAGGTACGCAATGGCCTGTGCGAACAACGGATTCAATGACGCGTATTTCTCTAAATTGTCCAGTGTATCTACTACCATGATCTTTATGTTTTGTTGTATATTAATCTTAATCGTTAAACTCGTCGATGGTGTAATTGATAAAGTCCGAGAAACGTTTCAACTGACGGAAAACGTCTCCGATACGGTCGACCGCACCGGGTGAAGTGAAAAAGTCGTCGGGAACCGCATGGTCACAACAATACGCTTTACACTTCAGGTAATCGGCGTACTCAAAATCTTTCGGAAATCCTTTGGGGACGATTTTCATGAATTTATACCCGATCTGGGGGAAATATCTTTTAAACTCAGGGTCTTCTACAATCGAACGGTATTCGTCGATGTTATCATACACCGCCTGGCGCAGGGCTCTCAGCAACCTGGACGGAGGATCGTAACTGCCGCCGGCCAGCAAGCTATTGCCCGGCTCTACGTGAACATAGTAGCCACAATGATCCGATTTCTTTCCTCTGGCATTGATATAAGCTCCCATGTGAGTTTTATATGGCGTTTTATCGGGTGAGAAACGGGTGTCCCGGTAAATACGGTATGTGCAATCTTTCACCTGCACGCCGTGGATCGTTTCGTCAAACAGGGATATACGCTCAATAACGGCGGCTACCAATTTCTCAAATTCCAAACGGGCCTTTTCATATTCCTCCCGATGCGCATTAAACCACTCGCGGTTATTATTGGAAGCCAACTTCCCGAGAAAATCATAAACGACAGCTATATTCATGTCCATACCTTTTCACATTTATGTTACAAACGTACAAAAAAGATTTCTAAGTTCACGATTCAAAGATAGAAAAACTATGAGAGCCGGGAGTTGGAAGACGCCATGCGGCGTAAAGGCTAAACGCAGATTAACGCGGATTAACGCAGATTATAAATACTCTCCGGAAA
>JAIRNG010000054.1 GCA_031258135.1 Mediterranea sp. (in: CFB group bacteria)
ATATGAGCAGGGAGGAAGTCGCCGCTTTCATAAAAGAAACATTGAAATCCGGGAATCTGATAAATGATCCGGTGGTTACCGTAGAATTTATGAATCTCTCGGTATCGGTTATGGGTGAGGTGAATAACCCCGGACGATATAACATAGACAAAGATAATATTACAATATTGGACGCTTTAAGCATGGCGGGCGACCTTACAATTCACGGGATACGCGAAAAGGTACTGGTGCAGAGAAACGAAAATGGAGTTCAACGGACTTATGAAGTGAACCTCTGCTCTGCCGAACAGTTATATTCATCTCCCGTATATTATCTGCAACAGAATGACGTGCTATATGTCGAACCCAATGCAACGAAAGCGCGGCAATCTACCGTCAACGGCAACAATATACGTTCCACGTCATTCTGGATTTCATTAGCGTCCTTACTGACAACAATAACTGTTTTATTTGTAAAATAGTCCTGTTTATGACAATAGAACATAAGAATTTCCCAAAGCAAACCGAGGATTTTATACATATCCGGGATTTGTTTTATCTGTGCCTTTCCAAATGGCATTGGTTCGTAACATCTTTGGTTGCGACTCTTGGTATCGCCGCACTGTATGTGCTGACGACACCGCCGATTTATACCCGTACCGCATCGATCCTTATAAAAGAAGACTCCAAAGGGAAATCCACATCGGGCGATCTTGAATCTTTCGCCGATTTCGGAATGTTCCAGACGAAGACCAATGTCAATAATGAGCTGGGGGTTTTGTTATCTCCCGATATGATGCGGGAAGTGGTGAACCGTCTGCATCTGGAAATGGACTATTATACCAACGATGGATTATTCTACAAACAGGTTGTTTATGGGGAAACGCTTCCTGTTGCGGTTTCCATCTGCGATTTACCGGAAAGCGAGTCTGCCGCGTTTACGCTGGAACTTTTAAAAGACGGGAATATAGAACTGTCCGGTTTTGAACGGAACAGAGAGTCAATAAACGCCGGCGCCGTAAAAGGTAAATTACAGGACACCATTCAAAGCCCGGCAGGAAGAATTGTCGTGACGCCGTCAGCCAATTATAACGGCAATTCCACAGCCTCAATATATGTAACCCGTTCGGACCTGCATCATGCAGTTTCCCGATACGCATCAGACCTGACCGTTGCACAAAATGACGAGAAATCAAACATTATTTCCCTCTCATTCAAGGATGCATCTATCGAACGTGCAGAAGATGTGCTGAATACTTATATTTCAGTTTATAATGAAAATTGGGTGAAAGACAGGAACCGGACTGCGGTCAACACTTCAATATTCATTAACGACCGTCTCGGAGTGATCGAGAGTGAACTCGGCCATGTGGACGATGACATATCTTCCTATAAGAGTAAGCATCTGTTGCCTGATGTGCAAGCCGCATCTGCCATGTATATGACCCAGGCGAGCGAAGCGAACGCACAGATCATGGCATTGAACAACCAGATATATATGGCTCGCTACATACGCAATTGCCTGACAGGTGAAACGGACGGATTCCGGTTGCTTCCCGTTAACTCAGGTATTGACAATGCCTATATTGCAAACCAGATAGACGAATACAACAATCAGTTACTCCAACGCAACAGCTTGGTTGCGAACAGCAGTACGCAAAACCCTTTGGTCGCCAATATGGATACCACCCTGACCGCCATACGGAAAGCGATCATATCGTCCATCGACAATCAACTTGTTACTCTGAATGCCCGGATAGAAACCCAGCAAAGCCATAGCGGACAGGCCATATCACAAATAGCATCGAATCCCAGACAGGCCAGATACCTGCTTTCTGTCGAACGTCAACAGAAAGTGAAGGAAGCGCTGTATCTTTTCCTGCTTCAGAAACGGGAAGAAAACGAATTATCCCAGGCCTTTACAGCATATAACACCCGTGTCGTAACGATGCCCCACGGTAGTATGCTACCGACCGCGCCGGTGAAGGAGAAGATCTTGTTGGGTGCATTTGTCCTCGGGCTTTTGATACCCGTTGTCATTATCTTAACTAAAGAAAATATGAATACGACCGTAAGAGGCCGTAAGGATCTGGAAAGAGTGACGTTGCCGGTCATGGGTGAAATACCTCTTTACATACGCAGGGAAAAGGGATGGAAATCCGGTCGTAAACAACTGCACGACACCCATACGATTGTTGTTGAAGAAGGTAACCGGAATATGATCAATGAAGCGTTCCGTGTGTTGCGTACCAACCTGGATTTCATGACAGGTAAGGACTGCAGACTGAATGTAATGGTGCTGACTTCATTCAATCCGGGCAGTGGAAAAACATTCCTGACCATGAACATTGCCGCAAGTTTAGCCATCAAAGGAAAGAAAATCCTGGTTATCGACGGCGACCTGCGCCGCGGCTCTGCATCCACATACGTAAACTCACCTCAAAAGGGCTTGTCCGATTACCTGGGCAACCGCATCGATGACAGGAACGATCTTATTGTTGCCGATAAAAAATATAAGAACCTGTACATACTCCCCGTCGGAACAATCCCGCCGAATCCGACGGAACTGCTTGAAGACGGGAAATTAGGCGAATGGATGAACGATTTAAGAAATCAATATGATTACATCTTCATTGACAGCCCACCTGTCGATATTGTGGCGGATACTCAAATTATAGAGAAACTGGCCGACAGGACAATATTTGTTGTACGTGCAGGGTTGTTGGAACGCAGTATGCTGGCGGAACTGGAAAACATCCATACCGGTAAGAAATACAAGAATATGTCGCTGATACTGAACGGCACGACAGGAAGCGGGGGACGTTACGGTTACCGGTATGGCTACAGGTATGGTTATCATTACGGATATGGTTATGCTTCATACTATGGATCAGACAGAAAGCGGGACACGCAGGACGCCGGAAGTTGAACATTCAGCACAAGTGGTATATGTGGCCGTTTAAAAAGACTCAATCACTGAAAGACAGCGGATTCTTTGAAGGATTCACCGACTATCACTCCCATATCCTTCCGGGTGTGGACGATGGCGTCCGGACAATGGAAGAATCGTTGGAGATACTCTCACTCTATGAGCGGCTGAGCATAAAAGCGGTCTGGCTCACCCCCCATATCATGGAAGATATTCCAAATACAACAGAACATCTGCGTGAAAGATTTGAAGAATTGAAGACAGCCTGCCGGGGAAAGATAACGCTTCATCTGGCCTCCGAAAACATGTTGGATGGCCTGTTTGAAGAACGGCTCGGAAAAAACGATTTGCTGCCTGTAGGAACAGCAGGCAACCATCTGTTGGTCGAAACCTCCTATTTTTATCCTCCGATGGATTTATACGGCATATTGGAACGGATTAAAGCGAAAGGATATTATCCGGTGCTTGCCCATCCGGAAAGATACGCTTATATGAAGGGAGAAGAGTATCGGAGGTTGAAAACGATGAATGTGAAATTTCAGTTGAATCTTCCCTCTGTTTGTGGAATGTATGGAAAGGAAGTGCAAAAGAAAGCCGAATGGATGGTGAAAGAGAATATGTATAATTTTATAGGGAACGATATTCATTCATTTTCTTCATTGCTGAAGATATTATCATACTGCTTACAAGATAGATTGGAAAACGTATGTCGTAAGGGAATGGAATGAAATGCAAGCAACTTTCTGATTTTTGCAAGCAACTTTTGGGGTAAATGCAAGCAACTTTTTGGATTCTGCAAGCAACTTTTTAGATTCCGCAGGCAGCTTTTTTGTTAGAGATGTTTTGCTGTTTCGGATAGAAGCTCTATCTTTGCACTCGCAATATTAAAAACTAAATCATTTTTTAATTAAACAAGTATGAATCAATACGAAACCGTTTTCATTTTGACTCCCGTTTTGTCTGATGTACAGATGAAGGAAGCGGTAGAAAAGTTCACCGGCATTCTTAAGGAAGAAGGTGCTGAAATTATCAATGAAGAGAATTGGGGCCTGAAAAAGCTGGCTTATCCTATTCAGAAAAAATCAACCGGTTTTTACCAGTTGGTTGAGTTCAAAGCTAATCCTGAAACGATTACCAAGTTGGAATTGAATTTCCGTCGTGACGAACGTGTAATCCGTTTCCTGACTTTTAAAATGGATAAGTACGCTGCCGAATATGCAGCAAAAAGAAGAAATGTGAAATCGACTAAAAAGGAGGAAAACTAATCATGGTACAGCAACATCAATCGGGAATCAGATATTTGACTCCCCCTTCAGTAGAAGTAAAGAAGAAAAAGTACTGCCGCTTTAAAAAGAGCGGAATCAAGTATATTGATTATAAAGATCCCGAATTCCTGAAAAAGTTCCTGAACGAGCAGGGAAAGATCCTTCCCCGTCGCATCACAGGTACTTCATTGAAGTTCCAACGTAGAGTTGCCCAGGCTGTAAAAAGAGCGCGTCATTTGGCGTTACTCCCATTCGTAACCGACATGATGAAATAAAGGAGGAAAAGTATGGAAATTATATTAAAAGAAGACGTAGTCAATCTGGGTTATAAGAACGATATCGTAACCGTTAAGTCCGGTTATGGACGTAACTATCTGATCCCTTCGGGAAAAGCTGTTATCGCATCTCCCTCTGCAAAGAAAATGTTGGCTGAAGATTTGAAGCAGCGCGCTCATAAACTTGAGAAAATAAGAAAAGACGCCGAAGAACTCGCAGCTAAGCTGGAAGGTGTTACTTTGACTATTGCAACCAAGGTTAGCAATAGCGGAACTGTTTTCGGTTCTGTTGGTAGTATTCAGATCGCCGAAGGACTGGCGAAAAAAGGTTTTGATATCGACAGAAGGAACATTGCAGTGAAAGACGCGGTGAAAGCGGTTGGCGCTTACAAAGCATTAGTAAAACTTCACAAAGAAATTTCTGTTGAAGTTCCATTTGAAGTGGTTGCCGACTAATCAGCAACTATAACCTCCCCCACCAAAGACCGGCTTAATACCGGTCTTTTTTGCGTTGCAGCCCTACGTTCCGTCCGGACATAAAAAAAAGGCTGACCTCTGATTTGAGGCAGCCTCTTTCAATTCTTTCAGACTAAGTCGTTACTTATTCAGCTACAACAGTCGTGTCGACTACGATAGTGTCGGCGGCAGCCGCTTCGGCAGCTTCAACAGCAGCAATAGAATCAGCGATACGGATAGAATCGGCAGCCGCTTTTTCTGCATCAGCTTTTTTGTTACCGCAGGATGCCAAAGACATAGCAGCGATAGCAACAAACATAAATACTACTTTTTTCATTTTCTTTGCTTTTAAACTGTAATACAATCTCGTTTGCTTAATAAAAACAGTGCAAATTTATAGACTTTTCCAATATCTTGTTCTTAAAAGAGCAGTTTTTTTTTGAAAAGAGCAATTTTTTGTTATAATAAACCTCAATTGTGTTTAGTTGGAAACCGGAAATCTGTCGTTGGAGGTTGGCGGCATCGTAACTTTAAACTTTTAAACTTTTATAGTTTACACTTTAAAAGCGTACCTTTGCCGCGGGTACTTGAGCGTGATATATGATAGATACTACTGTATTTCAAGATAAAACGGCCGTTTACTATACGTTGGGCTGCAAACTGAACTTCTCCGAAACCTCTACTTTAGGAAAGGCTTTGCGTGAAGCCGGAGTTCGGACAGCCCGTAAGGGAGAGCGGGCTGATATTTGCGTGATCAATACATGTTCCGTAACCGAAATGGCAGATAAGAAATGCCGGCAGGTCATACATCGCATGGTGAAACAGCATCCGGATGCTTTTGTCGTAGTTACAGGATGTTATGCCCAGTTGAAGCCTGAGGATATGGCGAAGATCGAAGGTGTTGACATTGTACTGGGCGCTGAGCAAAAAAAGGACTTATTACGGTATCTGGGTGATTTGCAGAAAAAGAACAGGGGAGAGGCCTACACTTCCGCCCTGAAAGACATCCGTTCGTTCTCTCCCTCGTGCTCGCGGGGCGATCGTACCCGTTTCTTCTTGAAAGTGCAGGATGGTTGCGATTATTACTGCTCTTATTGTACGATTCCTTTTGCCAGGGGGAAGAGCCGGAATGGAACGATTGCGTCTGTCGTGCAACAAGCGCGTGACGCCGCCGCCGAAGGAGGAAAGGAGATTGTGCTTACGGGGGTGAATATCGGTGATTTCGGCAAGTCGACCGATGAAACCTTTTTTGATTTGGTTCAGGCGCTCGATGAGGTTGAAGGCATACAGCGTTACCGTATATCTTCGATAGAGCCTAACCTGTTGACCGATGAGATCATTGGATTTGTTGCGCAATCCCGCCGTTTTATGCCTCATTTTCATATTCCGCTTCAATCCGGTAGCGATGAGGTCTTGAGATTGATGCGCCGCAAGTATGATACTTCTCTTTTTGCCTCAAAAATAAGAAAGATCAGGGAGGTGATGCCTGATGCCTTTATTGGGGTAGATGTGATTGTCGGTACGCGTGGTGAGACCGGTGAGCTTTTCGAACAGACTTGCCGGTTTATAGCGGAAATGGATGTCACGCGGTTGCATGTGTTTAGTTATTCCGAACGACCGGGTACCCGGGCCTTGAACATAGACCATATAGTTTCTCCGGATGAAAAACACAGGCGCAGTCAACGTTTGTTGCAACTTTCGGAAGGGAAGGCGGCGGCGTTTTATGCCCGCCATATAGGGAAAAGTATGAAGGTGCTGATGGAAAAGTCGAAGCCGGGAGCTCCGATGCATGGGTTTACTGAGAACTATATCCGTATTGAAACGGATCATAACGAGGCATTGGATAACCGGATTGTGACGCTGCAATTGAATGGTTTTAATGAAGACGGAACGGCTCTTTGGGGAACGATCGTATCATAAATATCCGAACGGATGAAGAAGGTTGCTATTGTTATATTGAACTGGAACGGTAAGGGGATGCTTCAGCGTTTTCTTCCTTCCGTCCTACGGTATTCGAATCCGGATGATGCGACTGTTTATGTTGCAGATAACGGGTCTACGGATGGTTCTGTCGGTATGTTACACAGGGAATTTCCGGATATCCGGGTGATCGGGTTCGACCGGAACTACGGTTTTGCCGAAGGTTATAACAAGGCGCTGGAGAGGGTGGAGGAAGAATATGTCGTTTTACTAAATTCGGATGTCGAAGTTAGCGAAGCATGGCTGGAGCCTTTGATCACTTATATGGATGCTCATCCTGAGGTCGCCGCCTGTCAGCCGAAAGTCCGCAGCTGGCATGACAAAGGCCGTTTTGAATATGCCGGCGCTTCCGGAGGATTCCTGGATATTTATGGCTATCCTTTTTGCCGGGGGCGTATCATGCATGTTGTCGAGAAAGATAATGGCCAGTATGATACGATTGTTCCCGTATTTTGGGCGACGGGCGCGGCGCTTTTCATCCGCCTGGATGATTATCTCCATAACGGAGGGTTGGATGGGCGCTTTTTTGCCCACATGGAGGAAATAGACCTCTGTTGGCGATTGCGCGCCAGGGGACGTGGTGTGGTTTGTGTGCCGCAAAGTGTGGTGTATCATGTAGGTGGGGCAACGTTAAAGAAAGAGTCATCGGGGAAGACTTTTCTGAATTTCCGTAACAATCTTGTCATGCTTTACAAGAATCTGCCGGAAAAAGATTTGGCGCATGTGATGCGTGTGCGTATGTTCCTGGATAACTTGGCTGCGCTCTTTTTTTTCCTGAAAGGGCAGTTCTCTAATGCCGGGGCGGTGTTTAAGGCCCGTAAGGAATTTCGCGCTATCCGGAAGAGTTACATCCGGGAGCGTACGGAGAATTTAGAAAAAATGACTGTCGGTTCTATTCCCGAACAGATAAGAAACAGTATATTGGTGCAGTTTTATGTGAGAGGGAAGAGAACTTTCTCGCGATTGTTGTTTAATTAAAAAAAAGAATGGTTATGGGAAAATTGATTCGTAAGATAGGTCTGGTTGCACACGATGCGATGAAAAAAGATATGATTGAATGGGTGGTCTGGAACTCCGACGTGTTGATGGGACACAAATTCTATTGCACGGGTACTACCGGCACGTTGCTTCAGAAGGCTTTGAAAGAGAAACATCCTGATGTTCAGTGGGATTTTACCATTCTGAAGTCCGGTCCGCTTGGAGGCGACCAACAGATAGGTTCGCGTATTGTTGACGGTGAGATAGACTATTTGTTCTTCTTTACCGATCCGATGACTTTGCAGCCTCATGATACCGACGTCAAGGCTTTGACCCGCCTTGCCGGTGTTGAGAATATCGTGTTTTGCTGTAATCGTTCGACTGCGGATCATATTATATCCAGTCCGCTGTTCCTTGACCCGGAATATGTTCCTATCCACCCGGATTATTCCAACTATTCCAAGCGGTTTGAGAATAAATTCGTCATACAGGAAGCGGTTGAATCGGTAAACAGGAGGAAAATAAAAAAGTAATGATTATTTGCAGGTCGCCTTTTTAGAAAAGTAAGCGGATATGCCCGCGTTTAACTGCAAAATGCGTACTTTCGCAGAAAAGAATTTAGAATGAAGCAAAATCCCATATTACTCATACTTTTATTCGCTTGCCTGGCGGGTTGTAAAAGCAATCCGAAGCAGGTGAGGATAAAAGGTGAGATCAAAGGATTGACCGCCGATACCATATACTTGTATGGGAATGACGAGTTGTCCGATTTTATCACTCCCGTTCATGTAGAGGAAGGCAAATTTTCCCTGAAGATGGATATGGACACAACACTCGTTCAAGCTATGCTGTTCATCGACCATGAGAACCAATATCCGGTCTATCTGGAAAGAGGAAAAACAATCCGTATCAGGGGCGATCTCGACATTTCCGGTTCATACGAGGCAAAGGGCAGTCCGGTAAATGAGGAATTTACGGCTTTCTACAAAAAACTTCCTCAACCGGTTAACCCTAACGATACGTTATCCATACGACTGGTCAATGAATACATTCACCGGAATCAGAAATCACTGATCAACATCTACCTGTTGGATCGGTTCTTTGTCCGGACACCTTCTCCCGACTTTGCCGGAATCAAAGAATTGATCGGAATCATGGACGGTTCGTTACAAGACAAACCTTACATAGGGAAACTGACTGAATTGATCGGACAAAGTGAAGAGGGGAAAGTAGGCAAAACCGCTCCATTTTTCACCCTCACCAATGCGGAAGGCAAAAAGATTTCCCGGTCCGAGTTCAGAGACAAGTATTTACTCCTCTCATTCTGGGCTTCCTGGTCGGACTCCTGCAAACATTCGAACAAAGGACTAAAGAAAATCTATAAGCAATATCCACCCAAAACCCGAAAGAAAAGAGACCACCTTGAGTTAGCTATCGTAGGCATCTCATTAGATATGGACAAGAACAGTTGGAAAGAAGCAATCAAACAAGACACCCTGAAGTGGGAACAACTGAATGATTTATCGGGCTGGAACTCAACAGTCGTGAAACAGTATGGCGTAAATGAAATTCCGTATAACATACTGGTCGATAACAGAGGGAAGATCATTGCCCGGGGCATTAAGGGAAAAGAACTTGTTTTTAAACTGGATAGCCTGTTAAAGGGGAAAAAGTAACAATATGCTCATAAAAGTATTCGGAGCGGCAGTGCAAGGCATTGATGCCACCATTATTACAATCGAAGTAAACAGTTCCCGCGGCTGTATGTTTTATCTTGTCGGCCTGCCGGATTCCGCCGTAAAAGAGAGTCATCACCGGATTATTTCGGCATTGCAGGTCAACAATTATAAAATACCCACCAGTAATATTACCATCAACATGGCGCCGGCCGATATCCGCAAAGAAGGAGCGGCCTACGACTTGCCGCTTGCAATCGGCATGTTGGCGTCCAATGAAAAGATCGCCACGGAAAAAATACCGCGCTACCTCATCATGGGTGAGCTAAGTCTCGACGGGACGGTCAAACCGGTAAAAGGAGCGCTTCCTATTGCTATTCGCGCTAAAGAAGAACATTTTGAAGGAGTTATCATTCCACGGCAAAATGCCAGGGAAGCCGCGGTCGTCGATGGGATTAAGGTCTTTGGCGTAACCCATATCAAAGAAGTTATCGACTTTCTTAATGGCCAGAGTGAGTTACAGGAAACCATTGTAGATGTGCGGGAAGAGTTTTATGCCCGGCAAAACATTTTTGAGAGGGACTTCTCCGAAGTAAAAGGACAGGAAAACGCAAGAAGGGCGCTCGAAATTGCCGCAGCAGGCGGACATAACCTCATCATGATAGGCGCACCGGGCAGTGGTAAATCCATGATGGCTAAGAGCCTGCCTTCCATCCTGCCTCCCTTATCGCTCAGGGAAAGCCTCGAAACAACCAAAATCCATTCCGTTGCGGGAAAGTTGAGCGGAAACTCCTCGCTGGTCTCCAAACGGCCGTTTCGCGATCCGCATCATACGATCTCATCCGTGGCGTTGGTGGGTGGAGGTAACTATCCGCAACCCGGAGAGATCAGCCTCGCCCATAATGGTGTGCTCTTTCTTGATGAATTGGCCGAGTTCAACAGGAATGTACTCGAAGTGCTGAGACAACCGCTCGAAGACCGGAATATCACTATTTCAAGAGTGAAATGGAGCGTTGAATATCCGGCCAGCTTTATGCTTGTGGCCTCGACCAATCCTTGTCCATGCGGCTATTATAATCATCCGACAAGAGATTGCGTATGTACCAAGGCGCAAGTACAAAAGTACCTGAATAAGATATCGGGACCATTACTGGACAGAATTGATATACAGGTAGAGATCGTACCGCTACTTTTTGAAAAGGTTTCAGATGCCCGGCCTGCAGAATCAAGCGCATTAATCAGGGAACGGGTAATTGCCGCCAGATCAATACAGGAAAAACGCTTTAACCAACATCCGGGAATCTACTGCAATGCCCAAATGAGCGGAAAACTATTGAATAAGTACGCCCAACCGGATGAACAGGGATTAAACCTTCTGCGAAATGCAATGAACCGGTTAAGTCTGTCTGCCCGCGCATACGACAGAATACTGAAAGTAGCGCGTACCATAGCAGATCTTGAGGGAAACAAGTCAGTACAGGCTTCGCATCTGGCTGAAGCTGTCGGATATAGAAATCTCGACAGACAGGATTGGGCGGGATAAAATTAAATCCGTTTTAACGCATAAAAAAACGGGGGACGGAACTTGACTTCTCCTGCGTCCGCTCCCGACAGGGAACAGGCCTGTATATGCGGTATGCCGGAGATGCCGCACCTGATGTATAGATGAAAAAAAGATGACAAACAGGGGATGCTCATTAAACGTACGTTTAATGAGCGCGAAAATAGAGCTTTTATTTCTACCGTGCAAGTTTTATAACAAATAATTTCCAGGATTTTTTCAAAACCGCTCTAAATGGGCGTTTCGGATGAGCCTTTTCATTCCGGAAAGTAACCTTTTTAAGGGTAAAACAGGACATCCGGTTTGTCCCCAAAAGTTGTGTCATTAAACGTACGATAACGAAAAACAGGTAAACAGAATACAGGTAAAGAAAAAGCTGCCTGCAAACCAAAAAAAGCTGCCTGCAAATCAAAAAAAGCTGCCTGCAAAATCTAAAAAGCTGCCTGCAAAAATCAAAAAGCTGCCTGCAAATCGGAAAGCAGATTGGCGATCTAACTAAATATCTCAACGTAATATTCAAATAAGTCAACGAGTTATTGAATTATTACGTTGAGTTATTGAATTATTACGTTGACTTATGTTTTTCAATCGTTCGTCAAAGACCTCCGGCGAGCGGCGTAAACCAAAGAGATGAATTTCAAATACGCCGGTCAGTCATTTTCTTCTTAATTCCGGTTATTGGGCGTAAGTTATTGATAATGAAGATTTTAAGAGATGTATCCTCTCGCAAAACTGTGGGACTTGTGGGACTTCTGTGGGACTTTTTTCGGAAGTCCCACACGCCGTAACACATTGCAAATCAAACAGTTAACAGGCCTCTGTGGGACTTGTGGGACTTTTTGAGCAAAAAAAACGCTATGTAGGGGATGGAAATGGAAATTTGTTCAAAGACTTCCTCCAACATATAAAGAAGAGGCGAAAACGCCCTGTACATCAGCGTTAAAGGGTGAAGGCAACGCTTTCCTTTTTTATATGTAGGGGGTATAAATGTATCATAACTCCGGTTAAGAGTTTCACCGTCCAAAATCCGGAAAGGTTTACTGTTGAAAGTAAGTATATGCTAAAAGGGAGTTTGTTTCACGAACGGATATGCCACTTCGGCAACGTCCACTCCCAGCCGTTATGCTTTGATGACCGGAATGTATCCGTGGAAAAATAAAGAGGCGAAAAATCGTTTAACCCTTAAAATCAGAATGTTTATGGTACGGACGCTCATTTGCACATTTTTTCAACCCCTTGCGTGAGCGCCTTTGGTCCCCCCTTTAAGAATGGCGTATTGACAGTGTATTGCATTTTCCGGCCTGACGTATTTGCGAATAGGTGAAAATGCGCCGCGGTATCTCCCGAAGACCTATCTTTGGTAAGTTTATCAAACGAATAATTGATCTTAATTATTATTGAAACCATGAAGAAGCTATTTTCTTTTTTATTTCTGTCAGGAGTTACACTTGCCGTATATTCTCAGCATATACAGGTACAGGGTGTAATCATTGGCGGGCAGGACAATGAGCCTTTGCCCGGAGTAAATGTGTTGGAGAAATCCACGGCAAACGGGACGATAACCGACCTTGACGGGACGTTTATCCTTT
Source organism: Mediterranea sp. (in: CFB group bacteria) (assembly GCA_031258135.1). Taxonomy (GTDB): domain Bacteria; phylum Bacteroidota; class Bacteroidia; order Bacteroidales; family Bacteroidaceae; genus Bacteroides. Next base: position 12,689 of record JAIRNG010000054.1, read on the forward strand.
CGGTTCCCTCCGACGCTACGTTGGTTGTATCTTATATAGGATACAAGTCCCAGGAAATTCCCGTGCGGGGAAACAAGTCCTTCCGTATTCTATTGGAGGAAGATTCCGAAACGCTGGACGAGATTGTAGTCATCGGCTACGGCGTTCAGAAGAAGAGTGTTGTTACGGCTTCCATCGCCAAAGTTTCCTCCGACGATCTGGCGGCCACGGCGCCTGTGCGTATGGACAACGCGTTGAAAGGTCTGGCGGCCGGCGTGACGGTGACCTCTGCTTCCGGCCAGCCGGGTGATGCTGCGCGCATCCGCATACGTGGCATTGGCACCATCAACAATTCCGATCCGCTTTACATTGTCGATGGTATGCCGATCGAAGGCGGGTTGGACTATCTGAATCCCAATGACATCGCTTCCATCGAAGTCCTGAAAGATGCCGCATCGGGTGCTGTGTACGGTGCACGCGCGGCCAACGGCGTTGTGCTGGTAACCACCAAATCCGGCCGGCCCGGGCGGACCGCCGTGAACTATGACTTTTCTTACGGCTGGCAACGCCCCTGGACAGAACGTGACGTGCTGAACGCCACGGAATATGCCCTGATGATGAATGAAGGAGCGTTGAACTCCGGTCAGGCGCCCAAGTTCAACGACCCCTATGCGTATGGCAAAGGCACCGACTGGCAGAAAGAACTGTTCAATTACGATGCGCCGGTTGTCAACCATCAACTGAGCGTGAGCGGCGCCGGCGAGAAAGTGCACTACCTGCTCTCTCTGGGTTACTATACACAAGAAGGCATCATCGGCGGCAACGTCGGCCGTTCCAACTATGAGCGCCTGACCCTGCGCAGCAACACCGGCTACACCGTGTTCGACCAGACCGCCAGCCGCAACTGGCTGAATCAGCTCAAGATAACCTCCAATCTCTCATACGCCCGCATCAAGAGTACCGGCATCGAAACCAACGCCTCGTTCGGTTCGCCGCTCGGCAGCGCCCTGGCGTTGTCGCCCACGCTTAGCGTCTATGCGGAAGGACAGGCGGCAGCCGATCAGCTCGATTATTATTCACGCTTCAGTGATTATACCCCGATGTACGATCCCCGTAACGGCAAGCTCTACACCATGGCCGGCGGAGACTACAACGAAATGGTAAACCCGCTCGCAAGCCTTTCGCTGCCCGGCAACAAGAATTGGAGCCATAAGTTCGTGGCCAACTTCTCCGCAGAGCTGAATCTCTGGGACGGCCTGAAGTTCAGGACTTCCTACGGTGTAGACCTCTCTTTCTGGGGATACGACGGTTACACTCCGCTCTACTACCTGACGGCCAACAACTACGCCGCACGTACCAATGCCTACTCCAACAAGCAGAACGGAACCGTATGGCAGCTCGAAAACGTGCTCATGTATGACAAGACCATCGACAAACATACCTTCTCCGTCCTCCTGGGCCAGTCGGCCAAGAAGACCACCGGCTCACAGTTGGGAGGCAACCGCTACGGCATCATCAACCTTGACCGTCCCTACATCGACGCGAGCAACGGCTTGCAGGAAGACGGTCAAATGGGCGTTTACGGCGGTCCCTTCGATGAGGCTACGCTGGCTTCTCTTTTTGCCCGCGCAAGCTATAATTACGATGAACGTTACATGCTTCAGGCAACCGTACGCCGGGACGGTTCTTCACGCTTTGGTTCCAACAACCACTACGCCGTGTTCCCTTCTGTCTCCGCAGGCTGGAACCTCACGAACGAAACCTTCATGGAAGCCCGTCCCGAATGGCTGACCTCTGCAAAGGTTCGTTTTTCCTGGGGGATGAACGGGAACGAGAACATCGGTAATTTCCGGTACACCGTGTTGACCGCAGCCGGAAACAACTATGTTTTCGGTTCGGGAGAAAATCTCACCAACGGCGTAAAAGCCGGTGGGCTTGCCAATCCCGACCTGAAGTGGGAAGAATCCGAACAACTGGACTTCGGCATCGACTTCGGTTTCTTTAATAACGCCTTGACCTTCACGGCCGACTATTATAAGAAGACCACCAACGGCATGCTGATGGAAATGAACATCCCCTCCTACGTAGGCGAATCCAAACCCATCGGCAACGTAGGCAAAATGGAGAACAGCGGCGTGGAACTGGAAGCAGCCTGGAAATTCAATACCGGCGGATGGAAATTCCGCGTCGGCGGAAACCTGACCTACCTGAAGAACAAGTTGATTGAATATGGAAACGAATCGGGCTGGGCCAACCTGGACTCCTTCCAGGGCGTCGGAACCATCAGCCGCGCCCAGAACGGCAAGCCTTTCCCCTATTTCTACGGCTATAAGACGGCAGGCATATTCCAGAACGTGGACGAAGTGAACGCTTACGTTAATAAAGACGGCGATTTGATTCAACCCAACGCCGTGCCCGGAGACGTCCGTTTCGTGGATATGGATGGCAACGGAAAGATTACCGACGATGACCGCACCGACATCGGGAAAGGTATGCCGGACTGGACGTACGGCTTCAACTTCAGTGCAGGCTGGAAAAACTTCGACCTGAGCATGATGTGGCAGGGAACGATCGGCAACGACGTCTTCGACGCCACCCGCCGCACGGACATCTCGGCCACCAACCTCCCGTCATGGATGCTCGGCCGCTGGACGGGCGAAGGCACGTCCGACAAGTACCCGCGCTTCTCCTTAGCGGACAATGCCAACTGGCAATCGTCCGACCTTTACGTGCACGACGGCAGCTACCTTCGTCTGAAGAACATCCAGTTGGGCTATACCTTGCCCCAACAACTGACGAAGAAAGTTTTTGTCTCTTCCCTGCGCATATACGTGGCCGCCGAAAATCTGCTTACGTTTACCCGCTATCACGGCTTTGACCCCGAAATATCTTCGGGCGGAACGTCGCTCGGCATCGACCGCGGCGTCTATCCGCAAGCCAGGTCTTTTACCGTTGGGGCGAACCTGTCATTCTAATTCTCACGCTTAAAAAAAAGAAAATTATGAAAAGGAATACATATATAACAGCCGGTTTACTGGCAACGGCTTTGCTTGCAACCGGATGCGCCGACTCTTTCTTAGAAGTGGAGTCCAAAACAAAAGAAACGATCGAAACCTATTTTACCACCGACGAACATCTACAAGAGGCGGTGGTGGCTGCATACGACCCGTTGCACTGGCCGGACTGGGCGATGGGTCAGTATAATCCCGTCAACATTATGAGCGACGTCATGGCCGATGATATCTGGGTGGGCGGAGAGAGTAAAACCGACAATCAACCGTGGCACCTGATGATGAATTATGAAGCGCTTCCGACCAATTGCATAACAGGGCTTTGGACGGTGGCCTATTCGGGCGTGAAACGTTGCAATGACGTACTGACGTACATCGGCTGGGCTGCCGATAATCTGACTGCAGCGAATGCCGCGTCTTATGAGGCGCAAGCCCGTGTGCTGCGCGTGTTCTACTACAACTGGCTCTGGAAATTCTGGGGAAACATTCCTTATTACGAAGAAAACCTCACCACGCCTTACATTGCCGAACAATTGCAAGCAGATCAGGTGTATGAGAACATCATTGCCGACCTTGAAGGGGCTATCGCCCTCAACGCCCTTAACATGAGAGAAAGTTCCGAGAACTACGGCCGTGTAACCAAAGCTATGGCATACATGCTTTATGCCGAGATTGTCATGTATCAGAACGACGAAAGCCGCTACCCCAAAGCGCTGCAATACATGCAGGAGATCATCGGCAGCGATGAATACCGGTTGGTGGGCGATTACACCACGATATTCAAGGAGTCGGGCGAATGGAGCAGCGAATCGATCTTTGAGATCAGCTATAAGGACGATAACGCCATCCGTTCCTGGGGCGGACCGCTCAATGCCGGCGGAACAGTACTTCCCCGTCTGATCAGCCCGAGCGGTTGGCCCGACGGAACGGACGGACACGACAACGGCTGGGGCTTTTGTCCCGTCCGCGCGGAGACCTATGCACGGTACGCCAATAACGACGATCGCCGTGACGCCACGTGCTGGAATGCGGCGGTAGCCGGAAGTTACAACGCCCGCTATCAGGACACGGGATTCTTCCTGGAAAAGTACGCGGCGCACACCGGAGACAACAAAGACCATAATGCCGACGCAGATTTGAACTACAACAACAACCTCCGGATCTATCGTTTCGCGGAAACCCTGCTCAATGCCGCCGAACTGATTACGCGCGGCGCGGGGTCAGGCGACGCCAAAGCCTATCTGAACCTCGTGCACAGCCGCGCCGGACTGACTAACGAGGTCGAACCGACCATCGACAATATTCTCGAAGAACGCCATCTGGAGTTTGTGGGCGAAGGTAAACGCTACTGGGATCTGATCCGTAGCGGAAAAGCAGCCGGCGTGCTGGTTCCCGACGCTTACGGCTATCGCACGAACACCTGGAGCGCAAGCAAGAAACACTTGCCCATTCCTCAAAGTGAAATAGATGCGGCGCAAGGTACATTGACTCAAAACAATTATTAATTCATTAAAAGAAAGAACCATGAAAAAGATATATAGTTATATCGGAAGCATAGTGTTGACAGCGACTATGGCATCAGGCATGACCGCCTGCTCACCCGACGGTTTTGCATCGCCCGATGAGGCCGGCATTCCGGTAGCGTCGGACTATGCGGAGGCAATCGGCATAGAGGTCAATCAGGAAACAAACTATGTAACCTTTTCCTTCAGTGGAAAAGGGGTGGTGCCGGTATGGATCATTGACGGCAAAAGCTACTCCACGTCGTTCAGCATGACGCGGTATTACAGAAAGGCCGGTGACTATGCCGTGGAAGTAAAGATAGCCAATGCAAACGGCATGAGCGACGGCTCCATTACCAGAACATTTCAGATAGAGAAAACCATCATGAGCGGCTTCGGCGGTTTCGTGTATGACAGCAACTTTAATCTGTGGACGCAAGCCACGGTAGGAGCGCCCTCATTCTGGTATGCACCGGGTTGGAGCCAAATAGCCGCCCCCGGATATACGCTAAATGACGGAGCTTATGTGGTGACCTTGCCCGAAGCCACCACCGAAACCTGGCAAGCGCAGATGTTATTGTTGACGGATATATCGACAACGGCGGCGGCGCACTACGACTTCTCGGCTATTCTAACCTCGACGACCGATCATCCGCATGTCATGCTGAAACTCGTTAAAGAAGGAGATGACGGCACTTTCTATTTCGAGCAGACCATCGCTTTGACGGCTAATGAACCGGTTTGTTTCTGGAAGAGCGATATGGAGGGAATCGACATCGCAAGTCTGAAGCTCGTGCTCGATTTCGGAGGTAATGCGGCCGGTTCGGTGATTACCATTGAAAATATTGTTTTCAAAGATCATGCCAACGACGACGGAACCGTAGTTCCGGAAGAAGAAGTAGTTCCCGACCCGACATGGAGCGCGGTCGACAGCCCGGACAATCTGTGGCATGGCGCAACCTTCACCAACACCTTCTATTACGCACCGGGGTGGGGCCAGATAGCCGACCCGGCATTGACGATTGACGGAACCGGATACACGCTCGTTTTCCCGGAAGCGACCACCGACCAATGGCAGAACCAGGTGATGTTCATCACCGACGGCCTGGCTACTTCCGCAACGGAAAACTATGACTTCCGTGCCGTCTTCACCGCTTCCAACGACATCCGGAACGTAACAATAAAGCTGACGCAGGCCGATGATGACAATGTCTTTCTATTCCTTCTGAATAAAGACCTTCCCGCCGGTGAGGAAGTCATCGTCAAGTCTATCAATACCCCTGGCGTAGATATGAGTCAGGCGAAGTTGGTGCTCGACTTCGGAGGCAATCCCGCCAACACGACGGTGACCGTCAGGGATATCATTCTGCAGACACATAAAGATTAATAACGTGTAGAGACTGTCTCCGGGCAGTCTCTACACCCGTATCATGAAGTTATGAAAAGACTAAAAAGATTTCCTTTGTTCTTAATCCTTGGTTTTGTCGCCTGCGGCGGTAATGATGACCGTCCGGAAACGGCTGCGGCTATCAGTTATTCCCCTGCGGAAATTTCCGTAGGGAATGAAGAGGCCGTACAACCCCTCTATATTACCTGCGAACGGGAGTGGACGCTTTACAGCGATGATTCCTGGATCACTTGTGTGAAGAGCGCCGCCGGTTCCGACGGAAACGCAACGGCAACCATTACGGCCAATCCTTCGTTCTCCGAACGTGAAGGCGCGATCGTCATCAAATCGGGTACCGCACGTGCATCTATCCCCGTGAAGCAGGCGGGCAGGCCGGAACTCCCCGTTGACCCCGACATCCTTGTGCCCCAAGGCTACAGGCTGGTATGGCAGGATGAGTTCAACGACCCTGCACGCTTCATGCCCGACGAAAACCTGTGGTGGTATGAAGTATGGGAACCGGGCCGCGTCAATAATGAATTGCAACGTTACGTAGCAGGCAGGCAAGGCGATGAACTTACCGCAGAGGTCTCAAACGGTATATTGAAGATACACGCCAGAAAAGCAGGCAATGAAGTGATCTCCGCCCGCATCAACACGAAAGAGAGCTGGAAATACGGCTACTTCGAGGCGAGCCTGAAACTACCGGTGGGCAGGGGCACATGGCCGGCTTTCTGGATGATGCCCAAGCAGGAAGGCCAATGGCCGGATTGCGGAGAGATAGACATCATGGAAGAAGTGGGATACCATCCGGACTACGTCTCCTCGTCCATCCACTGCAAGGCTTATAACCATGTGGCAGGTACGCAGAAGACAAAAGAAACGCTGGTCGCTTCCGCCCAGACTGCATTTCATGTATATGCGCTGGAGTGGACGGAAGGTTTCATCCGTACATACATCGACGGTAAAGAACTGTTTTACTTTCCCAACAACGGAGCCGGCAAAGACACCTGGCCTTTCGACGCCGCCTTTTATCTGAAACTGAATCTGGCCTGGGGAGGCGATTGGGGAGGCGCCCAGGGCACAGACGAGTCTGCGCTCCCTGCTACTTATGAGATTGATTATGTACGTGTGTTCCAGAAGAAATAATCATAAAACAGAATAAATGAAAACAGTTAAATTATTTATGGCCTGCCTTCTCCCGGCCGTTTTAGCTTCCTGTTCAGGTCCGGAGCCAAAGGATAAAGCGTTGGAGGCTAAAGTAGAGAAGTTACTTGCCCGGATGACGCCGGAAGAGAAGATCGGTCAGATGAACCAGGTCAGTTCTTACGGCAATATCGAGGACATGAGCGGTATCATCAAAAAAGGAGAGGTGGGTTCAATCCTGAACGAGGTTGATCCGCAGCGCATAAGCGCCTTGCAGCATGTAGCGGTAGAAGAGTCGCGTCTGGGCATTCCTTTGCTCATTGCCCGCGACGTGATTCATGGTTTCAGAACCATTTTCCCTATCCCGTTGGGACAGGCCGCCTCTTTTGACCCGGAGCTTGTTGAAGAGGGAGCGCGTGTTGCAGCCATTGAAGCCTCTTCGGTGGGTATCCGCTGGACGTTCGCCCCGATGATCGACATTGCCCGTGACCCCCGTTGGGGACGCATTGCCGAAGGTTGCGGCGAAGACACCTACCTGACTTCCGTTATGGGTGCAGCTATGGTCAGAGGATTCCAGGGACACGCATTGAGCGACCCGGCTTCCATTGCGGCCTGTCCCAAGCACTTTGTCGGATATGGTGCAGCCGAAGGCGGGCGCGACTACGCTTCGACTTTCATCCCCGAACGGCTGATGCGCAACGTCTACCTGCCTCCGTTCGAGGCTGCCGCCCGTGCCGGCGCCGCTACGTATATGGTCTCTTTCAACGATAACGACGGAGTGCCTTCTACCGGAAATGCGTTTACGCTCCGGCAAGTGCTTCGCGATGAATGGGGATTCGACGGATTTGTCGTAACCGATTGGGCGTCTGCTACGGAAATGGTCGCTCATGGTTTCGCCGCCGATTCCAAAGAGGCGGCGCTCAAAGCCGTTCAGGCCGGAATAGATATGGAAATGGTGAGCTATAGCTTTGTGCGCCATTTGCCGGAACTTATTGCGGAAGGCAAGGTGAAACAATCCGTCATTGATAATGCCGTCCGTAACATCCTGCGCATCAAATACCGGCTGGGGCTTTTCGATCATCCTTATCCGGACGGGCAACAACCATCGGTCATGTATGCCGAGGCGCATCTTGCCGCAGCAAAAAAGGCGGCTGTCGAATCGGCTATCCTGTTGAAGAACGACAAAGAAACCCTGCCGTTGACCGGTAAAGTTAAAACAATCGCTATTGTCGGCCCATTGGCCGATGCTCCGTACGAACAGTTGGGAACTTGGGTGTTCGACGGCGAGAAGACGCATACACAGACTCCGTTGCAGGCCATCCGCGAGACAGCCGGCGACAAGGTACAGGTGATCTATGAACCCGGGCTGGCTTATAGCCGCGATAAAAACGGGGCGGGGATAGCCCGCGCTGCCGCTGCGGCCGCCCGGGCCGATGTGGTTCTGGCCTTTGTGGGCGAAGAATCGATCTTGTCGGGTGAAGCGCACTGCCTGGCCGATCTGAACCTTGTAGGCGCACAGTCCGAACTGATAGCCGCCGTTGCCCGGACAGGCAAGCCGGTGGTCACCGTAGTGATGGCCGGCCGGCCGTTGACCATCGGCAAGGAAGCCGATCTTTCCGCTGCCGTGCTCTATAACTTCCATCCCGGAACGATGGGCGGCCCCGCCATTGCCGACCTTCTGTTCGGCAAGGAAGTACCGAGTGGAAAAACACCGGTCACCTTCCCCAAAACGGCCGGGCAAATCCCTGTTTATTATGCCCATCACAACACCGGCCGGCCGGCTACACGTACGGAAACACTGATAGACCGGATTCCGGTGGATGCCGGACAAACCTCATTGGGTAATACCTCTTTTTACCTGGATGCCGGATTCGATCCGCTTTATCCGTTCGGTTACGGGTTGTCATACACCACGTTCGGATACAGCAACATTCGTCTTTCTTCTTCAGCGCTGAAGAAAGACGACGTGTTGAGCGTGCTCTTCGACCTGGAAAATACCGGCAAGTACACTGCTACCGAAATTGCTCAGTTGTATGTGCAGGACAAAGTCGCTTCAGTGGCCCGTCCGGTGAAAGAGCTGAAGCGTTTCACGCGCGTAACGCTGGAACCGGGCGAAAAGAAAACGGTGGCGTTCGATTTGCCTGTCAGTGAATTGGCCTTCTGGAATATAAATATGGCTAAGGTGGTCGAACCCGGCGAGTTCGGACTGTGGGTGGCCGGTGACAGCCAAAGCGGCGAAGAGACGGTCTTTAAAGTAATAGATTGAAGTTTCATAAAAAAAGCCTTCCAAACAACCGGTTTGGAAGGCCTTCTCTCTCTAAATCTATAATGTTCCCTCTAACCTAAAAACGTCTCTATCAGAAGAGCGAAAGACGGGATTTTAACCTACTTTCGCCATTGTATTTTCTTGTGCAAGGTGCAGCGAGTTGTCGAACTTCCGGAGAACAGCCGAATATAAAAATCTTCTACTCTAAAATGGTAACAGGAAAAATATCAACCGAAACTTTTTCTGATGTGGTTTTAGTTTTTCTGCAATAATTGACCTGATTAGGAGCAACCACCCTTGCGGGTTAATTACTTGAATAACAAGCAATTATTCATTTCGGGCAAGATATATCATATTCAAAAGAACTTCAAATTATATTCTATTGTTTTTCAGCAGGTTGGATTAAGAAACATATACCTACTATTATAATACTATTAAGACGCGCATTTCTTTAGTTCGGAACTTTGCCCCCGGAAATTAAACCGACTTGCTATAATAATTTCCTATTATCAATTCGGTTGAGTTCATTGCAGATTATTGAGCGTTTTATTGAGTTCCGTAATTTTCTCTATCATTTTATCGAAAGGCAGGGAATCGCCGTATATCATGGTTTCCTGCATGGTTTCGTAATCCTTCCTCCAAGAATCCATAATCTCGGCAGGTGGGATTATACAAATAACCTGCGGACGCAATCGGGAGTAATCAAATCCTTTTATTCCGATAAACGTTTGGCGATGCTTGATTACCGATTCATAAAGTTCTGTATCTTCCAATGTTTTGGACGCTATCGGCGTTTGCATTATTTGAACTATGTCGTAAAGGTGTCGCGACATTCTTTCGGTACGCATGGCTTCTTTCGGTTTTGCAAATTCTTCCTGAAGCAAACATATTTTCTCCAAAAAAGTACGTTCGGGAGCAACTGCCCTGACCTCAAAATTTGGTTCTGTGAACGGAGCATTTGTATATACTTCGTCGATAAAAGAAGACAAGCAAACGGGAGTTATCAGCTCACTCATGGAACGACCGCTGACCTCTACGATTACTTTGCGTTTGATATATGGAAGTTCTTCAAATACAGATTGGTATTCGATCTCTATTATTTCAGGATCTGTCGTCGTAACGGGCGTAATATTGACTTTGACAGTAAATTTGTTTTCATTGATGCTGTCCGTTATAAGTTGCTCCCGTAAATCGGCCTGCATTTTCTCACGAATAAATGCACAGGAAGCACGGCGTAATTTATCGCTGATTTGTGTCTTTGAGAGTGTGCCACTAAAACCCAGATATTCACGGTCTATACCAATATCGGCATCTTCGGAAAACCGACTGATTAAATTCCAACATTTACTCAAATTAGTGCCGCCTTTGAAAGACAAATGATTGGCGTAAGGCAGGGAAAACAATGCTCTGAGAACAGCCGTTACCCACCAGTCCTTTTCGATTATTTGTTGGTTCAGACCTGTTTCAGCCTGTACCCTTTGCACAATCTCCCGTTGCTCTATATCGGTCAAATCTATATATTTCATACGTTTTGAAGGGCTTTACGCACCCATATCGGCGCTAATTGTATATCGTTTTGAAATTCTTCGGGACTTACTTTTTCCAAATGGGTTTTGATAATTGTAAGCTGTTCCGGAGTAATATTGCCTTCGCCTATTTCACGTATGGCAGTAACTATCAACATCATCATTTGTGATTGATAGGCAAAATTACGCATCTCGGAAGTGTGTTTGAATAAAATGCCTTTGCCTTTGCCTATAGAAACACGGCGGGGAGAACCATCGGTAACAAAAACTACATTCGCAGGAACTTGTGTCGATAACCCAAGCATATTGAGAACGTATGCTCCTGTCGGCATAATCCGCACTCTGTCCCGTTTGGCAATTCCATTAGCGATTTCTTCTATACTTGGCGGAATGATACCGCTTCCCCATTTGGCATCTATTTTAGGATAATAGTAAATACCTTGTGCTACACGAGTTATGACTTCTGACTGACACAAACGCACCAAAGCGGAGCGGACAGCATCCGACGAGCCGAAAGAAGAAAAATCGTCAGGGAAGAACAATTCTCCTCTTTCGGAGGAAAGAATTTTATCCTTTATTTGATTAAATACACTTTGCATACAAAAATTATTTTGCCACAAATATACGATAAATTTGTGGCGAGATTGGATTTGAATAAAAATTTGAGTGAGATTATTAAATCTTATTCTTTGTTTTGAAAAACAGGTACCGATTTGGTACCGATTCCTTGTCTTGGTATGGCTTTTTTTGTCTTTCAGGTGAGGCCGGAATACAAAAAAACGCCTTCCAAACTGCTGGTTTGGAAGGCGTTGTCTGTTGTTTACCCTAAAGTGTCCCTTTAGTTTAGAGCGAAAGACGGGACTCGAACCCGCGACCCTAACCTTGGGAAAGTTATGCTCTACCAACTGAGCTACTTTCGCATTTATTTTCCGGTGAAGAGAATGAGACTCGAACTCACACGACATAACTGTCACTACCCCCTCAAAGTAGCGCGTCTACCAATTCCGCCATCTCTCCATCTTTCAGGATCAATTATGTGCCCAGAACAAGACTCGAACTTGCACGTCTTTCAACACTCGCACCTGAAACGAGCGCGTCTACCATTCCGCCACCTGGGCTTAACCATACAAATGAAAAATGAATGAGCGAAAAACGGGACTCGAACCCGCGACCCTAACCTTGGCAAGGTTATGCTCTACCAACTGAGCTATTTTCGCGTTTAACAGGTGCAAAGATAAAAGCTTTTCATTTACCCGCCAAACTTTTCCTGAGTATTTTCTCTATTTCCTGAAGTTCTTCCGCAGAGAACTCCGGACAGTCCGATGCTTTCAGGTTGTCACCCAATTGGCAGACAGAACTGGCGCCCACAATAACGGAAGTAACGGAGTGATCTTTCAATATCCATGCCAGAGCCATCTGGGCAAGGGTCTGACCTCTACGCCCGGCGATGTCGTTCAACCGGCGGACAGCCTCAACCTTCTCTCCGGTTACCTGCTCGCGTTTCAAAGCTCCGGTGGAACGTGCAGCGCGGGAGCCTTCGGGAATACCGTTCAGATACCTGTCCGTCAACAATCCTTGCGCTAAGGGAGAGAAAGCGATAAATCCGCAACCGTTTTCATGAGCCAACCGGAGCGTACCCTCTTCCACCTCACGGGTGAACATACTGTACCGGTCCTGATTGATCAGACAGGGAACGCCGGCCGAACGAAGCGCATCATAAGCAATCCGCGCCTTTTCAACCGGATATTTGGATATACCGGCGTACAACGCCTTACCTTGCCGGACGATGTCGATCAATGCCTGCATAGTCTCTTCCACAGGGGTTACCCCATCATAGCGGTGGCTATAGAATATATCGAAATACTCCAACCCCGTACGGCGCAAACTCTGGTCTATACTTGCCATCAGGTTCTTACGCGAGCTTCTGTCGCCATAAGGCCCCGGCCACATCTCATGACCCGCTTTGGAAGAGATAATCATCTCATCCCGGTATCCCCGGAAGTTCTCTTTCAGGATGCGGCCGAAATTCGTCTCGGCAGAACCGGGAGGGGGGCCATAGTTGTTTGCCAGATCGAAATGGGTCACTCCATTGTCAAAGGCATATTTGATCATACCGGTAGCCATACCGAAATCATCGGCATCACCGAAGTTATGCCAAAGCCCTAATGAGATACAGGGCAACATAAGGCCGCTGTTACCGCAATAGCGATACGGGATTTGTCCCGAATAACGGGTTTCCGAAGGAGTATACATGGTGTCAGGTTTTAATTGCGGATTAACACAGACGGACGAGTTCCGCCTCTGCCTGTTCCACACGGCGGAAGCCGAAACCATCGATAATGTTCTGCATGAGCAGGCTAACGGACTCATTGCACAGGTTGCCTATGCTGCCCTCGTGAGTATGGCGTACTTGCCTGTCGTGTGAAAAGTTGCCGGCTTCAATGTCCAGTCCCACTTTCTTATAGGCATCGCGGAACGGCATGCCTTCACGGACAAGGCGATTCACTTCTTCCACGCTGAAGATCGACAGGTATTTATCATCATCAAGGATATGTTCGTTTACTTTCATTTCCTTAATAATATAAGCAGTCATGCGCAGGCAATCCCTGAGTTCCCCGAATGCAGGAATAAATATCTCCTTGATGATCTGCAAATCACGGAAGTATCCCGATGGCAGGTTATTGGCAATCATCATGATCTGCTGCGGTAGCGCCTGTAGCTTATTGCATCTGGCGCGGGTAAGCTCAAAAACATCCGGGTTCTTTTTATGAGGCATGATGCTCGACCCTGTGGTACACTCATCGGGGAGTTTCACGAAACCAAAGTTCTGGCTGTTGTACAGACAGGCATCATAAGCCAGCTTCGAAAGGGTTCCCGCAATGCCGGCCAGGGCAAAAGCCACGTTACGCTCCATCTTTCCGCGTCCCATTTGCGCATACGCCACGTTGTAGTTCATCGAATCGAATCCCAGAAGCTCGGTGGTCATCCTGCGGTTAAGGGGGAATGATGAACCATATCCGGCGGCAGAGCCTAACGGATTACGGTTGCACATTTTATACGCAGCCTGCAAGCACAACATATCATCGGCCAGACTTTCGGCATAAGCGCCGAACCACAGTCCGAAAGACGACGGCATGGCAATCTGTAAGTGCGTATAGCCCGGCAACAGAACATGTTTATACTTCTCGCTCTGATCAATCAATACCCGGAAAAGCGTTTCCACATCTCCGGCAATCTCTCTGATCTGCGCACGGGTAAAGAGTTTCAGATCGAGCAATACCTGGTCGTTACGCGAACGTCCGCTGTGGATTTTCTTGCCTGCATCACCCAGACGGCGGGTCAGCAGGAGTTCAACCTGTGAATGTACGTCTTCCACATCATCCTCAATCACAAACCGGCCTTTCTCTATTTCCGAATAGATGTCCCTGAGCCCGGCAAGCAACGTCCGCCATTCGCCGGAAGTCAACAGGCCGATATGCTCCAGCATAGTGATATGCGCCATAGAGCCTATGACATCGTGCTTTGCCAGATACATGTCCATCTCACGGTCACGTCCGACCGTAAAACGCTCAATTTCTTTGTCTACCCGAACATTCTTTTCCCAAAGTTTCATATCGCGGAAGTTAGTTGCCGGAGTCAGCGTAACTACTCATATCGTATCATGGCCAATGTGTCGGCCATCTTTTCCAACCCGTCCTGCAAGGGTTTCCGGATCATACCTCCCATGAACGGATTTATGTCAATGCCGATGGTCAGGCGCATTTTGCACTCTTCTTCCGACACCGGGACGATCTGTATCCACAGGTTAAAAGGCATGGACGACCTGACGGTTTCAAACTTAATACATTTATAAGGTTCACGCTCAATGATCTTCAATGTGATCTCACCTGCGGGGGGCGCATTGAACGTAAGCGTGTCCCGGTCAAAACTCATATCCTGTACTTTACCGGCGGGTATCTTATCCTTAACCGACTCCAGATTGCTCAAATCCGACAATTTATTGTACACGCGCTCCTGACTGAACGGAACGACTCTGACGCTGCTTTCTATTTTACTCATAATGATTAATCACCCGCAAAAACGCGCGGCTAATATTCAATTCAACTCCGTGGTTCCCAATGGACGGGGTCTTTACGCCATTCGGAGAGGGTCTTCACATCATCCTCATCAATGTATTCGGTACGCAATGCTACTTCAATAACAGCTTCGTAGTTGGTCAGCGTAACCAAAGGCACTTTAGCATCCTTGAAAGTTCTTACCGCAATATCGAACCCATAAGTAAACGCCGCAACCATACCAATCACTTCGCAACCATCGCGGCGGATGGCCTCGACAACTTTCAGGCTGCTGCCACCGGTAGAGATCAGGTCTTCTACGACCACGACTTTCATTCCCGGACGAAGCTCGCCTTCGATCAGGTTTTCCAATCCATGATCTTTCGGGGTGGAGCGAACATATACAAAAGGAAGATTCAACGCATCGGCCACCAAAGCCCCCTGAGGGATAGCGCCGGTTGCAACACCTGCGATAGCGTCTACCTGTCCGAACCGTTCCAATATGAGGCGTGTAATTTCAATCTTCACAAAATTACGTAGAGAGGGATAAGATAATGTTTTGCGATTGTCGCAGTAGAACGGTGACTTCCAACCTGAGGCCCAGGTAAACGGATTCGCCGGCTGTAGCTTAATCGCTTTAATTTTCAGCAACTTCTCTGCAAAGATTCTCTCTAAATTCTTCATAATTATACCGAACTTGATAATATATGATGCAAAAATAAAGAAATAGAATGAATTGGGGAAAGAAAAAACGTATCTTTTTTTAAGGCGGGAGTTAAGGCGTTTGCGCTAACTCCTTAACTCCCGATCAGCATGAATCATTCGCCGGGTAAATTCAGGCATTGCCTGATATATTGCATCTCAAAGCCCCGGCTGGCGGCAAAACGGATAAGTCTGGCTTCTTTATCCTTTTTGTTCTTACCTTCAATACTCCGTTTCTTCATGTTAAGAAGATGTTTCAGGCCGGCTATGTATTCGTCCTCGTCGATATCATTCAGATAAGGCCGGTATACCGCCTCGGGGATGTTGCGCAAATCCAGCGCCTGCGCGATCTTCAGACGTCCCCACTTGTCCAGGCGGAGTTTATCGTTCACAAAACTCCGGCTGAAACGGTCATCGTTGATGAAGCCGCTTACTTCCAGCGCATGCAGCATACCCTCGATCACCTTATTGTCAATATTCCATCTTTTCAGTTTTTCGCAGACATCCGCCCGGCTCTGCTCGCTTTTCGCACAATAGTCGGTAATGCGCCTCATGGCCTTTTCTTCTCTGATTATACTCATCTGATTGCGGTTACTATTCTGTTATTTCCAAATAAATCCTTTCTTAACCGGACACCCTTATAGCCTGACATATTCAGCAATTCAACGATCTCAGTCCCGTATGCCCGGTTAATCTCAAAATAGAGCTTGCCGCCCGGCACAAGCATATCCGTTCCGAGTTGCGCAATGCGCCGGTAAAAACGCAGCGGATCATCGTCAGGGACAAACAGGGCAAGCTCCGGTTCCCAATCCAATACGTTCCGGTCCATGGCTTCTTTTTCTTTTTCCCTTATATAAGGAGGGTTGCTGACCATAACATCATATTTATCCTTTCCGGGTTCAGCGCTGAACACATCCGTCAGGGAAAAACGAACGTCAACACCCAGCTCGCCGGCATTCCGGCTTGCAACAGCCAATGCCTTGGGAGATACGTCCCAGGCGTCGACCCGCCCCGCAGGCAAATGTTTCGCCAGAGAAACGGCAATGCAACCGCTGCCCGTCCCGATGTCAAGGATACGGATCCTGCCGGAATTTTCTTTCAGGATAAGGTCTGTCAGCTCTTCCGTCTCAGGCCTTGGAATCAGCACTCCGGGTTCCACATGAAAAACCAGGCCATAAAAGTCGGCGGTTCCGCGTATGTACTGAACAGGCTCATGACGCTTCAACCGGTCGACAGTCTGTTCCAGTAAACGCTGCCCGCTATCGGATAATTTAATATCTTTGCGCAGACGGATATCTATTTCATCCAGTCCGAGCAGGTCTTTACAGATGATCAGAGTAAGACTTTGCAGCTCCCGTGAAGAATAAAGGCCATGCAAAGCGTGGGTGATATAAGCGTCAATACCGGTCATGCGCATTTTGAAATGCAAAGATAATTTTTTTAGCATATAATGAAGATGAATGAAGATGAAATCTACATCCGCCGGTGTATTCAGCTGGCTAAGAACGGGCAGAACAACGTTTCACCCAATCCCATGGTGGGTGCGGTAATCGTATGCGACGGTAAAATCATAGGAGAAGGATATCACATGGAATATGGCGGGCCGCATGCCGAGGTAAACGCTATCCGCTCGGTAAAAGACGAATCCCTGTTGAAACGTTCCACCCTGTATGTCAGTCTGGAGCCTTGCTCGCACAACGGCAAAACGCCTCCTTGTACCGACCTGATCATCGGGAAACAAATACCCCGCATCGTGGCCGGATGCCAAGACCCTTTTATAAAGGTGGCGGGAAGAGGCATACAAAAGCTACGCGATGCCGGGCGGGAGGTCGTAGCGGGCGTGCTGGAAGAAGAATGTCGCCGGCTCATCCGCCATTTCATTATAGCGAACACGCTGCACCGCCCATACATCATACTGAAGTGGGCAGAGTCGGCAGACGGCTTCATGGATGTCAACCGTACGGAAGGGGTGGCCGTCAGGCTATCTACGGATCACACGATCATGCCGGCGCACAAGAAAAGAGCGGAAGCGGACGCTATCATGGTAGGAACAAACACCGCCATACTGGATAACCCATCGCTGAACGTACGTCACTGGTATGGCAAAAACCCGCTTCGCATCGTATTGGACAAGCATCTGGCGCTAAGCCGCCCGTTGCATCTGTTTGACGGTAGCGTCCCGACGCTGGTCTATACGACAAAGAGATGCCAAAAGGCGGGACAGGTGGAATATATCACGCTGGACGGTGAAAAACCTCTGCTGCCGCAGATCATGGCCGATCTCGGGCGGCGCCGTGTACAAACACTGCTGGTTGAAGGAGGCAGCCAATTGCTGCAATCATTTATTGATGACGGGCTGTGGGATGAGATTTTCGTGGAAAAGAGTGAAATCGTATTGTCATCCGGCGTCAAAGCCCCTGAAATTAATCCTGAGAACCTCTGTTCAATACAAAAGAACTTTGGTATCTACACCTTGCATTATGCCGGAAAAAATACGTGACCGGCAAGTTCTCCGTCACCCGCGGGTTGAAACGTTGAAGTTGAATAAGCCGGGCCTTTATGGTAACAAATCCTGAAAAACCCGAAAATCCTGTCAAGAGGAACAATTGGTTTATTTTTGGTAATGGGGAAAAATTTACGGAAATACTTACAATTTCTGTTTCCGGAAGCCGCCTTCCGGATTTTGCAGGCGGCTTTCTGATTTTTGCAGGCAGGTTTCTGGATTTTGCAAGCAGCTTTTTAGATTTTGCAAGCAACTTTTTGGATTTTGCAGGCAGGTTTTTGGATTTTGCAAGCAACTTTTTGGGGTTCACCCGGCATCAATAAAAAAAAGAGAGCAGCTCCCGCCACCCTCTTTCTCGTGTATTATAATTCCAATATATGTTTAAGTAATGCTACAAATGTACGACAAAAAAATGACTTGTGCAAGTCTTAGAGCGAAAAAA
>JAIRNG010000147.1 GCA_031258135.1 Mediterranea sp. (in: CFB group bacteria)
GGAATCATCCATATCAATCCGGCGCAAGTCATAACCGCTACGCTTATAGGCCTGCTTCTGGGATGGATCTATTATAAAACCGCAAGCCTTATTCCCTGTATCCTGATCCATATTCTCAATAACAGCCTTTCCGTTTATTTCAGTCTGACGTATCCCCAGGCGGAATATATACGGGATATGTTTACCGGAAACACCTATTTTGCCGTTCTGATCGTAGCGGTCATTCTTTTTGCCGGCTCAATCTTATGGATGAGGCGAACTGCGGTTCCTTTTCCATGGAGAGAGGTTTTTAATTAAATCAGGACATGGGGGGATTTACGATTTACCATTCAATAAATTTGCAGTATGGATAAAGGGGGCCTTTCTCCAAAAACGGGCGATTATAAAACAGAGTTATTAACAGACATATCAGGATTAATGTATCACCTCTGGGGGAAAATCCCTCGCCTTTAGTATATTAGTTATCTTTGCAAAAAAAGGAGATGCAAAATTATCGAAAAACGAGTCATACGACATATGATTGTAAGTATCGTGTTGTTTGGATAACAAAATATCGCAAGAAAGTACTTTCAGGTTTGGTAGCAGAGCGAGTACGAGAATTGATACGTGGGATATGTAAAGAGCCCGAAGTAGAGATATCTTAATCTGCGTTTCAAATCGTCAATCGTCTGATCGTAAATAGCCGAAGGCGTCCTCATGGCTGTGTTTCCCCTTCGATATACTCTTCGAGGAACAGGTTTTCGCCATCGAAAACAACGTATGAGAAATAGGATATCCAATCGCCCGATATTATCATACGGGCCGACTCGCCAAGCATCAGATCGAGCATAATGTGGCGATGGCCATAGATAAAGTAATTGATGCTGGGGTGGCTTTTGAGGTATTCCTTAGAGAAAAGAACAAGATCTTCCCTCTCTTCTCCCATATAATCGGGTTCTTTCCCGTCCTCCCGTTTCAGGCGGCTGTGTCTGGCCCAATTCAGACCCCATTCCACGCTCCAGCGTGGATGAATGGCGGCAAACAAGTAACGCAGTGTGCGGTTGTGAAACAGAGCGCGAAGCGTTTTGAACTTCCTGTTCGGATCGCCCAGGCCGTCGCCATGCGCAAGGTAGAACTCTTTTCCATGGATCTCTATGGTCAAGGGTTCGTAGTGCATCACGACACCACATTCTTTCGTCAGATAGTCGTAACACCAGATGTCATGATTACCGATAAAGAAGTGTACCTCTACACCCATATCGGTCAGCTCGGACAGTTTGCCCAGGAAACGGGTGTAACCCTTAGGCACCACATTGCGGTATTCAAACCAATAATCGAACATATCGCCCAACAGGTAGACCACCGACGCTTTATGCTTGATGCTGTCGAGGAAGTTCACAAGGCGGCGTTCCTGCGTACGTCCCGATTTAATGGCTCTTGATCCCAGATGGGCATCCGAAAGGAAATAAATATTCTTCATACGTTATAAAAATCCAAGTTCCAGTTTGGCTTCTTCACTCATCATGTCCCTGTCCCATTCCGGTTCGAAGACCAGGTTTACAGTGGCCGACATAACCCCCTCCACCGATTCGACTTTCATGCGGACATCTTCCATGATGAAGTCCGCCGCCGGACAGTTCGGCGCAGTCAGCGTCATATCGATCGCTGTGGTTCCGTCATCGGCAACGTCTATTTTATAGATAAGCCCCAAGTCATAAACATTCACCGGTATCTCGGGGTCGAACACCGTTTTAAGTATTTCGACTATCTTCCGTTCCGTTTCAAATTTAGCCATATTCCAAACAACAATGATTTGTCAATACAAAGATAACGCCAACGAAACGATTTCGCCCCATTTTCGTTGAATAAATATCCTTTTTATCCCCATAGGACGAAACCGGATAGCTTTTTATCCTTAAAGCGTGACCCTGTCAGACGTTTCCTTCGTCGGCAAAGCTATAATACGCGCCGTCACAGATAATAACGTGATCGGTAAGGCGAATGTTCATTGTCTGCGCTCCCTGGCGAACGGCCGAGGTTACCCGTTTGTCTTCCGTGCTGGGCGCCGGATTACCCGAAGGATGATTGTGTATCAGGACAATGCCTGTGGCGCGATGCAATATGGCCTCACGTAATATAGACCTGACGTCGGCATAGGTTCCGTCGATACCTCCGGCGCTGATCCGCAGTTTTTCAATCACCCTGTTACTGTGATTAATGAGGAGTATCCAGAATTCTTCCTGTGAAAGATCGCACAGGACAGGATGGAACATCTCGTATATATCTTTGGAACAGGTGATCTGCACCCGTTCTTTGACTTCCTGCCTTTTCCGTCTTTTTCCCAGTTCCAATGCCGCCATTATGGCCGTTGCTTTCGCCGGGCCGACACCCTTGAACCCGGAGTAATCGGAAAGTGTCCATTTACCCAGTTCATTGAGGTTGTTATCACAGGCCAGGAGTATTCTGCGCATCAACTCTACAGCGCTTTCTTCCGTGTTTCCCGAACCGATGAGAATGCCCAACAATTCGGCGTCGCTAAGTACGTCTATTCCTTTGGCGATCATTTTCTCACGGGGACGGTCTTCTTCCGCCCACTGATTTATGTTAAGTTTCTTGTTGGTTATGTTCATCGCATTGAAAATTGCAAACCATCGGAGACCGCCTTTTACTTGTAAAAGTTCCTGTTGAATGCGGAAAATTCGTCTCTGCCAAGCACGCACCGTTGCCACCAGGCACATAAGAATCCGGCGCCATAACCGAACAGTTGTACAAAAGAGGCGGCAACGGAAAGCAGGCCGATGGTGAGGCTTCTGTTTTGTATGGAAGCGTCAATCGCCACTAACAGGGCATAACAGACTATGGGAAATAAACTGTAAGGACAGAAGACAGCGCCTGATAAAAACACGCCTGCCCCCACAGTAAATACGGCAGGCAACAAATGTACCGGTTTAAGCGATCCGGGGTGTCTTTTGTACAGATTGATCCGTGCAATACCGGAGTTATAGACCTGTTTGAAGAACTTTCCCAGATCGGTACGACGTTTGTGATATACCCAGACGCCGGGAAACAGGCGACAGGCATACCCTTCCTTGAAAATGCGGATGCTGAAATCAATATCCTCGCCGAACCGCATATTCCGGAAGCCGCCTAACGTCTCATAAACTTTCCGGCGTATTCCCATGTTGAAGCTGCGTGGGTAGAACTTATCCATCTTCTTTTTGCCTCCGCGAATACCTCCGGTGGTGAAGAACGAAGTCATGGAGTAGTTGATCGCCTTTTGTATGCGGGTAAATGACTCGTGCGCCCGGTCAGGACCACCAAAAGCGTCGGCGGGAGTCGTTTGCAATTCCTTCCTGACGGCTTCAAAGTAGCCTTCGGGGAGGATGCAGTCTGAATCCAATATAATGAGGTAATCACCCTTACTCCTTTCCGCCCCATAATTGCGGGATTGTCCGGGGCCGGAGTTCGGCTTCGGAAAGTAGCGTATATCCAGGCAGGAAACGTATCTGTCTACCACCTCCTTGCAGGGAACGGTCGACCCGTCTTCCACAACAATAACCTCAAAGTTTGTATATCGCTGCAACGTGAGGCTATGCAACAACTCATCCACTTCATCGGGACGGTTGTAAACGGGGATGATGACTGAAAACCTCATAGGATGGCAAACCGTCCGATCGTAAATAAATTAAGCTTTTACTCTTCCCTGATAAGAACCGTCTCTGGTATCGATTTCGATCAGTTCGCCTTCGTTGACGAACAATGGGACGCGCACCGTAGCTCCGGTCTCAAGCGTTGCGGGTTTAGACGCGTTGGTTGCTGTGTCGCCTTTAAGTCCCGGCTCAGTATATGTTACTTTGAGGATCACTTTCACGGGAACTTCAGCGTAAAGTACGGTTTCCGATTCGGCATGCGATACAACGTCTACCACATCACCCTCTTTCAGGAAGTCTACTCCGGTGATCAGTTCTTTAGCGATTGGGATCTGCTCAAAAGTTTCCTGATTCATGAAGTTATAACCCATATCATCCTGGTACAGGAACTGATAAGGACGGCGCTCAATACGAACTTCGTCGATTTTCACACCTGCATTGAATGTTTTGTCAATGGTACGCCCCGTAGTAACACTTTTCAGTTTTGTACGAACGAAGGCGGCACCTTTTCCGGGTTTTACATGTAGAAATTCCACAATGAAATAATAGTGACCGTCCAGGTCGATACACATACCGTTTTTAATGTCTGAGGTAGTAGCCATACGATTTTAGTTTTTGAGTTTATACGTTCCTGAGTTTATATGTTTTCAGGCTTATCGCTTTTTAAGTTCGGAGCTTTTCACAAGCTAAAGGGCCCAAGGAACTTAAAATCCGGTTGCAAAAATAGTGTAAATCGGTAAAAATCACACTATGTTTTTGACTAAAAAGAGCTGTCTCTTGGTTTATTTGAAAAAAGTATCTATTTTTGCAACCCGATTCGTGAGACAAATAACGTAAATATATAAAGTAATGAAAAGAACATTTCAACCCTCTAACAGAAAGAGAAAGAATAAACACGGTTTCCGTGAGAGAATGGCTACCGCTAACGGTCGCAGAGTCTTAGCTTCCCGCCGCGCTAAAGGAAGAAAGAAACTAAC
>JAIRNG010000149.1 GCA_031258135.1 Mediterranea sp. (in: CFB group bacteria)
CAGGCTGTACGTCCGTTGTACGGCATATAAAAAAACGTTGGAGGTTTTATCAGAGATTAAAACCTGAACACAGGGCTTTACCGGTGAGCCTGTGTTTTCTTACATCGAACTCACGTTAAAATAAGAAGACCGGGCGTAAAAGCCCTTCACATATCCTGCACATACATACAAACCCTGTAAACGGATAAGACCAGAAGAACCGACAGGCCGGCCGGAAGAAACCGGGGACGCCGCCGCACCATGTACCATCCCAGGAAAAGCAATGCCGCATAGAAAAGCAACACCTCGGCATGACAGACCCGGACACAGTCGATGGAGGCAAACGGCAATCGTTCCACTCCACGCACCACTGCAACCAACAACTCCAGAAGAATGTCCAGCCCATACGCCATCAACTGTCCGGCTACCGGTATAAAAGAGAGCGGCAGCATGACGATAGCCGCATAAATAATGACCGTTACCAATGGTACTACAAGTATATTGGTCAACAGGAAATGAACGGGGAACCGGGAGAAATAGAGTAACACCAGTGGAGCCGTACCCACCTGGGCGGCAATGGAAACGGTGGCGAGCCCCCACAGCTTATTCAGAAACCGGTTGCGTACGGTAAACCGCCTGTATAACCATGGCTGAACCAGCAGGATGGAAGCGACCGCCGCAAACGAAAGTTGAAAGCCGACGTCATACAGCCAGAAAGGATCATAGGCCAGCATACCTGTAGCGGCTACGAACAAGGTATTCAGAGGGACCGTACGTCCGGCCGGCAACTGAGACAAGCCGACCAGCGAAAACATAACGACAGAACGGACGACCGATGGAGAAAGGCCGGTAAGGAAAGCGAATCCCCACAACAGGATGACGGTCGTCGCCACTCTGAAGACTCTTGTTCCGGTGGAAGAACCGGGTATCCTTTTCAGCAGGAAGAATAAAAGTACATACAGGAAACCGATATGTAACCCCGAAAGCGCCAGCACGTGGCTTGCACCGGACACCGAAAAGGACTCGCGTATCGACTCGCTCAGCTCATCCTTATATCCGACCGTCAATGCCGACAACACAGCATAATGATCCGCCCGGAAGCCCAGGTCGCGGTAAAGCTCCAACACGTTATCCCGGCAATCAAACGCACGATCCTGCATGGAACGCCGGGGGTGGTAGCCGGCAACCTGCCATTTCCCGGCAGAAACGAAACCAGCGCCGCTGATTCCTTTCCGGATCAGGTACCGGGGATAATCAAATGCGCCGGGCTTTCCGTCATGCGCCGGCAAGGCCAGCCGTGCGGACAGCAAAAGCTCATGGCCGCGCCGAATGGCTTTGCTTGCACTATCCGGGGGGAAGTACAACAGGACAGACGGAGCATCCATCCTTTTCAGGGAAAGCGAATCTTTCCGCTCCGACACACAGGCGCGGCAAAGTATGCTTCTCTCCTTCCGCACGGGTTGATCGGTTATCACAACCCTGTACAAAGTCTCGGAAGCAGGAAAGCCGACAACAGTTTGCTGCAAACGGATATGCTGCCGGCAGACTCCGAAAAGCAGGAAAAACAAATAGACAAACAAGCCGAATACCCACTGGGATGAATATCGGCGAAACACCCGGTATAGAACCACCAGAGCGGAAAGAAAGATGAAAGCCGCAACCGGAAGAAACCTGGAAGAGAGCTGTACGCCTTCAACGTACATATAATCGCCGCACAGGATGCCTGCCGCCAAAGGGACGAGCAACCTGAAGGCGGTATGCCTGTAGAAATAAAAGAGAGACAACGGGCCGCTTTTATAACCGTTTCAGCTCATGGATCATCTGACAGGGATTCTCATGGGCGAAGATTGCGCTTCCCGCAACAAGGACATCCGCACCGGCAGCAACCAAACGTGCGCCTGTTTCCAGATTCACTCCTCCGTCCACTTCGATCAGGGCTTTGGAACCCGTTCCATCGATAAGTTCACGGAGTTCGGATACCTTTTCCACCGAGCGCCCGATAAACGCCTGCCCTCCGAAACCCGGATTCACGCTCATCACGAGCACCATGTAAACATCACGGATAATGTCGTTCAACAAGGCGACCGGTGTAGCCGGATTAATCGTAACCGCAGGTTTCATGCCGGCTTCACGTATTTGCTGAACGATACGGTGCAGATGCGTACACGCTTCGACATGCACATTCATCGTATAGGCTCCCAACGCTTTCACCTCATGAATGAATTTTCCGGGATCGACGATCATCAGATGAACATCGAGCGGCTTGTCCGCCAACGCCGCAACGAATTTCAGCACCGGGAAACCAAAAGATATATTAGGAACAAAGACGCCGTCCATGACATCGATGTGTACCCAGTCCGCTTCACTGCGGTTGATCATTTCCATATCCTTTGCCAGATGGGCGAAGTTTGCAGACAGGATAGAAGGGGCTATAATTGTTTTCATTTCCCGTTTCTTTTATTTTATCTCACAAAGGTACATGATATTTTTCTAATATGTATGCAGTGTAACGCAATCAATTACCCCCCCCGGTATCCATTACCGCAACTTCCCCACGCCACGCCAGGCTAATGGGGAAGTCTAATAAAACAACATTTAGTAGAGGGCCATATTCGTGATTCACATCATGGAGCTATGGCTGCTTGAGTTTCGGTTTTATTCCTGGGTACACCTCACGCTGAACCCGTTGGCGCGATCGAGGCAGAAACTCCAATGGACCTGGCCACTGTAATCGAAGTTCAGAAGCGAGGCGTCGCTGGTATTACCGTAGGGCGAGGCACTCCAATAGCAGCCGAATGACCCCTCGCCGTTGATCCTTCCTCTATGGTATTCGCGATACCCGGCCGCCGGGTACAAGGCGTTAGTACCCAAATTGACGCCACCCGTATCGGAACCCGAACTCCATGGCGTGGAATGGGGTACTCCTTTCCAAGGGGAATAATCATCACTCATACTAGTATCAATACGGGCAGGAACCCGCCAACCCGAAGGACAAGGATCGTAAATATTCTTCTTACCGCTGGAAATGCTGTTAGTGCTCCAAAGGTTATGATCAAGGGCGGGAAGCCAATTGAATTTATTCAAAAAACTATAGAAAGTCGCCGGATTCTGAATGGATTCCACGATAGCGCCGGCGTTATCAGAACTGGAAACTTTAACAGCAGCAGTACTACTACCCGCACCGTATTGCTCTATACCATAAAATTTATCCAACGCAGCAAAGCCGGCAGTACCCGCCTTAATTCCGGGGAACGGATCCTTCCTTCCCCACTGATAGAACAATCCGCGACCGGCAAGGGAATTGGCAGCCTCGGTAGCCCCCAGGTTACGATCCATAAACGTATACGTATGAGCCGTCTGATTCGGATTTGTCCACGTGGCGCTACCCGTATAGTTGGTCACCCAGAT
>JAIRNG010000167.1 GCA_031258135.1 Mediterranea sp. (in: CFB group bacteria)
TTTAGTTCAGGCAACGCAAACAGAAACACAATCAAGGCGATGACCCAGAGAATTAAAAGCGTCCATTTCAAGCCGGCGACCATGGGTTGCCAGTTAAGCACCTGACGTAGAATGGAGAACACAATAGCAAACAGAGGCACGCCCACGATTACAACCCCGGAGATGCACGCGATAATGGCAACTAACGGCGAAATGGAGATGTATCCCCAATCGATGGAAGGAATCATGTGATACAATGCGGCGCCTCCGCCTATCATAATGGAAATAATAACAAAGACCAATATAACAAAAACGATGGCCAGTACGAAAAGCACCGGACTACAGATGATGGCCAGCAGGATCAGGCAGGCTTTCAGGATAAAGCCGGCTATGGCAACAAAGGCGTCGGCCAGCTTTTGCAGAAAGGAACGGGGTTTATCCGAACGCATATAATCGTTCACACCATTCGCAACTTTCTCAAATCCATCCGTCACCGTTTTACCGATATTCTCCATGGTGACTTCTTCCCCCCGCATACTCAGCTTTTCCGCCGCAGTGCGCGCTTCGGGAAGAATCAACCAACAAACCAGGTAGACAGGGATCAACGTACCAACGCCACAGATCAATACGATCAGAATCAGTAAACGAAGCAACGTTACATCCCAATTTAAGTACGCAGCCATTCCACTGATAACACCTCCCAGGATTTTGTCATCCGGATTGCGATACAACCGCTTACGAATGCCTCCCATTTCCTTATATGAAGAGTGTTTCGCACTATGATCAGAGGTATCATTATCCTCCAGGCCCTGATAACCTTCAAACTCCTCCGGTTTCCCCATACGTTCTATCACTTCCTCAACATAAGCAATCGTGATTACCCGGGCGTTCAAACCGATCTTCTCCGAAAATAGTTCGGATATACGTGTTTCTATGTCGTTGACAATCTCATCCGCTCCTTTCAGTTTGCGGAAATGGAGTTTCAGATTACATAGATATTCGTCCAACAAGCGATAGGCGTCTTCATCAATATGGAAGACCGTACCTCCAAGATTTACCGTTAATGTCTTTTTCATTTTTACCTTTATTTATTAAGTTTATTTATTTGCTATATGATTCACTGTTTCATTCAACTCGCACCATGAAGCCTCAAGTTCTCCAAGACACTCCTCTCCTTTTTCCGTCAGTCTGTAATACTTACGCGGAGGCCCCTGAGTGGATTCAATCCATTCATAACTCAACAACTCTTCATTCTTCAGTCGCGTCAACAATGGATATAGCGTACCTTCTACAACGATTAAACATGCTTCTTTCAATTTCTGAATAATATCCGAAGCGTATGTCTGCTCCTTGTGCAACAGCAATAGAATGCAATATTCCAGCATCCCTTTGCGCATTTGTGACTTTACATTCTCTACATATTTCATATTACCAGGTTTATATGGCGCAAATATATGCATAACTTTAGTACTATGCAATACAAAGTACTATAAATCTCTAATTATTAATGCAAATCAGTAGTCAGTAGTTAAAGGAGTTAGCACTCGCTTCGCTCGTTAGGAGTTAAAGCTAAATACGCGTTCATCCTTGCCTGCATCGCAGGCAAACGATAAACGGTTATTCGAATTCCAATGAAATTCTCCCGCAAGCGTGTGGAACTCGTGACGCTTTTCGGGCAAAAAAACGCTATGCAGGGGGATGAGTTATGAGATTTTAAAGCCCTTTTACATCGCTCAGCTCTACCAGCTTGTTTACGATGGCATAGATGGTGAGGCCGGCCGCGCTGTGTATCTGCAATTTACGGCTGATGTTACGGCGGTGGGTAATTACGGTATGGATAGAAAGAAACAGTTTCCCGGCCATCTCTTTATTCGTCATCCCTTTAACGACACATATCACAATCTCTTTTTCACGCTGGCTCAACGATTCCGAACTGTCATCCTCTTCCTCCGGTTCTATATGCTGCAAGCGGCTGATCTTTTGCGAAATCACGTCCGGATCATCAAATATAGAAACCGAATCATCGTATTTATTCAGGAGAGCGGAGTCTGTGAACGAACTCACCAGCGCAACAACACGTACGCCTTTTCCCAATGCATCGTTCTTGAAACGCCCTACATCGAAGAAACCGCCAAACGCGGGATTTACAAAAAGAATATGCGGCGCCTGCGTACGCAGGCAATCGTTCAACGCATCCGGAGACGCCAGCGCAACAGGCAATATCCTGAGATTGGGCAAGTGTTTCAGCGTATAGACCACACCACTACGGATAATTACTGAGGCCTCGGCTACTCCGACACGTATTACATCGTTATTTTTCATCCGGTTATCAATCTCTTTTCCAATTTGAGAATGGCGGGAACAAAAAGGTAGTCTTCTATTTTACAATGTGAATCCAACCCCTCTTCACAGGTATATATGTCGAACAGCGCGGCATTCAACAGGCTTTTGTTCGCTTTATCCGGACAATACTTGATGAGTATGTTCTTCAGTTCCGTCAGTTTCTCGCTGATACTGTCATGATGCTTGGAAAATGTGCTTATCTGATAGTTTTTCGGGTGTTTACCTTCCAGAAGTCCGTCAACATAAGTGAAGACCGTCCTGTCTTCATATTCCATGTGCTTCCTGACCTCTCTCATATATTCGTCAAAGAACTTCAGTATCAGGAAAGATACATCGTCATCCGAACCGTCGATAGCGGAAATCAGCTTACAGCGAATGCCGGGCAGGCAGAAATCCAGAAAATAGATATGCGCCTGACGGAGATAATCGACCAGCGCCGGAATGGACAGCTCATTCCCGCTTTCATCCATCCGCGAATACCCTTCAACCACAAAGTTAACGACCGCCAGAAAAGTCGGGCAATCCACACGGTTCATTTCGCATACCTCTTTCACGGTTTTATCTCCAAAGCCTAATGAGAGGCCGAACCGGCTCATAACCTGCAACAGGTTATAGTTGTCGCTGATAAGACCGATCATCTTATCCGTCGGTTTATATTTCTGAGTCTTAGCCATTTCCACTCTGTTTTAAGTAAACAATATGCAAAATAACACTTTTTTCCGGGGTTTCGCAATAACTATTAGTAGGTATTCGCATACCCATTTGCAGTTCGCCATTAATAGGGGCGAGGCTGTCTGAATTTAATCATAAATAGGGATTTCACGATTCTCTGTTACGAGGTATCTTTGCGCCATTAACCCTTAAAACAAATAATAAGTATGAATAGAATTGGTATTTTTTATGGTTCCACAACCGGAACGACCGAAGACGTAGCGCGCAGGATAGCCGCTAAATTAGGTGTAGCAGGAGCTGATATTCACGACGCATCATCCCTTACCGAATCCATGATCGAAGGTTATGACGTACTTCTTCTGGGCAGTTCTACCTGGGGAGACGGCGAATTGCAAGATGATTGGTATGACGCTATCAAAGTAGTGAAAAAGGCAGACCTCTCACACAAATTCATAGGTTTGTTCGGCTGTGGCGACTGCGAATCGTACAGCGATACGTTCTGTGATGCTATCGGCGTCCTTTACGAAGAGCTGAAAGAGACAGGATGTACGTTCTGTGGCGCCGTAGACACATCCGGCTACGGGTTCGGCTCTTCAATAGCAGTTGTAAACGGTAAATTCGCCGGACTTCCATTGGATGAAAGCAACGAAGACGGCAAAACAGACGCACGCATCGACAACTGGGTAGAATTGATCAGGAAGGAGATCGGATAAGTTCGCATGTATATCCCAAATCCCTGATTAAGTCCTGCAATTTTTCCGTTGTTGTCTTCCGGGGATCGAAAACGATGCGTACCGTTTTGTCCTTTAGTCTGACCTCCAGATCCCTGACGCTTTTTTCCCATATAAGCGCCTTCTCAATTCTTGCCTTGCATTTATCGCAGTGCATATTCACCGAGAAAGTTACGTCTGCTTTCTTTTTCTTTTGTTCATCCTTATTTTCCTGCGCACCGGATGTGAAAACGCAGGATAATAATAACGCTAAAACCAATAATTTTGTCTTCATAAAACACTTATTCCAAGATTAATAAACACGTTCCGTCCCTTGCGGGGGATATTTTTCCAATCCGCATAAGTGGAATAACAGGTATCAAACACATTCTCCACGCCCGATCTCAGCGTGAAGATGACCTTATCTACCTTAAAGCCATAACCCATCGAAACATTCCCGATGAAATAACCCTTTGTCGCGTCTTCGCCATATCCGGCGCTGTAATGCGTCTGACGGGATGCGCCCAAGACCACAGCTTCGGCGGAAAACCTGCCTTTCCTGAACGCAAGCGACGATTCGTAGCTTACCGGAGGGATCAGCGGCAGGTTGCCTTTCCTGTCGTCCTGTCCGCGACTGTAAGAGATGCGTCCGTTCCACACGAAATACTCAGGAAAAAGATATTTCAGGGAAAGGCTTACATTCAGTATGGACGCATGAGGCAGATTTTCGTAGACCTTTACTCCGGAAGCTCCGATGGTCATGGACGACAGTTCCCTGTGAGGCTTGCCGATGATGTAGTTCCTGAAATAAAAGTACGATGCGTTTGCACTGGCGGTAAAAGGGCCTTGCGTCCATTTCGTTCCGATGTTCGCTTCGACGGACGACTCGTGTTTCAGGTGCGGATTTCCAAGATAATCGCAGGCGTCGAACGTGTTGAACAGATAAAAACCGTAGGCCTCGGATACCGAAGGGGCGCGATTGCCGTAGCCCGCGCCCGCCGAGGTCTCCCAATCGCCGTAACGGAACCGGTAGCGTCCGGATATATTCCCGACAAACCGGTTTCTGTATGATGCTATGCCGGGGTAATATATCCGCAACGTGTTCAACCCGAAATCGCTATGAATCCCGTCCCGCTGAAAGAATACTTTCGACGACAGGCGAACGGAATGTCGCTCGTCGAAATGATATTCGTCCGCCGCAAACAGACCCGTGTTCAACGTCCTGACATCGGGCCAGGTAAGCATGAACATCTCTTTTTCGGATGGGTCGGAAGGATACATCGTCATTTCGGCATACGACCGATTGTAGTAAGCATCCCAGTTGAACGAATAACGATGCCTGCCGCTCCGGCCCTCGAGCAGGGAATATATTCCGCAGGTGCGGGTTTTGCCCGGCATGTCCATGTGGATAGCCACATCGGGGCGTCCGGTATCATCCATAATGTGAATGACATTGTTGAAATACAATTTGGTTTCCCAGCGTGCAAAGAGACGCGACAGCTCTTCGCGCCGGTAGCTGAGCGAAGATATCAACCCTTCGGCTCTCTTCACGTCCATGGCCAGAGCGGGATAACCCACGTCCGAAGCCCTGTCGTAGATGAACGTAGCTTCGATGGCGTGTTTTTTACCGGCAAGATAACCCAGGTTGGCGAAAAAGTTGTATTTCGCAAACTGCGAAAAAGCAACGGCCTGATGGCCTCCGGCATGGTAATTATCGCTGTGACGGTGAAAGAATCCCGAATTGACGTAAAACGTCGAATCCGAAAAGGCGAAGTCCGTTCCGCCGATGCGATAGTTGCCGTTCGTCTCGTATCCGAGATTGGCGTTCACAGCCCATCCTTCACAACAGAATCCGACCTTGTTCAACTGCAGGTCGAGGCTGCCTCCGATATTGCCCGAAGCGTTCGGGTTGGTTTCAAATCCCGACCCGATATTTACTTTGCTCAGATTGACGGTCTCGACATACGATGTCACGGGATCCATATTGTCGGTGCAGGCATGG
Source organism: Mediterranea sp. (in: CFB group bacteria) (assembly GCA_031258135.1). Lineage (GTDB taxonomy): Bacteria > Bacteroidota > Bacteroidia > Bacteroidales > Bacteroidaceae > Bacteroides. Next base: position 5,707 of record JAIRNG010000167.1, read on the forward strand.
AAGATCTTCATGCCGTCGATCGTCACGGAAATACGCTCGGTGGTCATATTGTTAACGGTCGGTTCCCAGGCGTAGGCGCCTCGCTTTATCAGGCTTACCTTTTCGGCCGATTGCAGGTATTCCTCTACGGTCGAAACAGGCTTCGCCTGCCGGGTGTGGTCAATGCCGCTTTTCGCAGTGATGACAATCTCGTTCAGGTCGTACGACAGCGCCACGGAATCCGCCTGTAGCTGTGCGTGCAGCGGGCACGCACAGCGTAAGACGAATAATAACAGGATTATCCTTTTTTCCATCAGGCTAAAACTCTACTTCAAAATACAGACTGCTTGCTTCCGTCTCGTCGGTAACAGGATTGCCGTAGAGCGTTTCGCCGGCGCCGTTTTGCAGAATCAGGTTGAGCTTCCAGTAACCGGTCATACTGAAATTGACTATACCTTTATATATATGGTTCACGGCGTCCCACGTCAAATCGACATTGTTCGGCGATGAATGATTCTCCATGGACGGCATGCGCGGGTCGAGTATCAAGTTGAAACCGGTCACCGCCGGATAGTCGGGATTCGTCCCTTCGTGAATGTAAGCCGTGATGTCGTTGGTTCCAACCTTCGGGCTCAGCGGCTCGACCAGCGTAACGATATACCGCTGCCCGCTGCCGCCGATAGCAGTAACCGTCTGGATTACCCGTCGTTGCGTTGCGCCGTCGGGACGGAACACATTGTCCACCTGAATGACCACATCCTCAAAACTGTGCGACACATCGCCAACCGTGTATTCAATATCGTAGTACCACGTGCCGTTGCCCTGTCCCGAATACATCAGAAACGAATAGTAGGCTTCGTAGAGCGCTTTGCCTTCGACTTTCGTAATGCCGGAACGCGGGGTGGAGTGTTTGTGCATGCCCATATCCATTTCGGGAAATGCGCTTAACGCGGCGTTGTCGATAAAATTTCCGTCACCGTCGGTAACGGCGAAATAGACTTTGGTGTATCCGAGTTGCAACCGTCCCGTTTCGTTGTAAAGCGTAATGGTGTAGGGGCTGTCCGGCGCCGAAAATTCCTGTATCTTGGTTAAGCCCTCTGTCGGGTCAACCTGTGGTTCGGGGTCGTCCTTGCTGCACGATACGGCAGCGAACGAAAGGAGAACCATCCATATTATCTGTATGTATCTTTTTCTTCTCATGATTTTAATTATTAATGTATTAATAAATCCGTCGCAGTAGCTCACAAAGGCAAAACGACCCCATTTGGAGCTTGTGAGGCAACTCACAAAGTCAAAATGACTCCATTTGGAGCTTGTGAGGCAACTCGCAAAGGCAAAATGACTCCATTTGGAGCTTGTGAGGCAACTCGCAAAGGCAAAATGACCCTATTTGGAGCTTGTGAGGCAACTCACAAGGGCAAAACGGGGATAACTCCTTTGGGCGGAGGCATCAGCACGTCTAAGTTTATGCTAATGTAAATGTCGGTGAGAAATAATGCAGTACGTATTTTACAGTCGGAATACTGTTCGTTTCCGGCAATTCCGGTCATAACATAGTCGTCCGTATCAAAAGTGATCCGTTCCCTTTCGGCGGGATTCCCGGCGCTGCCTGCGGATTCGTTCACCCGGTCAATCTGTTTATTGAGGAAACATTTGCCCTGACATTCGTTGTTCGCTTCGGAACGGCGGACACACAGGTTTTCGGCAATATACTCCCGGAACAGCTTATATTCGATATGCGGGAGCTGGTATTTGCATATATTCAGCGCCATCACCCCCAATAACAAGATTATATAGAACCGCCTGTATCTCATTTCGCTCTGTGTTCAATGCGTCCCGTCTCCAATGGCATGAATCGTTCTCACTACGTTTTCGGCGGGATTGTAGACTTCATCTCCCTCCTGCGAAGCCGTTATGTTGATATATACATCGTAAGTAGATGTGCCGTGAAACAACGTCAACCAATTGCCCGCGATGGTCGCCCGCCAGTCGCTTGAGGTAAATTTCACCGGCAGGCCCGACGTGGAAACGGCAACCAACAGCAGCGGCGGGTCGTCGTTACTCCGTCTGTCCGGCAGTTCAAAGGTGATGACCTGCGTTTTCTTGGCCGGGTCCCAATTGCGGACGGTCAGTTCCCTTACGACATTCGGCGCTTCATGAAACGACTCGTTACCGGACTGTCCGGCGATGATATACGTACGCCCTACGCTCACAAATTCAACAACATCGCCTTTGACGACGGCGATACTTGCATCCGGGCAGGAGAAAGTCACCGGCAAGCCCGACGAAGCCGTCGCCTGCAGTCGCAACGAACCGTCCATCAGGTTCTGCGGTGCAAGCTCTCCAAATTCGATGGTCTGCGAACTTTTACCGTCGCCGGCTTCGCAAGACATCAGCGCCATAATCATCGGGCTGCACAATAAACAAGCTATCTTTTTCATCTCCTGACCGTTTATTTCAGTTCACCTATACGGATTCTGACTCCTGCGTATATCCTTCTTCCCCAAAGCGGCCCCCAGATCATGGAAGCATCGAAGTCGCGGCCGAACGGCGTTTCCCATTTCTGAACAGGGTCTTTTTGGGTGTATCCCAGGATATTCTCAACACCGAGATAGATATCGAAATACTTGTGATTCTTGGTGGCCTGCGCAAAGTAAACCGGAAAAACAGGGGAATAGATCTTTTCCGAATGGTATCCGTTCAGTCCGGGCAAACGGGCAGGCCCGTTAATCTGCGCCGTAACGTTGAACACCCAACGGCGAAGCCGCGTTGCATACGAAAGGTTGGCCAGCCCCCTGTACTTTGAGACCAGGGCCTGCTCCGTTTCATACTGCTGGTTTCCGTCCGTGTACGTGATGCGGTTGTAGTTGTAGCGAAAAGCCGCATACACATCGAAACCCCTGAACAGGGAGGTCGAAAAATCGGCTTGCCAGGCGTCGGCAAAGGAACGGCCGCCGCCGGAATTGTAGAAAAACACGGCGTTACGGTCGCGCTCCGTGTCCGCTACAAACCGGTTCTGAAAAACAGTCCGGAAATAATCAACGCTCAATATGGCGGTCTGTTCATTCCATACGGGAATGTTCAAGGCGATATTCCCGCCGAAGTTCCACGTCTTTTCGATGTCCAAACCGTTGATATCAGCGAGGTCGAACTTCCGCGAAGAAGCCATCAGGCCAATATTTTCACTGATCGCATTGGGAGAACGGAATCCACGTCCCGCCGACACCCGAAGCGTAAGGTATCTGTTCACATCGTACTTCAGATTTCCGCGCGGAGTGACCAGCCAGCCGAAACGGCTGTTATGATCCGTTCGCAGTCCTAACGCTATCGTCAATCCCGCCGGATGCGTGTACGTATATTCGCCGAAGACGCCCGGAACAGCTTCCGTGCGGTTGATATGCGTAAGCGGGGTTTGATTGTACTCCAGGTTGTCAATATACCTTGTCCGGTAATTGTCATAGACAAAGCTCGCGCCAACCGTGTAACGGTGCGCCGTTGTGCGGATATGGGAAGTGAACAGCAATCCCGCGTAGTAAGAGTTTTGTGCGCCGTCGAAGTTTTTCCTGCCGAACCGCAGGTCCTGCTCATGGTGCGAGAAACTGTTGATGATGCCAACGCTTTGTCCCTCCTTGTCGCCGACGGTGAAACCGGTTTTGTTTTCCACCGTCACATTTCTGTTGTTGATGATGGTCTCGAAAAGTTCAATGCCTCTGTACGGTATGCCGTGTTTCTTATGGCACAGGGAATCCTGCCCGGCAATACGGTTTTCGTACAGGAATTTGATTCCCGTCCTCGACTGCACGCCTTTTTCTTCGTCCAGATAAAACCAGCGGTTATACATATTTATATATGTCATCTTGGGCATATCAAGGAAATTATCCCTGTTTTCGTCGTGCACTTCCGTTCCGCTTGTTCCGCTCAGCAAAAGTCCTGTCCAGAGCTTATCGCTCAGCCGCAACGCCGAGGTCAGGTTGCCTTCGAGATGCTTGTCGTCGTCCGCGTAAAAGTTGATATGCAGCGGTTCCGTATAGTTGGGCTTTATAAATTCGAGATTTATTTGTCCCGTGACCGATTCGTAGCCGTTTATCACCGACGAGGTGCCTTTGGAAATCTGGATAGATTCAAGCCAATACGACGGAACATAGTTCCAACCGAAAGTAGAAGCCAATCCGCGCAATGCCGGTACATTTTCCGCCAGTATCTGGCTGTACACGCCCGACAATCCAAGCAACTGGATCTGTTTTGCACCCGAAACGGCGTCTGTAAACCCTACGGTTATCGAAGCGCTGTTCTCAAAACTCTCCGAGAGGTTGCAACATGCCATTTTTGTCAGTCCGGTCCTGCTGATGATCTCCGTTTTAGTCAGTCCGGATACCGGCAGTAACGAACCTTTCGGGTGAGAGACCACCACCACTTCGTCCAACTTTACCTCGTTGCCCGGAATAGTATCCTGCCGTGAAGACGGACAACCTGCATACGCCGCCTGTACCTGCGCGCCGAATGACAATGCCAATAGATATATGCCGTGAATCGCTTTCATGCAGCAAAGTTATGGAAGAAAAGAGGGGCATGAAATACCACATTTGTGGCATTTTTTTAATACGGATGACAATATATACTGATCCGGAAACCGAATTATACCCACTTTTAGGTATTGTCCACCTTTTGAGGCAGCCTTACCTTTGTCAGATAATTGTACAAAACATGAAAAAACTGACACGCGCGCTCATCCTTTGCTGCCTGATGGCCTCC
>JAIRNG010000044.1 GCA_031258135.1 Mediterranea sp. (in: CFB group bacteria)
TTGTCGTATATGCTTATTACGCGTTCAACGTTGTCGCCCGTCCATACCGGGCCATGAGTGGAACAGATCGCCGATACCGGCATGCCGCTCAGTTTGGCCAGCGCCTTTTGTACCGGACCGCCGTACTTGCCCACGATGTTGGAGTAGTAACGTACCATCTCCTCCCAATAAATGTCCGTATTGATGGCGGCGTCCATGAATCCTCCGCCCAGCGCCCCGAAGCACCCGAACGCATCGCCGGAGAACAGCACCTCTTCCTCTTCACACCAGGTCATCATCGTTTCCGGCCAATGCACCATGGGGGTCAGGTGGAACGACAGTCTGTATTCGCCCAATTCAAGCGTATCCCCGTCATTTACCACATACCGGTTGCCGGTTACGCCGTAGAACCCTTCGACCATGCCGAACGTCTGGCGGTTGCCTGCAATCGTTATGTCCGGATAATAATGCTTGATCAGGCGGATCGAGCCCGAATGGTCGGGCTCCATGTGATTGATGATCAGGTAATCTATCGGGCGGTCGCCGATAATCTGTCTGATCTTACGCAGGAATACCTCAAAATAGCATACATCGACCGTATCTATCAGGGCTACCTTTTCATCGTCGATCAGATAGGAATTATAGGAAATGCCATTGGGCAAGGGCCACAGGTTCTCAAACAAAGGCTTCTGGCGGTCGTTTACTCCTGTATAGTAAATATTTCCTTTGATTCTTATTTTATCTCTCATCATGATTTCTTTATTATTTCCAACTAAGTATGACCCTGCAAAAATAGAGATTATTTCTTAATCCCGGTAGAATTTCCCTTGATAAGCGCCCAATTCCTTCATCCTTTTCCGCACCCGCGCCGTAAATTCATAGTTCTTCAATCCCCAGTCGGGGGCGATCAGCAATTCCCTGGGCGATTGCGAGACAAAGCGCTCCAGCGCAATCCCCGGTCGCAAGTGTTGTACATAGTCGACCACCAGATCGACGTATTCATTCACTCCGAAGAAATGAAAGTCCGCCGGACATTCTTCATATTCCCGCGCCATGCGTGTGCCGCGTATCAGTTGGAGCTGGTGTATCTTGAGTGTTGCCAGCGGCAGCTTGGACAACTCTCCCGCCTGAGTGATGATGCCGGCGTACGTTTCACCGGGAAGTCCCAGAATGACATGCCCTCCGGTCAGGATACCCCGTGCGGCGGTACGTTCCACGGCGTCGACCGTGTCGGCGTACGTGTGTCCCCGGTTTATCCGCTTCAGTGTGGCGTCGTTTGTACTCTCGATGCCGTATTCCACCAACAGGAAGCGCTCCTTGTTCAACGTCCCGAGGAAATCCAGCAAGCTGTCGGGCATGCAGTCGGGACGTGTACCGATGACCAACCCCACCACGCCGTCTACCTGCAATGCTTCTTCGTATTTCCGCTTGATGTCGCCGGGCTTGCCGTACGTATTCGTATATGCCTGGAAATAGGCCAGGTACTTCATCTCCGGATATTTATGCGAAAAGAACGCCTTTCCCTCCTCCAACTGCCGGACGACAGACTTCTCCGTCTTGCAATATCCGGGATTAAAAGTCCGGTTATTGCAATACGTACATCCGCCCCGCCCCTTTACCCCGTCGCGGTTGGGACAGGTGAAGCCTGCATTTAAGGATATCTTCTGAACTTTTTCCGGGAAATGCAGTCGCAGGAAAACAGGGAAATCATTATAAAGGAATGGGGTGTCCATAATCAAACGTTAATGCTTTCGGGCGCAAAGATACGGAATCGGTGGATGGAAATGCGCGGTAACCTTTGATTTTCCGGCCTCCGGCTTTCATCTTTTGGTTTTCAGCATTACATTTGCAGGATGATATAAAATCGGTTTGCGCTATGGAATATAACTTTGATGAAATTATCGACCGCCGGGACACCGGCGCCGTTAAGACGGACGGATTAAAAAGTATCTGGGGACGAACGGACCTGATTCCGCTCTGGGTTGCCGATATGGATTTCCGTACGCCTTCATTTATCGTCGATGCATTGAGAAAGCGTTTGGAGCATGAGATATTGGGTTATCCCGTGAAACCGGAGAGCTGGTATGCTGCTGTTATTTATTGGTTGGGTAGCCGCCATGACTGGAAGGTATCGGAGCGTGAGTTGATATTTACTCCCGGAGTTGTAGCTGGATTGGCTATGGTCATTCACAGCTTTACGGAAAAGGGGGATAAAGTGATGGTTCAGCCTCCTGTTTATCATCCGTTCTTCTTATTGACGGAGCGCAATCACAGGGAAGTCGTTTTTAGTCCGTTGATACTGGAAAACGGACAATACCGTATGGATATGGAACGCTTCAGGGAAGACATTAAAGGGTGCAGATTGTTTATCCTGTGCAGCCCGCATAATCCGGGAGGGCGGGTCTGGACAAAAGAGGAACTGGCGGAAGTCGCCCGGATTTGCTATGAGAACGGAACGGTTGTGGTGTCCGATGAGATTCATGCCGACCTGACGCTTCCACCCTGTAAACATCATCCGTTTCCTGAAGTGTGTGAGGAAGCCGAAAAGAACTCCATTGTGTTCATATCCCCAAGCAAAGCGTTTAATATACCGGGACTGTTCAGCGCCTGTTGTATCATCAAGGATAAGGGAATACGTGAAAAATTCCGGGAGTATGTTACTGCAAATGAATCGGAACAGGGAAGCATATTTGCTTTTGCCGGTGCAACGGCGGCATATAGCCATGGTACGGAATGGCTTGACCGGCTGTTGGCATATATACAGGGAAACATCGATTATACGGACGGGTTCTTTAAGGAACATATTCCGCTCATCAAAGTGATTCGTCCCCAGGCTTCGTATCTGGTCTTTCTGGATTGCCGGGAGTTGGGCTTGCCGCAGGATGAACTGGTGCGCCTGTTTGTTGAAGAGGCCCGTCTGGCTTTGAATGACGGCGCCATGTTCGGAAAAGAAGGTACGGGATTTATGCGCCTGAATGTGGGCGCTCCACGTGCAATACTGAAACAGGCGTTCCTGCAATTGCAAACGGCTTATAATTCACTGAGATTTCCTGTTCACCGGCGTTAAGGGGTGAAGGCAAGGAATCTGCGTTCCCATTAGTTGATCCGGCTTGTCCGATACTGATGTAAAACATTCCCCATAGTATGATGCGGCTCGTCCCATAGGTATGATAACCCCTGTGTCATAGGTATGATAACTCCTGTCCCATAGGTATGATAACCCCTGTCCCATACCTATGGGACGACCTCCATCATACCTATGGGACGACCCTCATCATACCTATGGGACGACCCTTATCATACTATGGGACGACCCGTTCCTCCTATTGGGACAGGTAAAATCAAGGCATCATACAGGCAGTCCGGACACTTTACGCTCCGAAGTTAAACCGGATATGGAAAAGCCGAAACAAATAGTTGAACGTAGATAATTCTTTGAAAAATCATCGCATAAAAGAAAATTTCAGTAACTTCGTGGGCGTTTGTTATCTTTTTCATACAAATTCTTATATCGGACGCGCGTTGACTATGGGAAGGATTGTAGCGATAGATTATGGGAAAAAGCGTACGGGGATAGCCGTAACGGATACCCTGCGCATCATTGCAAGTGGTCTGACCACTGTGGCTACACACGAATTGTTGCCGTTCATCCTTAATTATGTAAAGGAAGAACCGGTAGAGCGTATTATAATAGGTATGCCGAAACAAATGAACAACCAGGACTCGGAGAATGTCAAACGTATAAGACCTTTTGCGAATACCCTGAAAAAACAACTGCCGGATATCCCGGTTGAATTTGCGGATGAACGTTTTACTTCCGTATTGGCGCATCGTACCCTGCTGGAAGCCGGGTTAAAGAAAAAAGACCGGCAGAACAAGGCGTTGGTCGATGAAGTAAGTGCGACGATCATACTGCAATCTTATATGGAAAGCAGACGTTACGAATAAAAACAGATATTTACATAATGATTTTACCGGTTTATGTATACGGGCAACCTGTATTGAGAAAGGTTGCCGAAGATATAACCCCGGATTATCCGGGCCTGGAAGAATTGATACGGAATATGTTCGATACCATGCATCACGCAGATGGGGTTGGACTCGCCGCGCCACAGGTGGGCTTGCCGATCCGGGTAGTGGTCATCGATCTGAGTGTGTATGCGGATGAAAAGCCGGAGTTTAAAGATTTCCGTAAAGTATACGTCAATCCGCATATCATTGAAGCGGATGGCGAGGAAATCTCAATGGAGGAAGGCTGCCTGAGTCTGCCGGGTATTCATGAAGCCGTGAAAAGAAAGAACCGGATCCATGTGAAATACATGGATGAAAACTTCGTAGCGTACGATGAAGTGGTAGAGGGATACCTTGCCCGGGTGATGCAACATGAGTTTGACCATCTGGAGGGCAAAATGTTCATTGACCATATCTCTGCTTTGCGTAAACAAATGATTAAGGGCAAACTGAATGTTATGCTGAAAGGAAACGCCCGTTGCCATTACAAAGTGAGAACCGTGTAATAATAAGAAACCGGATGATAAAAAAGACATTGTTTTTCCTGTACCTGTTTCCTGCGGCGCTGTTTGCACAAATCAATACGGACCGGGTGATGGCTATTGCGCGCAATGCTTTGTATTTTGAGGATTACGTGCTTTCCATACAATATTTCAATCAGGTAATCAATGCGAAACCTTACTTATATGAACCCTACTTCTACAGGGGACTGGCCAAAATACAACTCGACGACTTCCAGGGCGCCGAGAACGATTGCGATGAAGCTATCAGGCGCAACCCCTTTGTCGTAGGCGCCTATCAGATACGCGGACTGGCCCGGATCAGGCAGAACAAATACGAAGAAGCTATTCAGGATTACCGGACAGCGCTGAAATATGCTCCGGAAAACATAACATTGTGGCATAATCTGACGCTCTGCCATTTACAGAGAAAGGACTATGAAGCTGCGGAGAATGATCTGGGAAAATTGCTGACCATTGCTCCGAGATACACACGAGGGTATCTGATGCGTGGAGAAGCGGCGCTCAGACAGCAGGATACGATCAGGGCGCTGAACGATTTCGACAAAGCCATTGAGCTTGACCGTTATGACGCGGATACCTGGGCGTCAAGGGCGATCGTACGTCTGCAACAAGGCAAATACGCCGAAGCCGAAGCCGACCTGGATCATGCCACTCATCTGAACTCCAAAAATGCGGCCAACTATATCAACCGCGCCCTGGCGAGGTTCCATCAGAACAATCTGAGGGGAGCCATGACCGACTATGATATTGCCCTGGAAGTAGAACCCAATAACTTTATCGGGCACTATAACCGCGGGCTGCTGAGAGCGCAGGTAGGAGATGACAACCGGGCGATTGAAGACTTCGACTTTGTCCTGAAGATTGAACCGGACAACATGATGGCAACTTTCAACCGCGGATTGCTGCGTGCACAAACGGGCGACTATGGCGGGGCGATCAGCGATTATACGAAAGTAATTGATGAATACCCCAACTTCCTGGCCGGATACTATCACCGGGCGGAAGCAAGGAAGAAAACGGGCGACCGGAGAGGGGCCGACAAGGATGAACTGGCCATCATGAACATCCAATTGGACAGGCATACCGGAGTGAGAACAGGCGCCGGCTCCTCAAACAACAATGATCTGGCTGACAATACGGACGATCAGGATAAGGAAGATGACGGAAAGACCCGTAAGAAGTCGGACAGGAATATGAACAACTATCGCAAGATCGTGATTGCAGACAGCTCGGAGGCCGATCAACGCTACACCAGCGACTATCGCGGAAGAGTGCAGGACCGCAACGTCAACGTTAAGCCGGAACCCATGTATGTGTTGAGCTTTTACGAGAAGTTCAGCGACGTGAAACGTGCGGTGCATTATCATAAATTCATTGACGATCTGAATCGCTCCAACGCTTTGCCGGAACGCTTACGCATAACCAACGCCGAAGCGCCATTGACAGAGGAGCAGGTACGGAAACATTTTGCGATGATCGATACACATTCTTCCGCTATTGTTGCCGATGAAACAAGCGCAGTCATGCGTTTCGCCCGCGGACTGGACTTCTATCTGGTACAGGACTTTAACAGTTCCATAGAAGACCTGACCCAGGCCCTCCTGTTGGACGATACGTTCTATCCGGCTTACTTCATGCGCGCTTTGGTGCGTTGTAAACAGTTGGAATACCAACATGCGGAAGAATTGCAACATGCGACAGTGGTAATCGACGCTCCTGCAAAACCGGATGTCAGCGCAATGGACTACGATATTGTAAAAAGCGATTTGAATAAAGTCATCGCATTAGCCCCTGATTTCGTGTATGCCTATTACAACCGGGGTAATCTGTTGACGATGCTGAAAGACTACAGGGCGGCTCTCGTAGACTATGATAAAGCCATCCAACTCAACCCCGATTTTGCCGAAGCATATTTCAACCGCGGACTTACACAGATATTCCTCGGAAATAACAGGAAAGGAATTGCCGATTTAAGCAAAGCCGGTGAGTTAGGCATTGTTTCAGCCTATAACATCATCAAACGCTTTACCGAAGTTCCCGAATAACGAACCGCAGGCAGATACATGGTTTTCTCAGGCATCCTCTTGCCTTTTTGCTTATGCAGGCAGCTTTCTGATTTTTGCTGCCTGCATTTTTCCGGGCGTGCGCTCTTTAAGTTGAGAGTCGGAATCCGTAGAATCCATGTCTTTAAAACACTTACCAAGTTAACAATCATTAAATATTTAAACTAAAAGGCGCTTTGTCATTGTATAATCAGTGAGAAAACCGTATGTTCGTACATTTTAATTCGTTTCCTGACCGTTGATGGATTCCAGGTGACGCCAATGCGTCATAATAAACAAAATAACAATATGCTATGCGCGATTCGCCATTGCCTCCGCTTTCGTTTCCGTACAAGGCCGGTAGATGGAGATTCTCCATAGTTAAACCGGTAATATTATGGTTAAATATTCAACGTTGAAGTTACGCCTGAATCTGACATTCCTGATCAGCGCGCTATTGTTCGTCTCCTGTTCGGGTGACGAAAAGAATCCGGACGGTGAGGAGGAGAAACCTGTATCCGTTCCTGTCCGTTTTTCGTCCGGCCTGTCCGGATGGGTAGAAGGTCATCGTGAACGGACAACAGATAATGGTTGAGGTTTCACAGGTAGCCATGTCTGTGAATGATCCGGTTCCGGCTTCGTTCTCTAATGTGGCTGTTGCCGGCAAGACGGGCAACACGCCTTACGTCGTGTCCGGCAGTGGCGCCTCCGTATCGCTGACGGTGGCGGGCGGGCAGAAGGAGATGGTCTATCCGTCGGACGGCAGCAATGTCAACTTCGTGGCCTACTATCCCTACCAGGCGGATACGCATACTACGGCGAAAGCGAATGTGTACAAAGCGAATGTATCCAACCAATCATCGGCCAAAGCCATCGACTTGCTGTATCACAAAGGGACAGGCACGGCCTACAACCGTGACAGGAGCGGGAGCGTAACGCTGGCCTTCACCCATCAGTTAAGCAAACTGAAGATCGACCTGATTCCCGCTTCGGGCGTAGAACCCGGACTGACGGGTGCGGCCCTCACCCTGTCCGGCTTTCCGGCTACCGCCGATTTCAACCTGTCGACCGGAGTGCTGGGCAACGTGGGCGGTACAACCGGTACGTTGACCCCTGTGAAAGTATCCTCTTCTCCCGGCGGGGCCGCCTTCGAGGCCATCGTTATTCCGCACGGCGGTGCGGGAACTTCGTACACCCGGAACGTGAAGTTTACCATCAACGGAACCTCTTACAGTTATGCGCTTCCCGCTTCGGGTACGTTCAAGGCGGGTACGGCCCACAGCTATCCGTTTAAATTTACGGGCGCCAATGTCGAGCCGGCTACGGAGATTGTCAACAATCCGTATGGAGATGGCGGTACGGTGTCATGGGGAGCTTACCGGTTGATAGCCGGTAAGCTCGCTTTTGAGTTGCCTGCTTCCCGAACCATGTACTATAATGCGGTTACTCTTTCGACCAACGCACCTTCGGCACTTGCCGTGTCGCTCTCCGGGGAAGCCGACAGGCAGACAACCGACGTACCCGCGTGGATTACCGGTGTTTCGCTATCCGACGCTGTTACGGATGACAGTGGTTGGAACAGTTATACCCTGACCTTCGGTACGGACTATAACGTGAATCCGGAGGCTGCTCCGCGGACGGGATATATCCGTCTGGAGGCGGACGGTCTGTCACTGCCGGTACGGGTGACCCAAACCGCCCAGGCGTACACTACCGGCGAGCCGGTTCCGGCTTCGTTTGCCGATGTGGTTGCCGGTGGTGTAACGGGTAACAGGTTTACCATTACGACCAATACCCCGGATGAAGCCATCACGGTGACGACCACAAATACCCAGATGATCACGAACCTGACCCAACAGCGTGGGGAGGTGGCGGATAACGGCTCTTCCACATGGACAGTGACGTTCGATGTATCGGGAAACACAACTACTTCCGCCCGTTCGGGTAATATCGAGGTCACCATTGGCGGACAAACGAAAACGATTCAGGTTTCACAGACAGGTAAAGCGATATATGTCCTGGAGCCGGTTCCGGCTTCGTTCCATAATGTAGCTGTTGCCGGTAAGACGGGCAACACGTTTACCATTACGACCAATGCACCGGATGAAGACATTACAGTGACCACCACAAATGCTTCGATGATCACAAACCTGACCCAACAACGTGGAGCAGTAGCGGATGACGGTTCTTCCACATGGACCATTGGCTTCGATGTGACGACAAATACAACTTCTTCCGGTCGTTCGGGTCAGATTGAGGTCACCGTGAGCGGACAAAAGAAAACTATTTTCGTTTCACAGGGAGCCACAGGCTTGTATATCAATGATCCGGTTCCGGCTTCGTTTACCGATGTGGTTGCCGGCGGTGCGACGGGTAACACGTTTACCCTTGAAACCAATTCAACGGATATGTTCCCGATACTCAACACAACAGATGCTCTGATGATCACGAACCTGAAATCCGAGCGTGCCGTGAAGGATGCAATGAATGGCGTTTACACCTGGACAGTGACGTTCGATGTGTCGAAGAACACGTATACGTATAGCCGTTCGGGTGATATTATGGTCACCGTGGGCGGACAGACGAAAACGGTTTCCGTTTCACAAGTAGCCATGTATGTGAATGAGCCGGTTCCGGCTTCGTTCCAGAATGTGGCTGTTGCCGGTAAGACGGGCAACACGTTTACCATTACGACCAATGCACCGGACGAAGACATTACAGTGACAACCACAAATACCCAGATGATCACGAACCTGACCCAACAACGTGGAGCAGTAGCGGATGACGGTTCTTCCACGTGGACTATTGGCTTCGATGTGTCGAAGAACACGTATACGTATAGCCGTTCGGGTGACATTACGGTCACCGTGGGCGGACAGACGAAAACGGTTTCCGTTTCACAAGTAGCCATGTATGTGAATGAGCCGGTTCCGGCTTCGTTCCAGAATGTGGCTGTTGCCGGTGCGACGGGCAACACGTTTACCATTACGACCAATGCACCGGATGAAGACATTACAGTGACCACCACAAATACCCAGATGATCACAAACCTGACCAAAGTGCGCGGAGTGGTGGATGCCGACGGTTCTTCCACATGGACCATTGGCTTCGATGTGACGGCAAATACGAGTATTTCCCCTCGTGAGGGTAATATTGAGGTCACTGTGGGCGGACAGAAGAAAACGTTTTCCGGTTCACAGGTAGCCGTAGACTTGTATATCAATGATCCGGTTCCGGCTTCGTTTGCCGATTTGCCTGCCGCCGGTAAGACGGGCAACACGTTTACTCTTGAAACCAATTCAACGGATATGTTCCCGATACTCAACACAACGGATGTTCTGATGATCACGAACCTGAAATCCGAGCGTGCCGTGAAGGATGCAACGAATGGCGTTTACACCTGGACTGTGACGTTCGATGTGTCGGCAAACACGTATACGTATAGCCGTTCGGGTGATATTATGGTCACCGTGGGCGGACAGACGAAAACGGTTCAGGTTTCACAGGTAGCCATGTATGTCAATGAGCCGGTTCCGGCTTCGTTTACCGATTTGCCTGCCGCCGGTAAGACGGGCAACACGTTTACCATTACAACCAATGCACCGGATGAAGACATTACAGTGACCACCACAAATACCCAGATGATCACAAACCTGACCCAACAACGTGGAGCAGTAGCGGATGACGGTTCTTCCACGTGGACTATTGGCTTCGATGTGACGGCGAACACGAGCACTTTCTACCCTTCGGGCTATATCAAGGTCACCGTGGGCGGACGAGAGAAAACGGTTGAGGTTTCACAGGTAGTCATGTATGTGAATGATCCGGTTCCGGCTTCGTTTACCGATTTACCTGCCGCCGGTAAGACGGGCAACACGTTTACCATTACGAGCAATGACCCGGATGAGAACATTACGATGACCACCACAAGTGATTGGATCACGAACCTGACCAAAGTGCGCGGAGCAGTGGATGCCGACGGTTCTTCCACGTGGACTATTGGCTTCGATGTGACGGCGAACACGAATAATTATTCCCGTTCGAGAAATATTGAAGTCATCGTGAACGGACAGACGAAAACGGTTCAGGTTTCACAGGTAGCCATGTATGTGAATGATCCGGTTCCGGCTTCGTTTGCCGATTTACCTGCCGCCGGTAAGACGGGCAACACGTTTACCATTACGACCAATGCACCGGACGAAGACATTACAGTGACCACCACAAATGCTTCGATGATCACAAACCTGACCAAAGTGCGCGGAGCAGTGGATGCCGACGGTTCTTCCACATGGACCATTGGCTTCGATGTGACGGCGAACACGAATAATTATTCCCGTTCGAGAAATATTGAAGTCATCGTGAACAGACAGAAGAAAACGGTTGAGGTTTCACAGGTAGCCATGTCTGTGAATGATCCGGTTCCGGCTTCGTTTGCCAATTTACCTGCCGCCGGTAAGACGGGCAATACGTTTACCATTACGACTGATGCGCCGGTTGAAGACATTACGGTGACCGCCACGGGTTATTATTTTAATATGTTCACGAACCTGACCAAAGTACG
>JAIRNG010000166.1 GCA_031258135.1 Mediterranea sp. (in: CFB group bacteria)
ATCCGATTCAATCTGATAGTCGATATCGTCTGCATGGGGATTGTTCAGCCAGTGTCCCGAAGCCGGCGGCATAATACCATGCTGAATATTGTAACGCGCCGCCTGATTGGCGTGATGCAGACTGTACCCCGCATAAGCGAAAGCCGCGGCAAACGAATCGATCGGAGCGCTCAAACCTAAACGTTCGAAGACGCGGACAAACGTCAAATCCATGTAAATATCATCGTTATTGAAATGCTGCTTTACCAGGCCGCTGTTCCATTCCGGTTCCACGGAATCCGGTATCATAGTTTCCAGATAACGAAACTCGGTCGGCTGGCCGTAACAAACGCCTATCACCTGTCCCGCCCAGCCGCCTCTAATTTTGTCGAGTAAGCGCTCCCTGTTAACGGTTATTTCGGCAGGGATATTCCGTTTTGCCGATTCCACTGCACAACCGCCTAAAATGCAAATGCATACTAAAAAGCTAACACCTGTTTTTTTCATTGTTCGAAATTTATACATATTAATTATTTTCTCTTTGATTTGGTAAATACTCTATTTTGAAACGATAGGCAAGACTGCCTTCCCACCAGGCGATGAAGTTTGTTGTCCATAAATTGTTAAAAAGACAAAAATGAACGCCACCGTTCAGATCAGGATAATGAAGTGAATAATTCATCGCTCTGCGTTCGCCTATCGACACAACCGGAGCATCCAAACTGGTAATCCGGATAACGCCTTTACCGGTAATCATATCTACGTAACTGTCTATTCCATGCATTTGACGATTTCCTCCCTGAACAATAACATCCAGGACATCGACCGGCATACCTGTCTTGTCTACAAATATGGATATTATATCCGACGGGAAAAAGGATACCCAATAGGCTTCCGGCAAGCGAACCGCCGGTTTGTTTACTAACGATACCGTCATCTCTACAACGTCTCTTTCTTTGGATACTATGTATTGCGTATGTATCTGTTGCGGCAGGACGCGGGAATCTATCCGCAAATCTGCAGGAAAAGACAATTGACAGTCGATAATTTCTTTTTTACCTTCTTTTTTAGATGCTGTCCTGTCTTTTCTGGCTACAAGCGTGGCGCTTTGCGCTTTACTTTTTTCCAGTCCGGGCTTGGTGAAATAATACCACAAATTACCACAATTAGCCCTTATGTAATCTTTAACATATTGCTCATAATCTTCCGCAGAATAAGTTTGGTACGCTACTTCTCCGATAAGACATTCCGCCCCTTTATACGAAAACCGGTAGGCGCCTGACCAGTTCAATTGCTTGCTTTCGTTTTTCTTCGTTATTACCAAGGGCTTCACCTGTCCGATCAATTCAATAACGGACAAAGATTCCTTTTGCAGGCTGTCCGGTAATAACGCAATCGCTTCGTTTATTCGGTCAGCTATTTCCTGCCATGAACGTTCCGCATTTCTAAACTCCGGCAAATCGCGCGAAGCATTAAAGATATCCACATCATATTTATCCCAATGCCGGATATGCACCAAATGATCTACGCCCCAGGTATGTTCGGCTACCAGTCCCAACTGAATGGCAAAATCAATAGCCGTGTCGCTGTCTTTATCTAATTTCCCTGTTTGCAGCCATTCGGAATACAATCGCATCAGCGCCCTGTAACGAGCCATTGTAAGCGGCGAGCTTGCATAACCGAAAATCCACGTATCCCCTATTTCTGATGTTAATACAGGCAATTGTCCGGCCAATTTCAGGATTTCTTCTGCTATTTTGTTGAGTGAAGATGCGATAATTTCAGCATTAGGATACCGCTTCCGCAGACCGGCATAGATAGCTTTTACCTGCTCCGCCGTATGAGGTCCGTGATTGTCTCCTGTTAAATTGATGGATACAACGGTTTGGCTATCAGGCAATATTGTTTCTCCGCCGTAATCTGCCTGATACATGAGGATAATTTCTTTACCATCGGTATTCTGCCAACGGCAAAGCAAAGGAACTACAGGTACCGTGCTGCAGTTATTTACGCCAATATTCAGGAAACGAATACCCGCATCATACATCGGAGTAATGATGGAACGCGTATGTCCCGGTACATCCGTCATTTTTGCGGCAATGGTTTTCTTTTTATACTTATTGTCCAACCGTTTGGACAATCTCCACATTGCCTCAAACAAATCCTTTCCGGTAGACTCCGACTCGATCGTATAAGGCGCTGCATTCCACTCTATATCTCCCCTGCGTATGGCGTCTTCGAGACTTTCCACGGCCTCGGGAGAAGCCTGTTGGAGATAAGCATGGATAAGCCATGCGCCTGTTGTCCAGATATATCGCTCTTTACCGCCTTCTGCTCGCAATTGAGAGGCAACTTCAATGGCTTTGGGAATAAAATTGTCTATGTATCTTTGTGCTACCACCGATGACAAGTCAGTATATCCAAGGTCAAAATGCGTCTTGAATATTACATGCGCTTTTTTAATATTTAAATCTCCCTGGTCCTGTGCCACACCCGCAGATATGAAAAGTATGGCGCAGAATATCCCTGATAATATTGATAATATTCTTTCTCTATTCATCTTTATTATTCTTTGTTTTTATACTGTGTACGAAGTTATTTTGCGCATTATAATCCGACGGGGTAAGTCCGAAACAAAGCGCCGGCGACGAGCCGAAAGCAATGTTCAAAATGATGCACCCGGTTTTTACTCCGGAGAGAAAACTTCCGCCGGACACGTCCCGATAAGGTTTTCCTCCGGAGTAAAACCAAATGCGATATTGATCAATCATCATTCCTTTTCATAAAACCGGATGTTATCAATTTTAGCGACAATCGGTCCAAAAAGATTCGTATGATAGAGCCGGAAGAAATTAATCGCCTTAAAATTCACATCATTTCCACCATGCGAAGCACGCGAAAGGCTCAGTTCCATTTTATTCCATCCGCTGTTCAAGCTCAACTCGCGGACATTCCACCCAATTTCATTCCTATCGGGACCGCCGGAGCTGGTTATTTCAAGTTGAGCGTCGCCCTGTCCTAACAGAGAAATATCCGAGATGTACAGGTCAAAGGCCAACACGCCCTTTTCAAGCGTTACTTCCGTATCAAACGGGGCAAATACCTTCTGAAAAATAACCACGCCCGTTCCTTCTGCGCTCAAAGAATTACGGCCTTCTTTCTTATCGAATGGGTCGAGGCTCAGCGGAAAATTGCTAGCCCAACCGTCCAAAGACTCGCACGCATCCAACACTTTACCAAAAACCGGAGGTTTCGGCGCCACTTTCGAATTGTCTATCGTCAACCTGACAGGTTCGCTGTAATTATGCTTTGCTTCCCCGATTCCGGCAACAAGGGCGGCGACCCTGAAATAATAATCTCTACCCGAAACCAGATCTTCAGTCGGCATTTCCACCCGTAATGTACGTCCGGGACTAACGCCCGCGTTCACGCTATAGTTAACAATAGCGCTCCGTATACTGTTCGACACATTCGGATCCCGGTCGGCCATCAAAGAAACGTAAGCTACGGCATTACCGCCAACCTGATCAAGCGTAAATGTAGCCGATACTATTCCTTCGATTTCATCAAATGCGACGTCTACATTACGAATCCGGATATATGGCGTCGCGCGAAAATGATATTCCGTTTTTCCTTGAATATCAATCGTCGTTTTCTCTGTTGAAAAGAAATTTCCGCGAAGCGCCTGCACTTCGTAGGTTCCGGAAAAAAGGTTGTTTTCGCGGAACGTTCCATCCGTATGAAAGCGGATTTGCCTGGTATTGGGATTTTCAAAACCCATCTCTACAATATCAATCCGGGAACCTTCTATCAGGTCTTGCTGGATCGGTTCGTCCGTATCGTCATCAATTACGCTGCCGAAAAATTGCGCGTCGGGACTGTCATAATTGTCTAATTCACATGAACCCAGACACAGGCCCAACAGCATGTTTACATATAATATTACTCTACTTTTCATATACTCTATTTTTATAAATTTCATACGCTATTCCTTCTTAATATTGCGGATTTTGGATTAACCGGTTGGTGGATATTCCCGGAATGCCGTTGTAATATCTCCTTGTGACGTAAGTAAGCGGATCGGCTCTGGATACGTACTGGCGAATGAAAATATATTTCATGTTTCGCAAATCCAACACCGGGACAAGCGCTGTTTTTCGTGTATTATCGAATTTTTTATGGTATACCCTTCTTCGTACCAGGTCCCAGTGTCTTTTATTTTCGTAAACCAGTTCCACTCTTCTTTCGCGGAGCACATTTTCGAGGGTCAGGGTAATATCCGACTTGTGCGCGGCGCGTTTCCGAAGGTCATTGATGGCTTTGGCCGCTTTTGCCTGATCGCCGCGTCCGCTTTCCACTACGGCTTCCGCATAGTTCAACAATACCTCCGCATAGCGGAAATCAATGTAATCGGTCGTCGAGAAATTCCAGCCTAACAGCGGGACATACGTTGTACTGAGAAACTTTTTAAAGCCGAATCCTGTACGCGTCATGCTACCGCCATACGTACCAAACCCTGAATATAACTTGGGCGTAGCGGCGCCATACGTATAATAAGTAACGCCATTTACGGTTATTTCTCCCGGCCCTTCGATCACAGCCGTTCCATCCGGCCGGATATATCCCCCCTGAATAATGATCTGCGTGTTTTTCCATATAGAATTAGGGATGATGACGGTTCCGTGCATCCGGGCGTCCTTATCCCTGAAAATATCCTGCGGATCGTCAAACGTCAAATACGTCCGTGACGGATTATAGCCGCTGTAATTGTCCGTATTTCCATCGACCGTAGTTACAATCGGCGAAGAATGTCCCGGACTGGAGTAACTCTCGTACGCATCAACCAGGTCCAATGTCGGATTAAAGACTCCGGGATGAGGCCATGCGCCGGATGTTTGCATCGGATTGCCCCAATTGTCCTGATTACTTCCATAACCGACGCCGGTACGGTCAAAACCTTTCAGAAAGATAACTTCTTCCAGCGCATTATTGGGATACTCAAACAGAAGGCGATAATTTTCGGCCGCTTCTCCGGCATTGGCAGGCAACGGTTTATAAAGTGAGAAAACGCC
>JAIRNG010000170.1 GCA_031258135.1 Mediterranea sp. (in: CFB group bacteria)
TCAATCATTCGTCGAACATTTCCGGCGGTCGGCGTAAGCCAAAGAGATGAATTTCAAATACGCCGGTCAGTCATTTTCTTCTTAATTCCGGTTATTAGGCGTAAGTTATTGATAATAAGGGTTTTAAGATGTGCGTTCTCTTGCAAAAGTGTGGGACTTGTGGGACTTCTGTGGGACTTTTTTAGAAAGTCCAACACGTTATAACTCACTGAAAATCAAATAGTTAACAGGCCTCTGTGGGACTTGTGGGACTTTTTAAGCAAAAAAAATGCTATGTAGGGGGATCAGATGAAGTTTTTCCCGGCAGGATGCTGAAGAACTTTATCTTATTCCTATAGCCGGTTGACGCATTTGACACTTAGGCCGTCGAAGTCATAATCATGATTATGTTTAATTGAATTACGCCTTTTATTGAGCCCTTCCCCTGTTTTATTATTATCCCGGTAAAGTATTGAGTATATTCAAGAACTATTTTTTATATTTGAAGTTCATTTGCCTCTAAACTCAATATATGAAGAAAATCTTTCTATTTTGTTGTTTGTTGCACTTTCTGCCGGTTCATTCTCAGAAGGTTGGACTTGTTTTAAGCGGCGGCGGAGCTAAAGGATTGACTCATATTGGCATTATTCGCGCTTTAGAAGAGAATGGTATCCCTATTGATTATATCACAGGCACCTCTATAGGGGCTATTGTCGGTTCCTTATATGCTATGGGATACTCTCCCGACGAGATGGAAGAACTTTTTCGTTCCGAAGATTTCAGGCTATGGTATTCGGGTAGCGTTGAAGAGGATTACATGTATTACTTTAAAAAAGACAGAGCCACTCCGGAGTTCTTTAATATACACCTCTCGCCAAAAGATTCATTAAGTAACGGCCTTATTCCCCCATTCTTTCCCACCAGTTTTGTAAGCCCGATACAAATGAATCTTGCGTTTATACAGTTATTTGCTCCGGCTACAGCCGCCAGTGAAGGTAATTTTGATAATCTTTTTGTTCCCTTCCGGTGTGTAGCCGCCGATGTTTACAACAAAAAGCAGTTGATCTTAAAGAACGGAGATTTGGGAGACGCTGTTCGCGCATCAATGAGTTTTCCATTTGTTTTCAGGCCGATAGAAATAGACGGTATCCTGGCATACGACGGAGGTATATACAATAATTTTCCCACAGACGTAATGTGTGAAGATTTTAATCCGGACATTATCATTGGCAGTGTGGTTGCCAGAAACCCCGGTCGTCCCGAGATTCATAACCTTATGAGCCAGATCGACAATATGGTTATGCAGAAGACAGACTATACGATGCCCGACTCTCTTGGCATACTGTTAAGATTCAGGTTCAATGATGTCAGTTTATTGGATTTCCATCGATTAGACGAATTACAAAAGGCCGGTTACGATTATACCATGAGCATGATGGACTCCATAAAAAGCAGAATAAGCAGAAGAGTAGATGCTGAGAGCATCCGGATTCAAAGAATGGTATATCGCAGTAATTATCCGGAATTGCAATTCAAGAATCTGTATATCGAGGGAGTCACTCCCCAGCAGCAAATGTATATAAAGAAGGAATTTCATAAATCCGACGATGAAGTTATCGGTTATGAAGAGGTAAAACAGGCTTATTTCCGTTTGCTCTCCGGGGATGTCATTTCCGAAATTATTCCTCATGCCGTTTACAGGCCCGACGAAGACCTTTTTGATCTACACTTGAAAGTGAAAATGGAAGATAAATTTTCCATCCGTATCGGAGGTAACCTGTCTACAACAAACGCCAGTCAAATGTATTTTCGCGCCAGTTATCAGGATTTAAATTATTACTCCAAGGAATTTACTCTTGACGGACACGTAGGTAAGGTGTACAACAACGCCCAGTTAATGGCTAAGATAGACTTTACGACTTATATCCCGACCTCATTCAGGTTTATTGCTTCATTCAGCAGTTTTGACTATTTTAAAAGCAACAAATTATTCTCTTCAAACGACAAGCCCGCATTTAATAAAAAAGACGAGTATTTCATTAAGATGAAAGTCGCTTTTCCTTTCTTATTCAGTAAAAGGGCTGAGTTTGGGTTTGGTATGGGTAAACTTGCCGACCGGTACTTGCAGAAGAGTGTGATAAACCTCGATGAAGACAGGTATGACAAGAGTGACTATAAATTAGTCGGCGGTTCGATCAGTATAAATGGAAGTACACTGAACAGCCGCCAATATGCGACTCTGGGTTACAGCGAATGTCTCACTGCGCAAATCTTTACCGGTGAAGAGGCCTACCGCACCGGCGTAGCCGTGGAAGAAAAGAGTAATAAACCATACAGGGAAGAACAGGCATGGTTGCAAATTTCCTATACCCGGGAGGATTATCATAAGATAACGCCCAAATTTACATTGGGGAGTTACGGGGAAGCATTTTACGCATCGAGGAATTTTTCCGAGAATTACACAGCCACGATGTTGCAGGCCGGTGAATTTGCTCCTACCGCTCACAGCAAAGTCACATACAACGAAGCTTTCCGGGCTAATCAGTATTTCGCAGCGGGTCTGGTTCCGATATATCATTTAAATAACCTTTTCCACCTGAGAGGAGAATTTTATGGCTTTTTGCCCGTATACCCCATCGAAAGAAACTCTATCAACAAAGCGTATTATGGCAAGGCTTTTTCCAGGTTCGAATATATGGGTGAAGTTTCACTTGTTTGCCAATTGCCGTTCGGAACGATTTCTACATTCCTGAATCATTATAGTTCACCGCGTAAGGAGTGGAATCTGGGTATCTCCTTGGGGTGGCAGCTCTTTAATTACCGCTTCATCGAATAGATCATCTTCAATAGAGCGGTGCTTCAAAAAAGTGACGGAAAGGTTTGTGTTTTTATAAAAAGCCTGTATCTTTGCATCCGTTAAAACAATGGCCGCGTAGCTCAACTGAATAGAGTAGCTGACTACGGATCAGCCGGTTACAGGTTTGAATCCTGTCGCGGTCACATTTTTTTAACGGTCGCGTAGCTCAACTGAACAGAGTAGCTGACTACGGATCAGCCGGTTGCAGGTTTGAATCCTGCCGCGATCACCCCCTCCCCTTAAAAAGAAATAACAGTGAAAAGGATGCCTAACGGGCATCCTTTTCACTGTTATCAACGAATGCCGAATATCTTTTTAAAGATCAGTTTCGTTTTTTCCCTGCGTTGGCGATCTCTACGGTTTTTGAACAGGACAATCAAACATGTCACTACATCCAGGTTGCGTATCCTGGCGTACTTTTCCACAAACCCGACGGACTCCCCCACTCCCATACGCAGTTGGTTGACCGCTTGCATCCAAAGCGTGAGATTGTTTTTGCCGAAATCCATTCTGTTTATATCTACAAGTGCAAAATGATACTTTCCTTCTACCTTGTAATAGAATACATTATTCGGATTATAGTCCTTATGAATGATCTTTATTTCGTGTAAACAGGCTGTAAATTCAATAAATTGCTGTTCCAGTGTTTTCCTTTCTTCTTCTTCCAGCTCTATCGACTTTGGTAGAACCGGATAGGGCAAATATTCGGAAACGAAGTAGCCTGTATTGAACAACCCGCCTTTCCTTTCTTCAATGTACGCCACAGGAAGCGCGGTTTCCACACCGTAAGACAACAGTCGATCGGCATACTCAAAAGACCTTCTGGCTTTACTCTTACGAATCCATGTGTATACGAAACGATTGAATAGGGTCGGTATTTTATATTTCTTTATAACGAACGTCTTGCCGTTTACCTCTACTTTTGTCACCGTATTCCTTAAGTTACAATACACTTCCACAGGAGTATATTTACCTTCCGGTATACTCTTAATAAATTGTTCGTAGCCGGCAAATTCGGGATGAATACGTATTTTCATTCTCCTCAGCACTTGATATTCAGTTCATTCAATACTTTCCGGATGGCTTCAAAAGTAGTGATTCTGGTTGGCACAAGAGGCAATCGGAGTTTGTTCTCAATCATTCCCATCACACTCAATATGGATTTCACACCGGCCGGATTTCCATCCACAAAAAGCAGATTGAACAGTTCGGTAAATTTGTGATGTATAGCTAATGCGTTCGTAAAATCCCCCTGAAGAGCAAGACGGGTCATACGGCCGAATTCTTTGGGAAATGCATTGCCGATAACAGAGATTACCCCTATGGCGCCTAATGTGATCAGCGGGAAGGTGATGCCGTCATCACCTGATATAACATCAAAGTTAACCGGTTTATTCTTAATGATGTCATCCATCTGGGTGATATTGCCGGACGCTTCTTTTATCGCAATCACATTACGAAAATCGCGGGCGATCCGCAGGGTGGTTTCAGCCGTCATATTAACTCCTGTACGTCCGGGAACATTATAGAGTACGACGGGCAATTCCGTAGCTCCGGAAATAGCCTTGTAATGCTGATATATTCCCTCCTGGGAGGGTTTATTGTAATAAGGGACTACAGACAGGATCGCATCCACGCCGGTATAATCATCATTTTTTAACGACTCGACAATACTGCGGGTATTATTGCCGCCCGTACCAAGTAAAATGGGAACTCTTCCATTGACGCGTTCGATTACGGTCTGTTTTATTTGTCTCTTCTCCTCTTCATTCAATGTCGGGGTTTCGGCCGTGGTGCCCAATACACAAAGATAATCTGCATTGTTCCGGATAAGATAATCCACCATGCGCGCCAATGCATCGTAATCTATATTTTCATCTTCTTTAAAAGGGGTTATCAACGCCACCCCCATACCTTTTAATCTGGTCGATTGTATCATGAGTATATTGTAATCTTTGACCCAAATTCAATAGCCGCAAAAGTACGAATATTTTCTTTATAGTTATGAGATAATGGCTAAAAACTCATCCTCACTGATGACCTTAATCCCAAGTTTAGCCGCTTTATCCAGTTTGGCCGGCCCCATGTTTTCCCCGGCAAGAACAAAACCGGTTTTGGAAGAAATGCTCCCTGCATTCTTTCCGCCATTCCTTTCAATCATTTCCTTGTATTCGTCTCTGGAGAAATGCGTAAACACCCCGCTGATTACAATTGACTGTCCGGCCAGTTTATCGGAATAATTTCCGGTATCCTTCTCCGTGCGATACAACTGTAATCCAACCTGTTTCAGACGTTCGATAAGTTCACGATTGGACGCATCGGAAAAGTAATTCCGAATGCTTTGAGCTATCTTCTCTCCGATTTCATCGATATTTATCAATGTTTCAAGGCTGGCTCCGGCCACATCATCAATGTTTGCAAAGGACTTTGCAATCTTTTTTGCAACAGTTTCTCCGACAAAACGGATTCCTAATGCAAATATCATCCTTTCAAACGGCGCTTCCTTGCTTTTATTTATTCCGTTAATGATGTTTTCCGCCGATTTCATCCCCATACGATCAAGCTCCCTGATGTCGTCTACTGTTAACCGGTACAGATCGGCCGTATTCTTTATCAATCCCGATCTGTAGAACAAATCAACAGTTTCCGGCCCCAAACCGTCGATATTCATCGCCTTCCGGCCGATGAAATGCTCTATTTTACCCTTGATCTGTGGCGGACATGCCGTTTCATTCGGACAATAATGCGCCGCTTCACTTTCATAGCGCACCAATTTACTTCCACACTCAGGACAATGCGTGATAAATATCACCTTTTCACCCAACATAAATCCACGGGCGGTAATATCCACACCCGTAATTTTAGGAATGATCTCTCCACCCTTTTCCACGTAAACCATATCGCCGATATGAAGATCCAACCCTTCAATGATGTCAGCATTATGCAACGAAGCGCGCTTAACGGTGGTTCCGGATAGCTGCACCGGTTCCAGATTTGCCACAGGAGTCACGGCGCCCGTTCTGCCCACCTGGTAAGTAACCTTATTCAAACG
This sequence comes from Mediterranea sp. (in: CFB group bacteria), assembly GCA_031258135.1. Lineage (GTDB taxonomy): Bacteria > Bacteroidota > Bacteroidia > Bacteroidales > Bacteroidaceae > Bacteroides. The sequence continues at coordinate 5,889 of JAIRNG010000170.1, forward strand.
TGTCAAAGCGCGCTCCGCCTGAAACTTATATGCAATGGCCCATCGGGGAGATTTAGCCGTAAATCCTAAATTCTTTTGCTGTAACAGGCTATTTACTTTCAACACAATGCCGTCTGTGGCTACAGGCAGGTTTTTACGCTCGACATTCCAATAATCAATGAATTGAAAAACCTCTTCCGGAGAACTGCACTTACATGTCGCCTCCGATATTTTAAATCCCCATTTCGCCGCCTCGTGCAAATTCTCGTAATGCCCGTTATGCGGCAAACCGTCACCTAATAAGTAATACAGATAAGCATCCAGTTTACGCGAAGCCACAATGGAAGAGTTTTGTAACTTTAACGTCCCCGAAGCCGCATTTCTGGGATTGGCAAACAACGGTTCCTCTTCGGCCTCCCTCTCCTTGTTCAATTCTTCAAAGACAGTCCAGGGCATTAAAACTTCCCCGCGTATCTCAAACGAAGAAGGATAAGCGCTTCCATGAAGAACCAAAGGGATCGTTCGGATCGTCCTCACATTGTCCGTAACATCATCCCCTTTCTCGCCATCTCCACGTGTTACCGCACGTGTCAACTTTCCATTTTCATAGGTAAGAGAGATGGACGCGCCGTCGTATTTCAATTCACAGCATATCTCAAAATCTTCATTCAACGCCTTATATACCCTGTCACAGAAATCGGCAATCTCTCCCTCCGAATACGTATTCGCCAAAGACAGCATAGGATATTTATGAGGAACCTGGGTGAAATTTTTATTCAAATCACTGCCTACACGTACCGATGGCGAATTTTCATCGTAATATTCAGGATGCTCTCCCTCCAGTTCCTGCAACTCATGCATCATCCGGTCAAACTCAATGTCAGACACTTCAGGAGTATTCAATACGTAGTAATTGTAATTGTGCCGATGCAATGCAACGCGCAGTTCTTCTATTCTATCTCTTACCGTCATAATTTCGGGGGTGTTTCGGGCAAAAATACATGTTTATCTTTGAATATTTGGTATTTTTGCCCAAAATTAAGAACTATGCGTATCGATATTATCACTGTTTTACCGGAAATGATTGAAGGCTTTTTCAATTGCTCCATAATGAAACGCGCTCAAACCAAAGGACTTGCTGAAATTCACATTCACAATCTTCGTGATTATACCAAAGACAGATACCGGAGAGTCGACGATTATCCTTTTGGAGGATTTGCCGGTATGGTAATGAAAATAGAACCTGTTGAAAGATGCATCAATGCGCTAAAAGCCGGAAGAACATACGATGAGATTATCTTTACTACACCGGATGGCGGGAAATTCGATCAGAAAATGGCAAACACATTGTCCCTGGCCGGTAATCTAATCATTCTGTGTGGTCATTTCAAGGGTCTTGACTATCGCGTCCGGGAACACCTGATCACAAAAGAGATCAGTATCGGTGACTATGTACTGACAGGAGGGGAATTGGCAGCCGCAGTAATAGCCGATTCCATCGTACGAATCATCCCCGGAGTTATATCGGATGAGCAATCCGCACTTTCCGACTCCTTTCAGGATAACCTGTTAGCCGCCCCAGTATATACGCGCCCGGCCGAATACAACGGATGGAAAGTGCCCGATATACTTCTATCGGGGCATGAAGCGAAAATAAAAGAATGGGAATTGCAGCAATCGTTGGAACGAACCAAACGATTACGCCCCGATTTGCTGGAAGACAAAATGTAGCTTATCAAAAACGTCAATATGAATAACATACATTCGTCGGCCATTACACCTCAAGCGCGCCAACCAATTCACTTACCGAATTAATTTTGTACTTTTCAAGATAATCATTTATACCGGCTGCAACCTTAATCGTAATGGTGGGATCAACGAAATTTGCAGTACCAATCTGAATTGCAGAAGCGCCTGCAAGAATGAACTCAATGGCGTCTCTCCAATTCATTATCCCCCCCAATCCAATGACGGGTATCT
>JAIRNG010000031.1 GCA_031258135.1 Mediterranea sp. (in: CFB group bacteria)
ATGCCGGGTTGGTATTCAACGAGAGCATGGGCGTTGGCGTAGTTCACGGATGCGTTTACCACGCCTTTTTGCCTGTTGAGCAGGCTTTCCGTTCTTTGGGCGCAGGAAGCGCAATGGAGCTTAAGAACGGGAAATGTCTTCCTGACGGTGTTTTTATGAAGGGTCATGCAACTGAACTTTTAAGTCTCGCTATTAAATGTGATTTTCAACGCAGATTAACGCGGATTTCCGCAGATTATAATTATAAGATTAAGAAATCTGCGGAAATCCGCGTGAATCTGCGTTTCAATCCCCATGCCGCAGGGTAATTTAATATTCTGATGGCATTCAGTATGGCTATAAGCGCTACCCCTACATCGGCAAATACGGCTCCCCACATGGTGGCGATGCCTGAGGCGCCCAGAGCCAGGACTATGCCTTTTACGGCAAAGACAAAAGCGACGTTTTGCTTAACGATATGCCGCGTAGCTTTACCGATCCGGATAGCCGTAACGATCTTTGAGGGCTGGTCGGTTTGAATGACCACATCGGCCACTTCAATGGCCGCATCTGCGCCCATGCCTCCCATGGCGATGCCTACATCGCTGAGCGCCAGGACCGGAGCGTCATTGATTCCGTCGCCGGCAAATGCAACCGTGTTTCCGGCGGTTTCCTTTAACCAGCTGACGTATGCCGCTTTGTCTTCCGGCAACAGGTCGCCCAAGGCTGTGTCTATGCCCGTTTCCTGTGCAACCTTTTGTACGATCGTGTTCCTGTCGCCGCTCAGCATGATGGTTTGTATGCCGGATGCTTTCATTTCCTGTATGGCGGGGATAGCATCCTGCTTGACCTCGTCGGCGATTGTTACGTATCCGGCGTATGTATTGTCAACGAACAGGATAACCGCCGTTTCTGCGATAGCGTCCAACTCCGCTTTTGCCTGAAGCCAGAGGCCGGCGTTGGCAATATCTCCTTGTGGCGTGTTGCTGCTGTTGCCTGCATACAGGCTTCGCTGTTGCGCATCGCGGCCTTTAAGGCCGCGCCCGGCTCTCTCTTCGACATCCGTAACCGGATAAACATCGCCTCCGGACAGTGCATGGTATGCTGTGATCGCTTTGGCGATCGGGTGATTGGAGTGGCTTTCCACGGAAGCCATGAGCTTTATAAATTCCTTTTCACCGTATACGGGCGATACGATGTGTTTCACGTTGAATACGCCTTTTGTGAGCGTGCCGGTCTTGTCCATGACCACCGTATTTACGTTGGCCATCAGGTCTAAGTAGTTGGCTCCTTTGAACAGGATGCCGTGACGCGAGGCGGCTCCGATGCCGCCGAAGTAGCTTAAGGGAATGGAGACGACCAATGCGCAGGGGCAGGAGATCACCAGGAATACCAAAGCGCGGTATAGCCAGTCGGCAAACACATAGTCGCTCATAACGAAGAAGGGCAGGACAACCATGAGCAGAGCCGACAGGAAAACGACAGGCGTGTATATCCGGGCATACCGGCGGATAAGCAATTCCGTTTTGGCTTTCCGGGAGGCGGCGTCCTGAACCAGCGCCAGTATTCTCGACAGGGAACTGTCCCTGTATCTCTTTTCGACCTTCACCTCAATGACTTTATCTAAGTTGAGCATACCGGCAAGTACGGCCTCTCCTGCACGGATGGTGCGGGGAACGCTCTCGCCGGTCAGGGCGGATGTGTTGAAACTGCTTTGGGGAGATAGCATAACCCCGTCCAATGGCGCCTTCTCGCCCGCCTTGATCCGTATGATCTCCCCTATGTCTACCGTGGAAGGGTCTACGTTCCGGTAATCGCCGTCCCTGAGTACGGCGGCCGTGTCCGGGCGGATATCGAGCAGGGCCTTGATGCTGTTTTTAGCGTTGTTGACCGCCGCATCTTGGAAAAGCTCGCCTATGGAGTAGAACAACATGACGGCGACGCCTTCCGGATATTCGCCGATAAGGAATGCGCCCGATGAGGCGATGGTCATCAGCGAGAACTCATTGAACAGATCTTTCCGCCGCAGGGCTTTGCAGGCCTCTTTTGCGACGGGCAGCCCTACGGGTATATAGGCCAGGAGATACCAGCCTGTCCGGATATATCCCTCAAAGAGAGAGCCGGGCATGAAATGGTCCGTAACGATGCCGGCCACCAGTAAAGTGAAACTTACGATGGATGGAATATATCGTTTCTTTAAACCTGCGGAACTGTTTGTATCTGCCATATTTATTGATGCAGGGAGTACGCATCACCCTATAAAAAAGAAGGAGTCACGCCTGACTCCAACCTTTGTTAACCTTAAATCTAATACTATGAAAAACACGGAGCGAATATACGGACTTTTATCGGAACGACAAACTATACGGATAAAAAACCATGCTTTGTAACATAGATTAACTATGTTCCCCATTTTTCCTTCAATACATCCTCTAATTTTAACAATTCGTCGCGATATTGAGCCGCTTCAATGAATTCCAGCCTTTTCGCAGCCTCCTGCATCAGTTTGCGGGTGCGTTCTATGCTCTTTTCCAATTGGGCTTTGCTCATGTACTCTACTACGGGATCGGCGGCGATACCGGCCGTTTCCGGTTCCGCGTACGCTTTCTTCCTCTCCTCCCCGTTCGGATCGTCCGGTTTGAGCAAAGCCGGGTTGCGCGCTTTCCTGATCTGTTGGGGCGTAATGTTGTTTGCCTGGTTGTAAGCCAGTTGTTTTTCCCGCCGGCGGTTTGTTTCGTCAAGGGTCTGTTGCATGCTTTCCGTGATCTTGTCCGCATACATAATGACCAGGCCGTTAATGTTACGCGCCGCGCGTCCCGCTGTCTGGGTAAGCGAACGGTGAGAGCGCAGGAACCCTTCTTTATCCGCGTCCAGAATGGCTACGAGAGACACCTCCGGCAGGTCGAGCCCTTCACGGAGCAGGTTTATCCCGACCAGGACGTCGAACGCTCCCTGGCGGAGGTCGTCCATGATTTTCACCCGTTCCAGTGTTTCCACGTCGCTGTGAATGTAGTTACAGCGTACATGGTGGCGGAGCAGGTATTCCGTCAGCTCTTCCGCCATACGTTTGGTCAGCGTGGTGACTAATATGCGTTCTTCCTTCCCGGCGCGTACGTATATTTCCTCCATCAGGTCGTCGATCTGGTTGAGGCTCGGACGGACTTCGATGACCGGGTCCGGCAGTCCGGTGGGGCGGATCACCTGTTCCACGATCACGCCTTCGGACTTTTCCAACTCGTATTCTGCCGGGGTTGCGCTCACGTAGATCGTTTGGTGCGTCAGGCTTTCAAATTCGTCGAAGGTCAGCGGACGGTTGTCCATCGCCGCCGGCAGGCGGAAACCGTATTCCACCAGATTCACTTTGCGGGCGCGGTCGCCTCCATACATGGCGCGTAGCTGGGGTACGCTCGCATGGCTTTCATCGATCACCATCAGGAAATCTTCCGGGAAGAAGTCCAGCAGGCAATATGGACGGGTACCGGCTTCACGGCCGTCAAAATATCGCGAGTAGTTCTCGATACCCGAACAGTACCCCAGTTCACGGAGCATCTCCATGTCGTATGTAACCCGTTCGTAAAGCCGTTTGGCTTCGTATGGCTTTCCGGTGGATTCAAGGTAGGCGACCCGCTTCGTCAGATCGTCTTCAATCTGATGAATGGCTCGTATCGTGGCCTCCTTTGTCGTCATGAACAGGTTGGCCGGATAGATTTTATACGAGTCGAATCTTCCGGTCGTATGATTGCTGACGGGGTCCACTTCTTCGATGCTCTCTACCTCGTCGCCCCAGAAGATGATCCGCAGGATGTCATCCGAGTAAGCCAGTGAAATGTCTACCGTATCCCCTTTTACGCGGAAGTTGCCGCGTTTCGGTTCGATGTCGTTACGGATATACAGGCTGTCGACCAGCCGGCGCAGGAACACGTTACGGCTGATCGTTTTTCCTTGTTGCACCTCTATCACATTGTTGTAGAAATCCGCCGGGTTCCCCATGCCGTAGATACAGGATACGGAGCAGACGACAATAACGTCCTGGCGTCCGGACAGGAGAACGGAAGTTGTCGCCAGGCGCAGCTTGTCGATCTCGTTATTGATGGCCAGGTCTTTTTCTATGTACGTATCGCTGCCGGGCAGGTAGGCTTCAGGCTGATAGTAGTCGTAATACGAAACGTAATATTCCACGGCGTTGTGTGGAAAGAATCCTTTGAACTCGCTGTACAGTTGCGCCGCCAACGTCTTGTTGTGGCTCAGTACCAGCGTCGGTTTATTGATATTCCTGATCACGTTGGCTATGGTAAACGTCTTCCCCGAACCCGTTACCCCGAGCAACGTCTGGGCGGGAATCCCCCGCAGCACGCCTTCTGTTAGCTGTGCGATCGCTTCGGGCTGGTCGCCGGTGGGTAAATATGCGGATGTTAACTCAAAACTCATAGCTGCTTGCAGGCCTAAGATCAAAAGAAGTTGCTAAGATAATACATTTTTAGGTTTTAACTGATGAATATTGAATAATCTCTTTGACATTTCTGTCGCCATATAACCGGATGTCCAGCCGGAAGTCCAGCCGGAAGTCCAGCCTGGCTCTTAAAAAAAAGTCCAGCCGGAGTCCAGCCTATATAATATATATAATAAATAATAATACCAATCAGGAGTTAAGGAGTTAAAGGAGTTAGCGCTTCGTGCAGGAGTTAAAGGAGTTATCAGGCGCTTTGCACCTTAGAGAAAAAGAAAGCCATTCGCCCCGTTGCTTGCAAGACACATATCCCAAAAACGCAGGCAACTTCTTGATTTTTGCAAGCAACTTTTGGGGTAAATGCAAGCAACTTTTGGGGTAAAAGCTGCCTGCAGAATCTAAAAAGCTGCCTGCAAAATCCAAAAAGCTGCCTGCAAAAATCAAAAAGCTGCCTGCAGAATTTAAAAAGCTGCCTGCAAAAATCGGAAAAGTATTATAGCTCATTTATATTTTGTATCTTTGTCTGCATTAAGAACGATTGAAATGAGTAGAATAAAAATCAAGAATTTTGGCCCCATAAAGGAAGGTCTGCCTGATAATGAGGGTTGGATAGACATTAAAAAGGTTACTGTCTTTATAGGAAACCAGGGAAGTGGTAAAAGCAGTATCGCTAAACTTATTTCCACTTTTTCATGGATTGAGAAAGTTTTAACAAGGGGCGATTTCAGTGTAAAGGAATTTACCGCAAGATCATTCAAAAACAAATATTGCGAATATCACAGGATTAGTAATTATTTCATAAAAGAACAGACGGAAATCCATTATGAAGGTGATTCCTATAATTTTACATATACGGCCGAAGGCAATTTCATCATTGAAAAAGCGGAGAATGGGTTGAACGGCTATCCGCTTCCACAGATCATGTATGTTCCTGCCGAAAGGAATTTCATCAGCATGATGAATTTGCCGAGTCTTATAAAAGAACTTCCCGAATCGTTGGTTACTTTTCTTTCTGAATATGACAAAGCAAAAGAAAATATAGATGATCATTACCGTTTACCTATTAACGGGGCGCAATTGAAATATAACAGACAAAGTAAAGTAATTACCATAATTGGTGATGATTACGATATAAAACTGCAGGAAGCATCAAGTGGTTTCCAATCTCTGGTTCCTTTATATATTGTTTCCGACTACTTGCACGGTTCGGTGGAAAAGCAAGCTGAAAATTCCACTAAAATGAGCAGCGATGAAACGAGGCGCTTTGAGGAAGGAGTAAGAAGTATCTGGGATGATAATACGTTGAGTGATGCACAACGCCGGGCGGCTCTTTCTGCATTATCTTCACGGTTTAATAAATCAGCATTTATAAATATAGTTGAAGAGCCGGAACAGAATTTATTCCCATCTTCGCAAGAAGATATAATGAGAAGTCTGTTAGAATTTAACAATTCTCTGGATGCAAATAAATTGATAATAACCACCCATAGTCCTTACCTGACAAACTTTCTCACTGTTGCTGTAAAAGCAGGCATTCTCAAAGAAGAAATTGAGAATAAAAAGGATGAAGGATTGCTTGCTGAACTTGACGATGTTTTTTCGCTTAATGCTGCTGTAAATAAAGATGATATTGCTATCTACGAATTAGAAGAAAAACACGGGACGGTAGAGTTGCTGAAAACAACAAGAGGATTACCGGCTGATGATAACTTTTTGAATAGTATGTTGGACGATTCCAATGAACTGTTTGCAGAATTACTCGGAATACAGCAGAAGCTATGATAAATTTTTTCAGGATACCGGCTATGTCTTAAGAATCGAAAATCGTATAAGAATTGATTAACACAATGAGTGTAAGTGGATGGGTGGAAATATCAATAACAGATGGGTACGCGTACCCATCATTTTACTATCATTTAATTTGAGAAAGAGAATAAAGAACCCCATTAAAAGTTTATCCATCAATTGGTTAAGTCAAACCGATGAAAAGATAAAATAAATGCTTTACTTTGCAAAAGACTGAAGAAATGAAATGCGAGTTTCTACGGGCATAAACTTCATGACAAATGACAGAAGTAATTAAAAATATCATTGACAGATTTGAATTAGGGTATGTTTTTACCGTTAGTGATTTTCCAATGACGGCAGAAAATCCTAAAAATGTCAGCAAAAAACTCAACCATTTTGTTGCAACAGGTTATCTGCGTAAATTGTCGAAAGGCAGATTTTACAAACCTCAAATAAGTAAATTCGGCGAATTGCCCCCTGATACCTATCAAATTGTAAAAGATTTAATCCAAAAAGATGGAAAACTAATGGGCTACATTACGGGTTATTCCGCTTTCAACGATTTTGCATTGACAACGCAAGTTTCCGCTATTTTGGAAATCGGAATGCGGAAGGAGAAAAAAGCCATTGTTCGAGGAATCTATCGTATTCGTTTCATACGACAGGATAATACAATTACAAAAGAGAATATACCTCTTTTGCGTTTGCTTGATTGTTTGCGGTTTTTCAAAAACATTCCCGATACAACACCCGATAATGCTTGCCAACGCTTGATATACTTAATTGGAGAACTTAATGAACAAGAGATTTCAAAAATTAAAAAGTTGGCGTTAAAATATACACCGCAGACAATTGCTCTTTCTGGAGCAATACTTGAAACGATTAATCCACAGGAAGATACAGCAGTGTTGTTCAAAAAACTAAATCCGATAACAGTTTATAAACTTGGGATATCGGACAAAAGTTTACCGACGCAAAAAAAATGGAACATTCAATGAAACTACATACGAATAAGCAGGATTTTAGCGAGCTAATTCGACTGACAGCAGTACATTTTGGCATTCTTCCCGAATTTATAGAGAAAGACTATTGGATTACACTTATCCTCCATAATTTATCTCAATCTCCGCACACAAACAGCGTAGTTTTCAAAGGTGGAACTTCGCTTACAAAAGGGTATCGCTTAATCAATCGCTTTTCTGAAGACATTGACATAGCCTTGCTTGACGAAAAATTGACAGGCAATGCTCTGAAAACTAAAATCCGAAAAATTGAGAAAGTGATTACTGCCGATTTGACCGAGATTGAAGAAGCTGGCGTAACTCGCAAAGGTTCTCTCTATCGGAAATCACTATTTCAATATCCAAGCGATACAGATGCTCGTTTCGTTACGAATGTTCAAAAGCGTATTATAGTTGAAATCAACTCATTTGCCAATCCTTATCCTTTTGTGCAACAACAAATTATTTCGTTTATTGCAGAATTTCTGTCTGCAACGAATCAAACGGAGGCGATAGAGGAATATGGATTAAAGCAATTTGATCTGAATGTTTTGGATAAACGCCGTACAATGCTTGAAAAGTTAGTGTCGCTTATTCGTTTCTCATTTTCCGAAAATCCGTCAAAAGAATTAGCAAAGAAAATCCGCCATTTTTACGATTTGTATTATCTGACAAAAGATGAAAAATGTGCGAAATATTTGCAATCGTCTAAATTTCAAAATGACTTATCAGAACTGCTAATCCACGACCAACAAGAATTTGACGAACCGCAAGGCTGGCAAACAAAAGCAGTCAAAGATTCTCCACTAATAAATGGCTTTCATACTTTGTGGGCAAACTTGCGTTCAACATATCAAAACGAACTGACGCCATTAGCGTTCTCTGAAATTCCAGGCGAAACCTTGATTGAAAAGAGTTTTATGGAAACAATAAAGGAGATGGTAAAAATATAACAATGAATTGCTTAACAAAAATAGCATCCTTTATTATCTGAACACAAATATATATTCCAAGAATAAAACGTCGTTCAATTCTCGAAAGAGTATTGCTTCCGATAAACGCCTTGCTTTATTCATTCTTTCCATAGTGGTGTTTATCAGATAAAAGGAAAATATATAATTGAAATATAAAGAAATTATTTACCTTTATACTTGAGTTATTTGATCGTATTGCAACGCAAAGCGCTGAAAAACGCACGGTTACCAACTCGTTACCTCTGAAATTCAAAAACCCCATTAAAAGTTTATCCATCAATTGGTTAACTCAAACCGATGAAAATCTAAAATAAATGCTTTACTTTGCAATACGTTAGGGCGAAAAGATAAAAATTCACTTTTTCTAAAAGACAAGCAAAGATGATTTGGAATGAGAATGTAGAGTGTATGGATCGGGAGAGCCTGCGCAAAATGCAATGTATCCGGTTAAGGAAAATGGT
>JAIRNG010000087.1 GCA_031258135.1 Mediterranea sp. (in: CFB group bacteria)
CAAACAGGCTATTCTTTTTCATACGCTTGTCTTTTGTCATACTGCTCTTTACCATAAATCAGGGTCTCATAGAGCAATCCCGCCAAATGATTCCCCCCTTTGAAATTGATATGTGTATAATCATAGTTCGCCATGGCCGGTTTGGCTTCCACAAGTTTAGCCATGCTGCCTTCGCCCCCCATCGCTTCAAACAGGTTCCAAAAAGCGATATGCGTTCCGGCGGCCAGGTTCTGCTGGTAACGGATCAGGCTTTTCACTCCGGGCATGGTGCGTATTTCGCCTGCGCCCGATTTATAGTCGCGGTCGCCTACGCTGATCAACAGCATACCGGCCTGTGGAAAACAGGCTTTGAGATGTGCAATGGTCAGCGCCATACCTTTACAGTAGGAACTGTAATTACTGCCTCCGGGAGTGATCACGTTCAGGCCATATTGCAAAATGATCAGATCGTACGGGCGTTGTTCATTGAAATCCTTCAACGTCTTTTCCGGAATGTAACGTAACGAAAGCCCGGAACTGCTGCGCAGGGACAGGTTGTCCACCACTATTCCCCGCAAACCATCCATCGTTGCGCCGAAGAAGATCGTCCGGCCGGCATGGTTTACCCTCCATCGCACCTTTCCGATACGGCCACGGACAGACATCTCCTGCAATTTATCGGATGCAACGAATGTTTTCTCAAATTCCTGCGTCCTGTTTATCCGGGCGGTCAGGCTCAGGTCGCTTTCCGTGTAGAAGTAGATGGTAGACTGTTCGCAGGTATCCAGGAGTGAAACATATTTGGCCTGGCCCGTCAGGTCGATATATGCTCCGGGTGACGGAATAAAGTAATGTCCGTTAATACCTTGTTTTTCATGTTCAAAATCGAGGCTGTCCGTAACAGCATGTGTCTGCCAGCCGTGATAAGCGTGACGAACGGTGGGACGGAAACCACTGGTGGTTGATGTAATGTTAACCAGTCCGACGCCGCACCCCCCGAATCTTTGTTGCAACATTTCACGCAAATCAGCCGTAAAGATATCGGCTTCGGTGAAAGAGTCGCCAAAGAAAGCGATACGTACCGGACGGCCAAGGGTATCCATGCGGTTGATAGCCTCGTAGAATAGTGTCATTCCGCGCAAGGTGGAATCGCTGTAATCTTCTATGCAAGTGATTCCCGCCTTGCAGGTATCCACAAAAGCCGGCTTTACAACCGGAAGGGGCAACGGCATGCTATCCGGTTCTTCTTCGGGAACAGCCTTGCGTATGTCGCTCAGCAAGTCTGCCCGTCGCAGGGTATATCCGTCAATCGTTACAGGGGGCAGATCGCTTAATCCGATGAGGGCGATCAGCACGAATATGGTGAACCACAGCGTGTGTTTCAGATAATTCTTCATGCGTATTTAAGTAAGTACTATAACAAAATCCGTTTAAAGGTGCAAAGATATGGAAAAGAGAGGATAAGAAAAAAAGGCGGTCTCAAAATAACGTGCGGCGTTATCCGGGATTAAGGAAATAATTCCTTAATTCTTCCCCGTTTCCTCGTTTATTCCCATTATTATTTATTACTTTTGCGGGCAATTAAGAAACTATTTATTCATTCATGAGCATGGCAAATGTAATAAAGTTACGTAAAGGCCTTGACATTAACCTGAAAGGCAAAGCCGCCAAAGAAATTGTTTCCGTGAAAAAGCCGGAAACTTTTGCGCTTGTACCGGACGATTTCCCGGGTGTGGTTCCGAAAGTGGTTGTGAAAGAGCAGGAGAATGTAATGGCGGGGGCGCCCTTGTTTGTAGACAAGAATCACCCTGAAATAAAGTTTGTTTCTCCCGTGAGCGGGGTGGTGACAAAAGTAGAGCGCGGAGTGCGCCGTAAAGTGATGAACATCACCGTACAGGCTTCCATGGAGCAGAGCTACGTGGAGTTCGGGAAGAAAGATGTTTCCGGGCTTTCTGCCGGAGAGGTAAAGTCGGCATTGATGGAAGCCGGCCTGTTTGCATTTATAAAGCAGCGTCCGTACGACGTGATCGCCGACCCTGCCGTCACTCCCAAAGCTATCTTTATTTCCGCTTTCGACAGTAAACCGTTGGCTCCGGATTTTGAGTTTGCGCTCAAAGGCGAAGAACTGAATTTCCAGACAGGGCTCGATGCGCTGTCCAGGATGGCTGAAACGTATCTGGGCGTGAGCGCTAAACAAACGGCTACGGCGCTGATTCAGGCAAAGCATGTAACCATCACCGCTTTTGATGGCCCTCATCCCGCCGGTAATGTCGGCGTGCAGATCCATCACGTATCTCCTATTAATAAAGGAGAGGTCGTGTGGACCATTTCTCCCGAAGATGTGATCTTTATCGGCCGGTTGTTTAATAGCGGCCGCATCAACATGACCCGTACCGTCGCCCTGACAGGCTCTGAGGTGACTCATCCCGCTTACTGCAAATTGATTGCCGGTTCTTCTTTAGCTGAAATTTTCAAGTTCAAGGTAAGCCGCGATATGGATTTGCGTTATATAAGCGGTAATGTACTGACCGGGAAACAAATTCCGGCGAATGGTTTTCTCGGCGCTTTTGACGGCCAGGTGACGGTTATCCCCGAAGGAGACGGGGTGCATGAGTTCCTTGGTTTCATTATGCCCCGTTTCGACCAGTTCAGTGTGAACCGTTCATATTTCAGTTGGATGCTGGACATGTTCCTGAAACGTGAATATGTACCTGACTCCCGCATTAAAGGCGGTAAACGCAACATGATCATGTCCGGCGAATACGAGCGCGTATTCCCCATGGATATTTATCCCGAATATTTGATTAAAGCCATAATCACAGAAGATATCGACCGTATGGAACAACTGGGAATTTACGAGGTGGCTCCGGAAGATTTTGCGCTGTGCGAGTTCGTTTGTTCCTCTAAACAGGAGTTGCAACGCATCGTTCGTACGGGATTGGATCATCTTCGCGCTGAAATGGCATAAACATAAAATTTAAAACAGATGAAAGCGTTAAGAAAATATCTCGATAAGATAAAGCCGGATTTTGAGAAAGGCGGCAAGTTCCACGCATTCCAATCGGTATTTGACGGGTTCGAAACGTTCCTGTTCGTACCTGACAGTACGTCGAAATCGGGGGCGCATATCCACGATGCGATCGACAGTAAGCGTATCATGTCAATGGTCGTAATTGCATTGGCGCCGGCTTTGTTATTCGGTATGTTCAATGTGGGTTACCAACATTTCACGCTGACCGGCGCACAAGGCGGATTCTGGGAAATGTTCGCCTATGGCTTCCTGGCTGTTCTGCCGAAACTCGTGGTGTCTTATATTGTAGGGCTTGGTATTGAATTTGTAGTAGCTCAATGGAAGAACGAAGAGATTCAGGAAGGATTCCTGGTTTCAGGTATCCTGATACCGATGATCGTTCCGGTGGACTGTCCGCTATGGATTCTTGCCGTCGCTACTGCATTCTCCGTGATTTTTGTGAAAGAGGTCTTTGGCGGTACCGGTATGAATGTATTCAATGTGGCGTTGGGCGCCCGTGCATTCCTGTTCTTTGCATATCCTACCAAAATGTCCGGCGACGCCGTATGGGTATCGGGAGACAGCATTTTCGGATTGGGCAAGACAGTCGATGGCCTGACTGCCGCCACTGCATTGGGTGAGGCCTCAACGGCTGTCGTTTCTACCGGTTATCCCGAATTTTCCTGGAATATGGTCATTGGTCTGATTCCCGGTTCTATCGGTGAAACAAGCGTTATCGCCATTCTGTTAGGCGCTGCGTTGCTCCTGTTTACAGGTGTGGCCAGTTGGAAGATCATGTTCTCCGTATTCCTGGGCGGCACATTCATGGGATGGATATTTAATATGTTCGGTCCCGATACGGCTATGGCTCATATCCCCTGGTGGGAACACTTGGTGTTGGGAGGTTTCTGTTTTGGCGCCGTATTCATGGCTACCGATCCGGTCACCGCCGCCCGTACCGAAACCGGAAAATATATCTACGGATTCCTGATCGGAGTTGTGGCCATCGTGGTTCGCGTGTTGAATCCGGGCTATCCCGAAGGAATGATGCTCGCCATCCTGCTTATGAATATCTTCGCTCCGTTGATTGACTACTATGTAGTACAGGGCAACATCAGCCGCAGAGAGAAACGTCTTGCCAAGTCTAACCCTTAAACCGGAAAACAATGAATACAAATAGTAATACTTATACCGTCATTTATGCTTCGGTAATGGTTGTTATCGTAGCGTTTGTGCTCGCGTTCGCTTCTTCCGTTTTAAAGCCGGTCCAGACCAAAAACGTAGAACTGGACAAGATGAAGCAGATTCTGAGTGCGCTGAACATCGACACGAAAGGACAGGATGCCGAAGAAGTTTATAAGAACTATATTAAAAAGGATATGATCCTGGATGCCCGCGGCGCTGTAAAGGCGGAAAAAGGCGGCTTTGCGCTTGGGGAATCCAACGATGAATTTGCCGTTTATGTCGCCCGGACGGAAAGCGGCGTAAAATACGTTATCCCCCTGTATGGCAGCGGACTTTGGGGCGCTATCTGGGGATATATCGCTCTGGATGAAGATAAGAACACCGTTTACGGAACGTATTTCTCTCATGCAGGTGAAACTCCGGGACTTGGCGCTGAGATTACCTCTCCGGCCTTTCAGACTCCTTTCCGGGGTAAACAGATTATGAAAGAAGGCCGGTTGGTGTCGATTGCCGTGGTCAAACCGGGTAAAGTTGCCGCCGGTCAGGATTATGTGGATGGCATATCCGGCGGTACGATTACTTCGACTGCCGTTCAGGATATGCTGAAGAACTGTCTGGCCGGTTATACTGATTTTCTAACGATTAAAGAATAAGGAATATGGGACAATTGTTTTCCAGGAAGAATAAAGAAGTATTCTCTTCCCCGTTGAATCCGAACAACCCGGTCACCGTTCAGGTGCTGGGCATCTGTTCCGCCCTGGCGGTTACGGCAAAGCTGGAGCCTGCCATCGTCATGGGACTTTCGGTTACCGTCATCGTGGCTTTTGCCAATGTGATCATTTCATTGTTGCGTAACACGATACCCAATCGTATCCGTATCATTGTACAGTTGGTTGTGGTGGCTGCATTGGTAACGATTGTAAGTGAAGTGTTAAAGGCGTTTGCCTATGATGTGAGCGTACAACTTTCCGTATATGTCGGATTGATCATCACCAACTGTATTCTGATGGGACGCCTGGAAGCGTTTGCCATGGCCAACGGTCCCTGGGAGTCTTTCCTCGACGGTCTGGGTAACGGATTGGGGTATGCGATCATTCTGGTTATCGTGGGATTCTTCCGTGAGTTGCTGGGTTCGGGGACGTTGTTGGATTTCCGCGTCATTCCCCAATCACTTTATGAAGCGGGATACCTCAACAACGGTCTGATGTTGATGCCGCCAATGGCGCTTATCCTGTGTGCATGCATCATCTGGGCGCAACGCACCCGCGAGAAGGCGTTACAGGAAAAATAAGTTTTAAGTTCTAAGTTTATAATCTGATGGAAAGTAATTTATTAAGTTTATTTGTCCGTTCCATTTTTGTAGATAACATGATCTTCGCTTTCTTCCTGGGTATGTGTTCGTACCTGGCGGTTTCGAAGAATGTGAAAACGGCAATGGGATTGGGATTGGCCGTTATATTTGTGCTGGTCGTGACGCTTCCCGTAAACTACCTGTTGCAAACAAAGGTGTTGTCGCCGGGCGGTATGCTGGGAGATGTGGATCTGACCTTCCTGAGCTTTATTCTGTTCATCGCCGTTATTGCCGGCATTGTGCAGTTGG
The DNA here is from genome assembly GCA_031258135.1 of Mediterranea sp. (in: CFB group bacteria). Taxonomy (GTDB): domain Bacteria; phylum Bacteroidota; class Bacteroidia; order Bacteroidales; family Bacteroidaceae; genus Bacteroides. The sequence goes on from JAIRNG010000087.1 coordinate 5,775, forward strand.
TGGAAATGGTTGTTGAGCGTTTTACGCCTTCGCTTTATGCGTCGCTGGGTATTTTCTTACCGCTGATTGCCGTGAACTGTGCTATCATGGGCGCTTCCCTGTTCATGCAACAACGTATTACGATGGAGCCGTCCAATCCGCAGGCCATTACAGGTATCGCCGATGCTGTCGTTTATGCGTTGGGGTCGGGTATCGGTTGGTTACTGGCGATTGTCGGTCTGGCGGCTATCCGTGAAAAGATGGCTTATTCCGACGTTCCCGCTCCGTTACGCGGATTAGGTATTACCTTCATTACGGTAGGATTGATGGCTATGGCCTTTATGTGTTTCTCAGGATTGAAAATATAATTATATAAAGAGGAAATAACAATGACGGTTTTAATATTATCGAGTATCGGGGTTTTTCTTGCAGTGATTCTGCTGCTCGTCATTATACTTCTGGTAGCCAAAAACTACCTTTCCCCTTCGGGCAGTGTGAAGATCATGATCAATGGCGAGAAGGAAGTGGAAGTAGGAAGCGGCTCAAATCTGCTGGCTACGTTGTCCGCCAATAAAATATTCCTTCCTTCGGCTTGCGGCGGCGGCGGTTCGTGTGCGCAATGCCGTTGCCAGGTGGAGAGCGGCGGCGGTGAGATACTTCCGACGGAAAAGGTGCACTTCTCACGCAAAGAGCAACAGGCCAACTGGCGCCTGGGATGCCAGGTAAAGGTGAAGCAGGACATGGAAATCAAGATTCCGGAGTCTGTGCTCGGCGTGAAGAAGTGGGAGTGCGAAGTGGTTTCCAATCGTAATGTGGCTACCTACATCAAAGAGTTTGTGGTGAAGTTGCCGGAAGGCGAGCACCTGAACTTTACTTCGGGTGGTTACATCCAGATCGATATACCCAAATACGATATCAACTATTCGGATTATGCCATCGAGGAGCGTTTCCGCGCCGATTGGGATAAATTCAATATGTGGAATCTGACCTGCAGGAACAATGAGGAAACGATGCGCGCTTACTCCATGGCCAACTATCCGGCCGAAGGCGACATCGTGATGCTGAATGTCCGTATCGCCACTCCTCCGTTTGACAGAGTGAACGGCGGGTTCATGAAAGTTTCCCCGGGCGTGAGTTCTTCTTATATCTTCTCGTTGAAACCGGGAGACAAGGTCATGGTATCCGGGCCGTTCGGCGAGTTCCATCCGATCCTTGACTCTGACCGTGAAATGTTGTATGTGGGGGGTGGCGCCGGTATGGCTCCGCTGCGTTCGCATATCCTTCACCTGTTGAAGACGTTGAAGATCACAGACCGTAAGATATCTTACTGGTACGGCGCCCGTTCAAAGAATGAGATTTTCTATGAAGAAGATTTCCGTGAACTGGAAAAGATATTTCCTAACTTCTCTTTCCACATTGCGTTGAGCGATCCGTTGCCTGAAGATCACTGGACGGGGCCTGTCGGATTTATCCACAACGTCATTCTGGAAAGCTATCTGAAGGATCATGACGCTCCCGAAGATATCGAATATTACATGTGCGGCCCCGGCCCGATGGCTAAAGCCGTTGAAAAGATGCTGTACGACTTGGGCGTTCCGCGCAACATGCTGATGTTCGACGACTTCGGCGCTTGATGTTGAAACGCAGATTAAAATTGAAACGCAAATTAAAATTGAAACGCAGATTAACGCGGATTCACGCAGATTTTTAATTTTATAATCTGCGGAAATCTGCGTTAATCTGCGTTTAGCTCCCTGAAAAATTCGTAGCGTTTTTCTCGCCGAGAAAAGTTCCCTGTTAAAAACGTAGCGTTTTTCTCGCCGAGAAAAGCTCCCTGTTAAAAACGTAGCGTTTTTCTCGCCGAGAAAAGCTCCCTGTTAAAAACGTAGCGTTTTTCTCGCTGAGAAATGTTCTCTGTTAAAAACGTAGCGTTTT
>JAIRNG010000107.1 GCA_031258135.1 Mediterranea sp. (in: CFB group bacteria)
GTGAAATTGGATATTAAGTATGCAGCGATGTATATCCCCAATGACTTTATTGTAGGGTACGGACTGGATTATGACGGTTTCGGCAGGAACTATCCGGATATCTATACCATTGTAAATGAACGGGAACTCACTCACTAAATACAAACAAATGCTTAATATCGTTATTTTCGGCGCTCCCGGTTCAGGCAAGGGAACACAGAGCGAACGCATGGCGGAACGATTCGGTCTGAACCATATTTCGACAGGAGATGTTCTGCGTGGCGAAATCAGGAACGACACCCAACTGGGTAGGACTGCAAAAGGATTTATCGATCAGGGTCAGTTGATTCCGGACAAATTGATGATAGATATCCTGGCAAATGTGTTGGATGGTTTCAAAGATAACAAAGGCGTAATCTTCGACGGATTCCCGCGTACTGTCATTCAGGCGGAAGAGCTGAAGAAAATGCTTGCCGCCAGAGGTCAGGAAGTGTCCGTCATGCTTGACCTGAACGTACGGGAAGAAGAGCTGATGAAACGTCTGATCAAACGCGGACGGGATTCCGGGCGTGCGGATGATAATGAAGAAACCATTAAAAAACGCCTGCTGGTCTACCATACGCAAACCAGCCCGTTGATCGAATGGTATAAAAACGAAGGGAAATACGTTCATATCAAGGGTCACGGCAATCCGGAAGAAATCACGGAACAAATCGTTCATGCGGTTGGCGCAGCGCTGACTGTTAATTATTAACCGCTCAAGATGGCTGAATCCAATTTTGTTGATTACGTAAAGATATACTGCCGTTCCGGAAAAGGTGGACGGGGCTCCACGCACATGCGGCGTGAGAAATATGTTCCGAACGGCGGCCCCGACGGAGGAGACGGCGGTCGGGGCGGCCATGTGATCCTGCGTGGTAACCGTAACTATTGGACGCTGCTTCACCTGAAGTTCGAGCGTCATGTTATGGCCGGTCACGGAGAGTCGGGCAGCAGGAACCGTAGCTTCGGGAAAGACGGTAGCGACAGGATTATCGAAGTGCCTTGCGGTACGGTGGTCTATCGTGCGGAGACCGGCGAATATATCTGTGACGTGACGGAACACGGGCAGGAAATCGTCCTCCTGAAAGGCGGACGCGGCGGACTGGGCAACTGGCATTTCCGTACGGCGACCCGTCAGGCGCCCCGTTTCGCCCAACCGGGTGAACCGATGCAGGAAATGACGGTTATTATGGAACTGAAACTCCTGGCTGACGTCGGGTTGGTCGGATTTCCCAATGCAGGAAAGTCTACATTGCTTTCCGCCGTTTCGGCGGCCAGGCCCAAGATCGCCGACTACCCGTTTACCACACTGGAACCTAACCTGGGAATCGTTTCCTGCCGTGATGGAAAATCATTCGTGATGGCCGATATACCGGGTATCATTGAAGGCGCCAGCGAAGGACGCGGACTCGGATTGCGTTTCCTGCGTCATATTGAACGCAACTCCCTGTTGCTGTTCATAGTTCCTGCCGATAGCGATGACATTCGTAAGGAATACGGGATACTACTCAATGAGTTACGTACGTTTAATCCTGAAATGCTCGATAAACAACGCGTACTTGCCGTAACGAAGTGCGATATGCTCGATCGGGAGTTGATGGATGAGATTGAGCCGACGCTTCCCGAAGGCATTTCGCATGTGTTTATTTCCTCAGTGACCGGTTCAGGCATTTCCGCCCTGAAAGATGTTCTTTGGGAAGAGCTGAACAGGGAAAGCCATAAAACAGCGGCCGCCGGTCGTATCGTACATCGTTCCAAAGACGTCGGTCACCTGCATGAAGAGCTGAAAGCGCAGGGTGAAGACGAAGAGTTCACCTGTGAATACGAAGAGGATGGCGACGACCTTACCGATTGAACCGGGAGTATACTACCCGAAGTTCAAGTTTGCCGTTTCCACCCTTCAGTTTTACATACGCAGGTTTTAAGTCATGTTGTACGTTGGTGATTGTGACCGAACCGGACGAGGAGGTCTGCGTACCCAGTGATACCGGAATGATAGCTACCGCGGCATTCTCTTCCAGCCATTTCTTTTCATCCAGTGACGGATCTTTCTTTGCTTCTTCCAATTCTTTGGCAAGAGAAGTTACCAGACGCATGATATTCGTGAAGGTGTACTGATTGTTGGAGTAATATGCAATGTAAGATGTTGTGCTATTGGGTATCATATTCTTCTCAAAGAAATCTTTGACATCTTTCTCCTTGACGAGCAATACGCTTTCCGGCGGACTCATGCTATATTCATTTTTTATATCGTGATGATAAGCGTTGAAAACCAACTTTACGGCATTGATCGTATCCCGTTCCAAATCGATGCTATCCTTGTTCAGGAACTCCCCTATGGGCAATGTCGCTTGGGTATATATGCCGGCCGGCGATTTGAGATAGGTCCAACTTGATTCTTTCGCTTTTTCAACGATCTCGTCCGATATTTTAATCCGGTTGGATTGAATAACCTCCATGGTAGAAGCAAATGAGCGATAGGCCAAATAGGTAGAGTCGCCGCCGTTATTGTGCTTCTGCATAATGTCTCCGACGCTGTCAAGCTGAAAACTTCTGTAAACAACATCGAGTTGAACGTGTTGGATATAAAGCACAGTACCATCGCCTATATCACTTGTAATATATAAGCCCTTGAAGAAGTCTCTGAAACTCTCCGAATCCTTAAAGGTTTTCGGATTAGTCCAATTCTCTTTAATAAGTTTTATTCCGATTCCTTTATCAATCGGGATGCTGACCTGATACAAGTGGTTTGATTCGTGGCGGAGGGAATCGGCCAGGTCAACGGCAGAAAAGGATTTCCGGCCAATTAACTCCCCTAATTTCGGAACGGCTGAATGGGTATAATGATTCTTTTCCATATTCTCATCCAACTGATAGATGCTCACCTGCATAGGACTTAACGAGTCGCCAAAGAAACTGTAATATCCCAGAACGATTCGGGCTAATTCAACCGATTCTTCTGCACTGCCAATCATATTGTTCAGCGAATCTCTATTGGTTATGCTATCGTACGGTTTTGGGAACGTCAGCTCATCCACACAGTTAAGTTCTGTAAGGAAGCTGCCTTCATAGTCGCCGAATCCGTGTTCATAATCGGTGAATCGTCCGACATAACCGATGTTTGTCTTGGCAAAAACAGAGTCAAACGCAACCGATGCCGTTGTAACCTCGAACGTTTTGGTTCCGACGGTAATCCCGTCCGATTCGGGCAGCATGCCCAAACCAAGCCCACCGGTATTATCGTCACATCCGAAGAAAACCAATGTGATGAATACTGACCATATATATATTGCCTTCATCTGTCGTTAATCTGTTAGGTTTATATTATTTAGTTTCAGTTATCCAAACCTGATCGTAAAGGTCATTGCAAGCGTCGGCGTATGTATCGGGATTCTGGTAATCAAGGACTGTTTTACCGCTTTGGCGTGCATAATCCATAACTTCCCGATTCACGGTTTCGCTGTTTTGTATCACTCCGTCGGAGTAGTCGATGGCAAGTTTCAGCAGTGTCGCATAATCCACTTCTTTATCGCCAAGCGTCGAAACATCCTCCTTTGTGATATTTCTCAACAAGAGCTTGTCCGCAAAATCCGGGTTGAATTTATTCTTGAAATCGTTATTATATACGGAGAATATGATCTTTACATCACGGAAAGAAGGTTCATCGCTGTAGGCTTTCCTGATATAAAGCGGCGCTAATGCGCTTATCCAACCATGGCAATGGATGACGTCCGGACACCAGCGCAGTTTTTTGACGGTTTCAAGGACGCCTCTTGCATAGAAGATGGCTCTGGAGTCGTTGTCTTCGTATTCCACACCGTTCTCATCTGTCGTTTGAAGGCGGTTCTGAAAGTAGTCATCATTATCAATGAAATAAACCTGCATCCGGGCGGACTGAATCGAAGCGACTTTGATAATAAGCGGGTGATCGGTATCATCAATAATAAGATTCATACCGGAAAGACGTATCACTTCGTGCAACTGATTCCTTCGTTCGTTGACATCTCCCCATTTCGGCATAAAGGTTCTGATCTCTCTTCCCTTTTCCTGTATGGCTTGTGGTAAGTGCCTTCCAATGTTTGCCATTTCCGACCCTGGAAGGTAAGGAATAATTTCTTGCGTGATAAATAAAACTTTCTTTACCTTTTTCATAACATTCTCATAAATATACTGCAAAGATAGGAAAAAAAACGGGCATTAAAGCAAGCCGCGGCTTGCTATAATTCCTTGCGAATTGTTAATGTGTTGAAGATCAGCATTTATCCTGAAGAAAGGCCGCTCCCCGGCGTGAGATTCCTTTGCATAAATTTAGTTTATTTCTTCTTTATATGGTAAATTATGGTTTATTTTGCAGCGTTTTAGTCAAACGGTAAGCTTCAGAAACCCGACAGAGAATGAAAATAGTACATACTGTTAAGGAATTGCAAACGGAACTCCTGAGTGACAGATCAGAGGGTAAGGCCATCGGTTTTGTTCCGACAATGGGTGCATTGCATGCCGGCCATGCTTCGCTCGTGAAGTGTAGCGTCAGGGAGAACGGTGTGACTGTGGTGAGTATCTTCGTTAATCCGACTCAGTTCAACGATAAGGAGGATCTGAAGAAATATCCCCGGACGTTGGAAGCGGATTGTAAATTGCTGGAGCCGATGGGGGTTGCTTATGTTTTTGCTCCTTCCGTGGAAGAAATGTATCCTGTTCCCGATACCCGCGAGTTTAGCTATCCTCCGTTGGATACGGTGATGGAAGGGGTGTATCGTCCGAAACATTTCAACGGGGTCTGTCAGATTGTGAGTAAGCTTTTTGATGCCGTGAAGCCCCACCGGGCTTATTTTGGTGAAAAGGATTTCCAACAGTTGGCGATTATACGGGAAATGGTGCGCCGGATGAAATATGATGTGGATATCATCGGATGTCCTATTGTCCGCGAGGAAGACGGGCTGGCTATGAGTAGCCGGAATACGCGCCTTTCTGTGCAAGAGCGCGAAAATGCGCTGAAAATATCCCGGACATTATATAAAAGTCGTACCTTTGCGTCCTCGCATACGGTATGTGAAACGCAGAAGTTTGTGGCGGACGCGATTGCCGGCGCTCCCGGATTGCAATTGGAATATTTTGCCATAGTGGACAGTAACACCTTGCAGCCGGTGGAGCGTTGGGACGTTTCGGATGACGTGATTGGTTGTATAACCGTGTTTTGTGGTGATGTGCGTCTGATAGACAACATCAAATATAAAGAACGATAATCATTTAAGAAAAGAAGGTCGTCTTATGATGATAGAAGTGTTGAAGTCAAAGTTGCATGGTGTGCGTGTGACGGAAGCTAATCTGAATTATATAGGTAGTATTACGATTGACGAGGAACTGATGGACGCCGCCAACATGATTGCAGGCGAGAAGGTTCAGATTGTCGATAACAACAATGGCGAGCGTTTTGAAACTTATATCATCAAAGGTAAGCGGGGTTCGGGACAAATATGTTTGAACGGCGCCGCCGCACGTAAAGTTCAACCGGGCGACATCGTGATCATCATGTCTTACGCCTTCATGGATTTTGAGGAGGCGAAGAAGTTTAAGCCCGCCGTGCTGTTTCCGGATCCGGCCACCAATAAGCTGGTGTAAACAGGGCGCTGCCGTTCACTTTACGATTGTGACCTTAACGGCATTCATGCCTTTTGGGCCGCGTTCTAATTCGAACGTAACTTTGTTTCCTTCTTTTATGGTATCGGGTACGTTGCTGATGTGGAAGAAGTATTTATACATGGTAACGCTATGCTTTATAAAGCCATATCCTTTGTCGGGATTGAAATATTCGACGCTGCCTTCCATGACTGTCTCTTCCGCATCTTCTCTTTTCGGTGTTGAAATGGCGATGTCTTCGATCTCATAGTTCTTTTTCACCGGATCGGGGGGCGTGCTGACGATCACGCCGTTTTCGTCTACATAAGCGATCATGTCTTCGAATGATCCGCCGCTTCCGTTTGCTTTACGCACCTCTTTGCGCTTCTGCTTCTCTTGTCTTTTTTCTACTTTCTTCTTTTGTAATTCTCTCTTGTTAGATGATATTGCCATATAGTTACGTAAATGTTTATTGTTATGTGGTTCGACAAAATTGGTTTATTATACAAATTAAGCGCATGTCATTCATTGCTTTATATGAAATGTGATTAATTTGCTACGAGAAGTTTTGTTCCGGTAAGTTTCTGAATGTCTTTCAACATCAATCGTTCATACTCGGCGCAAAATGTCAGTGCCATACCTGTATTTCCCGCTCTTCCGGTACGTCCGATCCGGTGCACATACGTTTCCGGCACATCCGGCAAGTCGTAGTTGATGACTAACTCCAGCCTGTCGATGTCTATCCCGCGCGCGGCAATATCGGTAGCGATCAGTACACGGGTTTTATTTGACTTGAAATTGTTGAGTGCACGTTGTCTCGCGTTCTGCGATTTATTTCCGTGAATGGCCTCACTGTCAATGCCTGCCTTACAGAGTTGTTTCGCAATCTTATCCGCCCCGTGTTTTGTTTTGGAAAAGATCAGGGCTGATTGCTCTTTGTTTTTTACCAGCAGGTTTATAAGTAAATCCTTTTTTTCACTCTTTTCTACAAAATAGATATATTGTTTTACGGTATCGACTACTGACGAAACGGGAGTAACTTCTACTTTCACCGGATTCCGCAGGATCGTTTGTGACATGGTGGCTATTGTCTGAGGCATGGTAGCCGAAAACAGCAGGGTCTGTTTTTCCTTAGGCAGTTTAGGCAGCAGCTTTTTGATGTCATGTATAAAGCCCATGTCCAGCATCCTGTCGGCTTCATCGAGAACGAAATGGCGGATCGAACCGAGGTTGACGTAACCCTGGTTCAGCAAATCCAGTAATCGTCCGGGGGTAGCGACAAGGATGTCGACGCCGGCTTTCAGGTTATTCACCTGATCATTCTGGTTCACGCCTCCATATATTATGGTGTGGCGTAATCCCGTGTGTTTCGCGAATTCCTCTATACAATCATTGATTTGGATTGCGAGTTCGCGTGTGGGGGTAAGGATCAGGGCCTTGATTTTCCTTTTCTGCTCCCGTTCCTTATTGTGGTATAACTGTTGTATGATAGGGATAGAAAAGGCGGCCGTTTTACCTGTTCCGGTTTGCGCCAGGCCTAACAGATCTTTCTTGTTTAAAACGAATGGTATAGCTTGCTCTTGTATGGGGGTAGGATTCATATATCCTTTTTCATCCAGTGTCCTTAGTATCGGTTCTGAAATATTTAATTCTTTAAATGTCATAATCTCCGTTTATGCAAAAATATGTCGCGATGCTTATGTTTACACATCTTTGCCGCTTAATTAATACTATAAAAACAAATCAGTTGATTTTGATGCGATTTTGACGATGAAAATATCCGCGGGATAAAGACGGAACATCACATTGAGAAGATAGATACAATATAAACTTGATTGTTTAGGCTGCAAAGATATAAAATAGATTTGATATTTATCGGATTCTTATAATTATTTCCGTGCAACCGCACGAAAATATTATCTTCGCCCCATGAATACCTGTTTTTTTAAAAGGAATTTGATAAGTATTCATAAATGAACTTCTTATCTTTGCCGTTATTAACGGATTGAACGAATAAATTAAAAACACGGTGTTATGATTGAAATTTTCAGCGCTTATCCATGGCTTTTGCCGGTCGTGATTTTCTTTGGGCGTATTTGCGATGTAACCTTGGGCACATTGCGCATTATTTTCGTGTCGAAGGGTGAGCGGACGAAAGCGCCTTTAGTCGGGTTTTTCGAGGTCTTTATCTGGGTGGTGATCATCTCGCAGATATTTTCCCATGCCAACAGCGTTATAGCCTATCTGGCATACGCCGGCGGTTATGCCGCCGGAAACTATGTGGGTATTCTGGTTGAAAATAAGATCGCTTTCGGTTTCCAACTGTTCCGGATTTATACCAAGAAAAACGGTACGGAACTGACACAGCTGTTAAACAAGGGCGGATTTGGGTCTACCCTGATCAGAGGGGAAGGAGCGGTTTCCGAAGTAGATATCATCGAAACGGTCATTTCCCGTAAAGTACAGCGGAAAGTCGTTGCAATTATTGACGACTTTGATCCGAAGGCGTTTTATCTGATCGAAGATATACGCTCCAAGCAGAAAGGGATATTTGCAATGAATACGGCTGCGGGAATGCCAAGGTTGGGAAAGTAAATCCTTCCCTCAAAAATTCCCCTGCACCCCCTAAAAGAAATAAAAAGAAAAAGAAATTCTTTTCTTTTGTAAAAAAAAGAATTGAAAGAACAAAAACAAATCTTTTTCGTTAAACATCGTTAACGTATTCGGAATATATCCGGTATTCCTGCTGACGGACTGCAGAAATAAGTATCGATGCTTGCAGGGTTATACCCTGACGGAGTGCGATACCGATGTAAAACTTCCGCTATAGGTATGACAAGGGTCGCCCCATAGGTATGATACCCCCTGTCCCATAGGTATGACACCCCTGTTCCATACGTATGACACCCCCTGTTCCATACGTATCGCACCCCCTGTTCGTCCTATTGGGGCAGGTAAAATCAAGGCGTCATACCCTCTGTGTATTGCCCAATGGTATTTACCCCCTGTATGATTTAAGGAAATTTGTTCAACGAAGATGGGGTAAATTCGATTAGTTGGTGTTATCTTTGGGCGGAATTAGAATTTAGTACAAAAAACAAGTGATCTCTGTAGAACAATTAAAGGTAGAATTTAATGCCACTTCGCTCTTTGATGATGTGTCGTATGTGATAAACAAGAAGGACCGTATCGCCCTGGTCGGTAAGAACGGAGCCGGAAAGTCTACCATGCTTAAAATATTGGCCGGATTACAGACGCCGACTTCAGGTAATGTATCCATACCTCGCGATACAACGGTCGGTTACCTGCCGCAGGTCATGGTTCTGACGGATAACCGGACAGTGATGCAGGAGGCTGAACAGGCTTTTGAGCATATCTTCGAGCTGCAAGCCGATCTTGAGAAGATGAGTGTCGAACTGGCCGGCCGTACCGACTACGATTCGGAAGAATACCATAAATTGATAGACCGCTTTACCAACGGGAATGAACGTTTCCTGATGATGGGAGGAACCAACTTCCAGGCAGAGATAGAACGGACATTGATGGGGTTGGGTTTCACCCGTGAGGATTTCAATCGTCCGACTTCCGAGTTCAGTGGCGGATGGCGTATGCGTATTGAGCTGGCCAAACTCCTGCTTCGCCGTCCTGACGTATTGCTGCTCGACGAGCCGACGAACCACCTGGATATTGAATCCATTCAATGGATAGAGAATTTCCTGGCCACCCGTGCCAATGCCGTAGTACTTGTCAGCCACGACCGCGCTTTCATCAACAACGTAACGACCCGTACCATTGAAATATCCTGCAGGAAGATCTACGACTATCGTGTGGCTTATGACCGGTTTGTCGAACTGCGGAAAGAACGCCGTGAACAGCAACTTCGTGCGTATGAGAACCAGCAGAAACAGATACAGGATACGGAGGACTTTATCGAACGTTTCCGTTATAAGGCCTCGAAAGCCGTGCAGGTGCAAAGCCGCATCAAACAGTTAGACAAGATAGAACGCATTGAAGTGGATGATGAAGACAATGCCGCATTGCGTTTGAAATTCCCTCCTGCATTGCGTTCAGGCAGTTACCCCGTGATTTGTGAAGGGGTAGGGAAGGCTTACGGCGCGGATATAGTGTTTCATGATGTGAACTTCACCATTAACAGGGGAGAGAAGGTGGCCTTTGTCGGTAAGAATGGCGAAGGTAAATCAACCTTGGTGAAATGCATCATGAACCGGATTGATTTTGAAGGTAAACTAACCCTTGGGCATAATGTGCAAATCGGTTACTTCGCCCAGAATCAGGCGCAGATGCTGGATGAGTCCCTGACGGTATTCGATACCGTCGACCGTGTAGCTGTGGGCGATATCCGTTTGAAAATACGTGATATCCTGGGAGCGTTTATGTTCGGCGGCGAGGCGTCCGATAAGAAAGTAAAAGTATTATCGGGTGGTGAACGTACCCGCCTGGCGATGATAAAACTACTGCTCGAACCGGTGAACTTTCTTATTCTCGACGAGCCGACCAACCACTTGGATATGCGTTCGAAAGACGTGCTGAAAGATGCGATCCGGGATTTCGACGGAACGGTGATCGTGGTCAGCCACGATCGTGAGTTTCTTGACGGGTTGGTTACTAAGGTCTATGAATTTGGCGGCGGACTGGTGAAAGAACACCAGGGAGGCATCTATGACTTTTTGCAAAAGAAGAAGATCGGGCAGCTGAATGAATTGAACAATCCCGTTCCGCCTCTCCCCGACCAACGGCCGGCGCAAGCCAAAGGAGAGGGAACTTCCTTACCGCATCGTTCTCCTTTGGCTTGCGCCGACCGTTGGTTGGAGAAGGACGGAGTGAAGCCGTATGAAGTCAGGAAGGAACTGAATAAAAAGCAGAAGAAACTGGAAAAACAGGTGGCGGAGTGTGAAACGACCATCGAAGAAACAGAGTCGGCCATTACCATACTCGAAGAAAAGATGACTACTCTTGACGGCGCATCCGATATGGCGCTTTATGAAAAGCACCGGAAACTCAAACAACAATTGGATAAAGTTGTTGAAGAGTGGGAGCGGGTGTCTATGGAACTGGAAAACTTGGAACAATATAATCCCAATTATTTATGAAACAGTATTATTTACCAATCCTTGCATTATGTCTTATGAGTACAGGATGTAACAGTAAGAAGGAAGCTCCGTTAACTCCAGGCATCCGACTTGCAAACCTTGACACAACAGCCCTTGTGGGAACAAGTTTCTACCAATACGCCTGTGGCGGATGGATGAAGAATTATCCGTTGACGGCCGAATATGCCCGTTTCGGCTCTTTCGACCAATTGGCGGAAAATAATCGTGTACAACTGCATGGACTTATCGAAGAACTGGCTTCGGCTTCGCATGAAGCAGGCTCCGTCGCCCGGAAAATAGGCGACCTTTATAACATCGCTATGGATAGCGTGAAGCTGAACGCTGACGGCGCCGCTCCCATAAAGGCGGAGTTGGACGGACTGGCCGCTATCGGAGACAAGAAAGAACTGTATCCGGTAATGGCCGGGATGCAAACACGGGGCATGACGCCTTTCTTTGCCATTTATGTCAGCGCCGATGATATGAACAGTTCGATGAACATTGTTCACACCTATCAAAGCGGCCTGGGTATGGGCGAACGCGCTTATTACCTGGAACAGGATGATAACATGAAGAATATCCGCGCCAGATACGGCGAGCATATCGTAAAAATGTTCCGTTTGGCCGGTTTCGATGAAGGTACGGCAACCAGGGCGCAGAAGGCTGTTATGAACATTGAAACCCGTTTGGCGAAAGCGGCCCGTTCACGTGTTGAACTGCGCGATCCGCATACCAACTATAATAAAATGACCGTCGAGGCTTTGAAGAAAGATTTCGGACCTTTCGATTGGGACGCCTTTCTTTCAACGGTAGGACTGAATGACCTGCAAGACCTGAGTGTAGGACAACCTGACGGAATAAAGGAAACCTGCAAGATCATTCAGACCGAACCGCTCGCCGATCTGATCATCTATCTGCAATGGACGGTTATTTCCGCTTCGGCATCTTATCTGAGTGATGATCTGGTTGCTGAGAAATTCGATTTTAACGGAAAAACGATGTCCGGGAAACAGGAATTGCAACCTCGCTGGAAACGTGCGGTTTCGGTTGTAGATGGCTCATTGGGCGAGGCGGTAGGACAGATGTACGTTGAGAAGTATTTTCCGGCAGCGGCTAAAGAACGCATGATAGCGTTGGTGAAGAACCTGCAGGTTGCACTGGGCGAACGCATCGCCGCCCTGGATTGGATGAGTGACGAAACCAAAGTAAAAGCGCAGGAAAAACTCTCCACATTCCATGTGAAGATTGGCTATCCGGATAAGTGGAAAGACTACTCGGCGCTGGAAATCAAGAACGATTCCTATTGGGCAAACGTTAATCGCGCCACCGTCTTTGAGTTCAACGAAATGTTGGCAAAGGCAGGGAAACCGGTAGACAAAGACGAATGGCTGATGACGCCCCAAACGGTAAACGCCTATTACAATCCGACCACAAACGAAATCTGTTTCCCGGCCGGAATCCTGCAATATCCGTTCTTCGATATGAATGCCGACGATGCGTTTAACTATGGCGCTATCGGTGTGGTGATCGGGCATGAAATGACGCATGGATTCGATGATCAGGGCCGTCAATATGACAAAGACGGGAATCTGAAGGACTGGTGGACGGAAGAAGATGCCGGAAACTTTAAGGCGCGCGCCGACGTGATGGCTAAATTCTTTGACAACATCGAAGTTGCGCCGGGTGTGCATGCAAACGGACGCTTCACATTAGGCGAAAATATAGCTGATTACGGTGGCTTGCAAGTTTCCTTCCAGGCTTTCAGAACAGCTACGGCCAATGCGCTGCCGGAAAACAAACTGGGCTTTACTCCCGAACAACGTTTCTTCCTGGCTTATTCCAATGTCTGGGCAGGCAATATCCGTCCCGAAGAGATTCTTCGCCGCACGAAAAATGATCCACATTCATTGGGTAAATGGCGCGTTGACGGAGCGCTTCCGCATATTGCCGCCTGGTATGAAACATTCAATATTACGGATAAAGATCCGATGTTCATACCCGTAGCGGAACGGGTGCATATCTGGTAGTTCCTGTTTTTTTGACTTTCGGCTTTATTTTTAAATTAGAATGAGGTGTAATAAAATAATATTTTGTAGCTTTGTGCATCTTAATCATTTAATGCACCGTTTTTAATGTCTGAAACTAAAAGAATAAAAACCGCTCTTGTGTCGGTTTACCATAAAGAAGGGTTGGATGAAATTATAACCAAACTTCATGAGGAAGGTGTGGAGTTTTTTTCAACCGGCGGCACCCGGCGGTTTATTGAATCATTGGGTTTTCCGTGCCGGGCGGTGGAAGATCTTACATCATATCCCTCCATATTGGGTGGAAGGGTGAAGACCCTTCATCCGAAAATCTTTGGAGGGATTCTGTGCCGTCGTTCGGACGGGCAGGACATGCTGCAAACAGAGAAATATGAAATCCCTGAAATAGACCTTGTTATTGTAGACCTTTATCCGTTTGAAGCCACGGTGGCTTCAGGGGCGGATGAGGCGGCTATCATCGAAAAGATCGATATAGGCGGTATCTCGTTAATACGCGCCGCGGCGAAAAATTACAATGATGTGGTTATCGTCGCTTCTCAGCATCAGTATAAACCGTTATTGGATATGTTGATGGAGCACGGAGCGACTTCAACATTGGAAGAACGCCGTTGGATGGCGAAAGAGGCGTTTGCCGTTTCTTCGCACTATGACTCGGCTATCTTTAACTATTTCGATAGCGAAGAGGGTTCGGCTTTCCGTTGCACTGCCAACGATCAGAAAATGCTCCGCTACGGAGAAAACCCACACCAGAGAGGATACTTCTATGGAAACCTGGAAGGAATGTTCGACCAGATACACGGGAAAGAAATATCATACAACAACCTGCTTGACATTAACGCGGCGGTTGAACTGATCGACGAATTTGAAGATACGACCTTCGCCGTACTGAAGCATAATAACGCTTGCGGACTGGCTTCCCGCCCGACTGTGCTCGAAGCATGGAAAGACGCATTGGCCGGCGACCCCGTTTCGGCTTACGGCGGCGTGTTGATTACCAATGCTGTGATCGATAAAGACACGGCGGAAGAAATCAACAGGATATTCTTTGAAGTCATCATCGCTCCCGATTATGACGTGGCTGCGCTGGAGACACTGGGGCAAAAGAAAAACCGTATCATCCTGGTGCGTAAAGAAGCCAAATTGCCAAAAAAACAATTCCGTTCACTGCTGAATGGCGTACTGGTTCAGGAAAGAGACCTGAACATCGAGACTGTCGCCGATCTGAAAGTCGTTACCGGAAAAGAGCCGGCTCCGGATGAAGTTGAAGATATGTTGTTTGCCAACAAGATCGTGAAAAACAGTAAGTCGAACGCGATCGTACTGGCTAAAGGGAAGCAGTTGCTTTCCAGCGGTGTGGGGCAAACCTCACGTGTGGATGCATTGAAACAGGCTATCGGGAAAGCGAAATCATTCGGTTTCAGCCTGCAGGGAGCGGTGATGGCTTCGGATGCTTTCTTCCCATTCTCCGACTGTGTGGAAATCGCTGACAGGGAAGGTGTAACAGCGGTTATTCAGCCGGGGGGATCTATAAGGGATGACCTGACAATCAACTATTGTAACGAACATGGCATAGCTATGGTAATAACAGGTATCCGTCATTTTAAACACTAACAAAGAATTAAGTAACAACTTTTCTAACTACTAACTATTAAATATGGGATTGTTCTCTTTTACACAAGAAATAGCAATGGACCTTGGTACTGCCAATACCATTATCATCACAAATGGCAAGATTGTGGTGGATGAGCCATCGGTAGTCGCCCTTGACCGTCGTACAGACAAGATGATAGCAGTGGGTGAGAAAGCGAAAATGATGCACGAAAAGACCCACGAAAACATACGTACCATCCGTCCGCTTCGCGATGGCGTGATTGCTGACTTCTACGCTTGCGAGCAGATGATGCGCGGTTTGATCAAACGGGTTAACTCACGCAACCAGCTCTTCTCGCCTTCGCTTCGTATGGTGATCGGTGTACCTTCGGGAAGTACCGAAGTCGAACTCAGGGCGGTTCGCGATTCGGCCGAACACGCCGGAGGACGCGACGTGTATCTGATCTTCGAACCGATGGCGGCAGCTATTGGTATTGGTATTGACGTTGAAGCTCCGGAAGGAAACATGATTGTCGATATAGGCGGCGGTTCGACTGAAATTGCCGTAATTTCTCTGGGAGGTATCGTATCGAACAACTCCATCCGCATTGCAGGTGATGACCTGACTGCCGATATTCAGGAATATATGAGCCGTCAGCACAATGTGAAAGTCAGCGAGCGTATGGCGGAGCGTATTAAGATAAATGTGGGCGCCGCATTGACTGAACTGGGTGAAGACGCTCCGGAAGACTATCTTGTTCATGGCCCTAACCGCATCACTGCACTTCCGATGGAAGTACCGGTATGTTATCAGGAGGTGGCGCATTGTCTGGAGAAATCGATCTCTAAGATCGAAACAGCTATCCTGAGTGCGTTGGAGAATACTCCTCCCGAACTTTATGCGGATATCGTACACAACGGTATCTATCTGGCAGGTGGCGGTGCGCTCCTTCGCGGTTTGGACAGACGTTTGACGGACAAGATCAGTATTCCGTTCCATATTGCAGAAGATCCGCTTCATGCCGTGGCCAAGGGTACGGGCATTGCGTTGAAAAACGTGGAGCGCTACTCATTCCTAATGAGGTGATTTGATGTCTGCGCAAACATATTAGCTTATGCGGAATTTACTGGATTTTCTTATAAAGTATAATTATTGGTTCCTTTTCATTCTGTTGGAAGTGATCAGTATGTTTTTGTTGTTTCGTTTCAACCACTATCAGCAAGGGGTTTTCTTTACTTCAGCCAATGTGGTGACAGGAAAGATATACGAACTGTCGGGAGGTATTTCATCCTATTTTCATTTGAAGTCTACAAATGAGGCGCTGTTGGATCGTAACCTCGCTCTTGAGCAACAGATAATACAAATGGAAAATGCACTGAAAGAATACCGTACAGACTCGCAGGAAATAGCCAGTATCAGGAATGTTCTACCGGCCGACTATGGAATATTCAAAGCAAATGTCATCAACAACAGCCTGACCAATGCAGATAATTATATTACGATCGATAAAGGAGAGAAAGATGGCATCCGTCCCGAAATGGGAGTGGTAGACGCCAATGGAGTAGTGGGAATCGTTTATATGACTTCCGCCCATTATTCGATTGTGATTTCCTTGTTGAATAGTAAATCGAATATCAGTTGCAAGATATTGGGGTATGACTATTTTGGTTACTTGAAGTGGGAACACGGAGATTCAAAATACGCCTACCTGAAGGACTTACCCCGTCATGCGCCGTTTAATCTGGGTGATACGGTTGTCACAAGCGGATATTCAACCGTTTTCCCTGCGGGTGTCATGGTCGGAACGGTGGATGATATGTCCGACTCGCATGACGGACTTTCTTCCCTGCTGAAAGTGAAACTGGCAACAGATTTCGGAAAGGTGAGTACCGTACGTATCCTTTCGAGATCAGGACAGCAAGAACAACAGGAATTGGAAAAGAAGACGACGAAACATTGATCATAAGCTATATACATAAGATATTCTGGTTTGTAGGATTGCTGCTTCTGCAAGTACTTATCTTGAACAATATGCATATAGCCGGATATGCAACCCCCTTTCTGTATATATATTTTATATTACGGCTGGAGGCCGACATATCCAGGAATGAAGCGATGTTATGGGGATTTGCCCTGGGATTGTGCATCGACATCTTTTCGAATACATCCGGAATGAATGCTGCGGCAACGGTGATGCTGGCCTTTATCCGTCCGGTATATCTCAGTTTGTTCACTCCCCGTGACAATCAGAAAATTGTGCCTTCATTGAAGAACATGGGATTTTTATCCTATATAAAATATCTTCTGGCAACCGTACTCACGCATCATGTGATGCTGTTTACGATATCCTTTTTCTCATTCTCAGACATTCATGTGCTATTGATAAGAATAGTTAGCAGTACGGTGTTGACGGTTATCTGTATATTCGCTATCAATGAAATAAGGAACTAAGTATGGCCAAGAACTATACGCTCGAAAAACGAAAATTCGTGATCAGTGGTATCGCTATTGTAACGGTACTCATTTTTTGTTTGCGCTTGTTTGACCTGCAGATCGTCTCCGAAGACTATAAGAGGAACGCCGATAGTAATGCATTCCTCAATAAAACACAGTATCCTTCCCGTGGAGCAATGTACGACCGCACAGGTAAGTTGCTGGTATTTAATCAGCCTGCTTATGACATTACTGTGGCGATGATGGAAATTGAGAATCTGGATACGCTTGATTTTTGCCGGACGCTGAATATCACTCCCGCCTATTTCAGGAAACGTATGTCCGACATACGCGATAAACGCCAGAACCCGGGATACTCCCGTTATACCCATCAGGTATTTATGACCCAGTTGTCTGCCGAAGAAACCGGGGTATTCCAGGAGAAGTTGTTTAAATTTCCGGGGTTCTATATTCAACGCCGTACCATTCGCCAGTATACCTGCAATTCTGCGGCTCATGCTTTAGGCGATATCGCCGAAGTTTCCATGGAGGATATTAAAGCCGACGACTATTACGTGCGGGGCGACTATATCGGCAATCAAGGCATTGAGAAATCATACGAGACCTATCTTCGTGGTGAGAAAGGGGTGGAGGTCCTCCTCAGGGATGCCCATGGACGTATCCAGGGACACTATATGAACGGAGAGTTTGATAAGAAGCCTGTGCCCGGCAAGAACCTGACGCTAAGTCTTGATATTGAACTGCAGATGCTGGCTGAAGAGCTGATGCAGAATAAACTTGGAAGTATAGTGGCCATTGAACCCGAAACGGGAGAGATACTCTGTTTCGTATCCGCCCCGTCTTACAATCTTTCTACAATGGTGGGGCGTCAGCGTGGAGCAAACCATAACCTTCTGGCGCAAGACCCGCTGAAGCCTTTGTTTAACCGCGCGCTGATGTCGGGTACACCTCCGGGTTCCACCTTTAAGACCGCACAAGGATTGGTTTTCCTGCAGGAAGGTATTGTAGATACGAATACCACATTTCCTTGTTATGGAAAGAGCGGGTTTGTAGTCGGAGGGCTGAGTGTAGGATGCCATACGCATGGCGCGCCCATTCCGTTCATCCCGTCGATCTCAGCCTCTTGTAATTCTTATTATTGCTGGGGGTTTTACCGCATGATAGACAATAAAAAGAAATACGGTTCATCAGCCAATGCCCTTACGGTATGGAAGGATCACATGGTATCTATGGGATTCGGATATGCGCTTGGCGTCGACCTGCCCGGAGAGAAAAGGGGGTTAATCCCTAATGCCCAGTATTATGACAGGATACACGGCGAAGGTCGCTGGGGGGCATTGCGCATTATCTCAACAGCAATCGGCCAGGGTGAAGTTCTGCTTACTCCTGTACAAATCGCCAATCTTGCCGCTACGATTGCCAACAGGGGGTATTTTATCACCCCGCATATCGTGAAGGGGATCGAAGACCATGAAATAGACAGTATCTATCGCATACCCCGTTATACAACGGTAGAAAAGAAGTACTATGAATATATTGTCGAAGGCATGCGCGGCGCTGTCATCGGAAGCGCTTACGGTGCAACCTGTTATGGGGCTAACATACCGGGAATTGAAGTTTGCGGTAAGACCGGTACAGCACAGAATAAGGGGAAAGACCACTCTATCTTTATGGGTTTTGCTCCTATGAATAACCCTAAAATCGCCGTCTCCGTTTATATAGAGAATGGCGGTTTCGGTGCAACCCATGCGGTACCTGTCGGCGCTTTGCTGATAGAGAAATACTTGACGGGGAAAGTCGCTCCTGAACGGGAATACAAAATAAATTATATTAAGAATACTAATTTAATACCGCATGACTCCCAGAAGCGTTAATCTTTGGTGGAAGAGCTTGGATTGGGTAACGATCTGCATATATTTATTGCTTATTGTTGCGGGTTGGTTCAGTGTGTGCGGAGCCAGTTATGACTATGGTGAGATAGGTTTCTTCGACCTCTCTACCCGTTCCGGTAAACAGTTCATTTGGATTATCTGCTCTTTTGGCCTTGGATTTATCCTGTTGATGCTGGAGGACAGTATATACGACATGTTCTCTTATGTTGTCTACATCGGGATGATCTTGTTGCTTATTGTCACGATATTCATAGCTCCGGATGTGAAAGGGTCCCGCTCGTGGATTCAACTGGGTCCGGTCAGCCTGCAACCTGCCGAGTTTGCCAAGTTTGCCACCGCGCTTGCGCTTGCCAAATACATGAACTCCTATACTTTCAACATGAAAAGGATCAAATACGTTTTTGTTGTAGGAGTGATCATCCTGCTTCCTATGCTGTTGATCATTTTTCAGAAAGAAACGGGATCTGCTTTGGTGTATCTGGCCTTTTTTCTTGTACTCTACCGGGAGGGAATGCCCGGAGTAGTACTTTTTCTGGGAGTTTGTAGCATCATGTATTTTATTGTAGGTATCCGCTTTGATGAAGTGATGATACCCAATACGCCGACCTCTGTCGGACAATTTGCCGTACTCTCCATGATCATCCTTTTTGCTGCCGGGATGATCTGGGTATACCTGCGAAAGTTGAAACCTGTCCGTAACATTTTGCTGGTCAGCGTGCCTGTGGCGCTATTGGCATACGATCTCTCCCATTATGTCTCTTTTGACCTGATTTATGTGTTGTGGGGATTGGGAGTATTACTCGTGGGCTATTTGATCTTTCTGTCATTAAGTGAACGACAGTGGGAATACATCTGGATCGTTCTCTTCACGTTGGGTTCGGCGTTTTTTCTGTATTCCAGTAACTATGTATTCGACAAAGTGCTCGAACCTCATCAACAGGTTCGTATTAAAGTGGTATTGGGTATGGAAGAAGACTTGGCAGGGGCAGGATACAATGTGAATCAGTCCAAAATTGCTATCGGGTCCGGAGGATTAACAGGCAAGGGCTTTTTGAACGGTACCCAAACGAAGCTGAAATATGTACCCGAACAGGATACCGACTTCATCTTCTGTACGATTGGTGAAGAGCAGGGATTTGCAGGCTCCGTAGCAGTATTAATTTTGTATCTCGTTCTCATCCTGCGGCTGATAACGTTGGCAGAAAGACAACGCTCTACTTTTGGGCGTGTATATGGATACTCCGTGCTGAGTATCTTCTTTTTCCACCTGATCATTAATGTAGGGATGGTACTTGGGCTAACCCCGGTTATTGGTATCCCCTTACCTTTCTTTAGCTATGGCGGTTCGTCCTTATGGGGCTTCACCATTCTACTCTTCATTTTCCTGCGCATCGATGCCGGAAGAGGCAGAAGGCTTTAGGCCGCGGCAGCGATGAATGAAAAACAGTCGTGATTCCTCCTGAGGGTACGTGATCCCGACCGCCGGCTACGGTCGGTTCTCAATGTTTATCTTTGCTGTACTAAAAACACCTTTTTGCTGGAAGCGTTGGTGTTCCTGAATTGAAAATAAAAGAATGTCCTGAATGTGGTTCTACAGATATGAATTACATTATTAAAGATGGAATATTCCAATGTATGCAATGTGAATACACATGGGAATAATATATTAAAAACAAAATTAAAAGCTAAATCGCAGAACAATGAATAAGAACAATGTAAATCACCCAGCTCACTATACTTCTCATCCATCAGGGATCGAGTGTATTCAAGTCATCGAACATTACAACTTCAATGTAGGCAATGCTATCAAATATCTTTGGCGTTCCGGTATAAAACAGGAAGAAGGAAAAGATAGCCAAGAAAAACAGATTGAAGACCTGCAAAAGGCGGTGTGGTATATTGAAAGAGAAATACGACGGATAAAAAGTGGAACTTACGCAAACTTTATATAAGCTGATTTAATAAAGGGGACAAAATGTTTGTTTTGCTTGAAAAAATTAAATTACTTTTGTATAAACTAAATAATATATAACAATGAAAGAAAAAACAGAGCGTGTTCAAAAAGCTAAAACCGGCGTAAAAAGACGCCAAAGTAAAAAGGTGCCTCTTGAAGAACAGATAGAGACATTCCCTGAAGAACAAGCGGAGGCGCCTCCCGAAGAACAATTTATGGAATTTCGCTATGAAGGGGTTTTTACCGTTTTGGGTTTTCTTGCCCTGTGTGTGTGTTCCGCCTTTTTTGTGTTTCCAGGAGAAGAAATGGTAGATTCGAGAATAATTATAATCTCCGCAATATGTTCGATAACGCCACTTTCTTTAATTCTGTTTAATATGCTATTAAAAACAAAAAGATACCCAAGAAGAGAATTTTTGTCTATTCCGGCTCGATTAGTTGTAATGATTATATTGGCGCCGATATTTACGTTTGCATTAATGATTGCTGTGTGTTTTCTTTGGCTTGTTTGGTTTTCGTTAACGGGAATTTTTGAGGTAGTGTGTGAATTTCCACTGCCATAAAAATTAAAAATCATGGAAACAAAAGACTTAAAACTCGGACAATGGCTTATTTTAAAGAAGAAGGAAGCTACCCTTGTTGGTGTTATTGTAAACTCTGGGTCAAGGAACCGCGTAAAATTAAGCGTTGTTGTAATGAAACAAGACGGCTGTACTATCCCGCTTTTAATTGAAGACTTGGAGAGATATGAAATCAAACCGATTGATATATAAAAGAATAATTCTATAGGCATGAATGTTATCAACACCCACGATCTGTACATCCAGAAGATTGCAGACGTAACCCATATTCCATTTTCATATATATTGCAAATGCGGGACATGGGAATCATGGATCAGAGAGCCGCCAGAAATATGTTGATCAAACACGATTATACAAAGCTGAGCGTATTTGGTCGTGTATAGCTTTCAAATGTTTATCTTTGCTGTACTAAAAACACCTGGAGAAAGATTTGGAAAGGGGGATGCCCGGGTAGTGTAAATTAAACTGTGTCAGCTTTAAACTTTCACTTTAAAATATCAGGTTTTTCGTTTCTCCATTTTCAATGGGTAATGAGGAACCTGAGTTTTGTTGGTAAAAACGGTTAGGGGTCGACCCCCTAATCGTTTTTTGATTTCAATGGTACAAAGTATCGCCATCGTTTTGTTGGTTTACAAAACTAGGGCGTGCTAGCATATAAATTAAGTCCATCAAGTATTAAAGCTAAATTTAAGAACGCCAAATACATAATATCAAGTTTTTCGTATCGTGTGCATACTCTTCTAAACCCTTTCAGCCGTCTAAACAGTCGTTCCACCTCATTGCG